>CAYRCC010000007.1:0-63894 GCA_964422725.1 uncultured Lachnospiraceae bacterium
ATATTTGGAGTCTATTTTCTTTTTTTATTTGTCACCCATCAATTGTATCACAACACATATAAAATTTAAGTGCAGACAAACTCATTTGAATTTGTCTGCCTTGTTTACGGTTTTTCAAAAAGTGATGAAAATTACTTTTTGAAAAGCTTGCCGACAGTGTGATAAAATTTGTATGATTTCAGAGATACTCCCTCATTGTGTCAATATTTTCCTGTTCGGTGCGTATAAGCTTATGCGCAAGAGCCAGAGCGTATTTTCCGGCATCAGGGCATTGGTTTGCGGTTTTGGTCATATCAATCATACCGAGAGTACTGCCGTTTATCATAATTTCAGCCATCGCATCAATTCTGCTGTCGGAAAACAAAGCAAACTTGACTGCCGCCCACAGCTCCAGCTTGCTCAATAAACCGCTGTCCGGCGGCAGTTTGTTGTATTCGTGCAGTTTTACCGCCGCTTCGTCGGCAATATCATAATAATGTTTTTGACTGTTTTTGAGTGAGTTTTGAAAACTTTGCGAGTTTGTGCGGCAAAGCAGTATATCTATTGCATCGACTGCATTTTTCGAGCTTTGATAAACTTCATTTAAAAGCTGTATTGTCTTTTTGTCATTCATATTCATTCATTCCTTTATGATATTTTTGCAAGCGTGTTGATTTATGTCTACTTAGTTTTATCTGAATTTTAAAAAGTATTTCAGCAAATTTGACTTTACAAAAATTACATATTATGGTATTATTGTTTTGAAGGAGATGACATAATGTATTCACCGAATATAGAAAAAATATGCAAATATTGTCAATATGCAAAGTCGGCGGTGGGTGTGCCGCTTTATATGCATTGTGATATGGACAACGGATTTTATTCTGTCAGTCATACCTGCGTAAATTTTAAGTATGATATTTTGAAAAAGACACTGCACAGACGCAAGAATATTCAAACCTCCCGTTTTAAACCTGAGGACTTTTCAATAGACTAAATACCTAAAAATAATGTGTAAATATGCATAATTTAGTTGAATTTTGATATTGAAACAGATATGCTCTTTGATGTATAATTATTATGAAAGGCAAACAGGTTGCACATTGTGTGACCTGTTTCTTTTCGGTTAAAATATTAATAATAATTTCTGGGGGTTTTTATGTATTGTCCTAAATTAATTACATCAATGAAAGATTACAGCGGTCAAAAACTGGTTAAAGATATTACCGCCGGTGTTATAGTTGGTATTATAGCACTTCCGCTGTCGATTGCACTGGCGATTTCGTCGGGAGTGTCGCCGGAGATAGGTCTGCACACGGCGATAATAGCCGGATTCTTTATTTCACTGCTTGGCGGCAGCAGAGTGCAGATAGGCGGTCCTACAGGTGCGTTTGTGGTTATTGTTTATGGTATTATAGAAAAACACGGTATGGACGGACTTATAATATCGGGTATTATGGCGGGAATAATACTTGTTTTGATGGGAATTTTCAGGCTTGGCGCGTTGATTAAATATGTACCGTTTTCCATTACGGCAGGTTTTACGAACGGTATAGCAATTGTTATTTTTCTGACGCAGGTTAAGGATTTGCTGGGATTGGGCATTGAGAAAGTACCGTCCGAGGCACTTGAGAAAATAGTATGTTATGCTCAGAATATAGGCACTGTCAATTGGGGCAGTATATTGGTGTCGGCAATTGCGCTCGGTGTAATAATTCTGTGGCCTAAGATTAACGAAAAAATCCCGGGTTCGCTGATCGCTATTATAATTACAACGCTGCTCGTTACGTTTATTCCGTTCGGAGTGTCGACGATTGGCGGCGCATACGGAGAAATCCCGTCTGCACTGCCGAAATTTGCAGTTCCGCAAATCAGTACGTCATTAATAATCGAGCTTTTGCCGTCAGCGTTTACGATTGCATTTTTAGCGGCTATAGAGTCGCTTTTGTCGGCAGTTGTTGCGGATAAGATGATTGATGATGAATCCGATGCAAACGCTGAACTTATAGGACAAGGTGTTGCCAATGTTATGACGGGTCTGTTCGGCGGTATACCGGCAACCGGTGCAATAGCAAGAACAGCGGCAAACGTAAAAAACGGCGGAAGAACACCGATTGCCGGTATAGTTCATTCAATAACACTGCTTATAATTTTGGTGTCACTTATGCCGCTTGCGAAGTATATTCCGCTTGCGTGTCTGGGTGCGGTACTGGCGGTTGTTTCATACAATATGGGAGATTGGAAAGTATTTTCGCAGATGTGGAAAGAAAAGAATAAGCTCAATTTTGCGGTTATGACGGTAACGTTTGTGCTTACGATATTCTTGGATTTGGTATACGCCATTATTGCCGGTATAGCACTTCATTTGATAGGTAATGCAATAGTGAAGCTCAGAAACAAAGCGAAAGAGGAAACAGCTGAAGAAACAGCTGAGATTACAGAAACAGCAGTGCTTGACTAAAAAACAAATAAATAGGGTTGATTGGCAAAAATCCTCCTGTGACAATTCTGTCACAGGAGGATTTTCTGTTTGCTTAAACCAAGAGCATATTAATGTAATTATCCTTTTTGGGGAATAATCTGTCCGCTGACTGTATGTCGCCGCTTACGAGATTGAGTTTTTCAGCTTCTGTTACCGATATGAATCCCATAAACAATTGTGTAAGCGTACCCACATCACACATTATATCTGCCGCAACTCCCTCGCCGGCAATTGCGACACCGTCCTGTGAAATTGAGTAAACGGCGTTGTTATCTTCTATAATTCTGTCAATTACCTGTATATTAAGGTTTCCGGCAAAGCCTTTTGAGGCGGCGACCTCAAGAGCCGCTTTAACATCTGTAATTCTTGATGTTACAAGCGGATAAAGACCGACGGCGGTGCGGTTATCCGCAAAATCCAGATATGATAGGTCATCTGACGGAGCTTTCATAATAACTGTGTCAACCTGTGTAATATGTGACCTTATATAACTCATAATTGCTGTGTATGCCGAGTGACTGACATATGCGGTTTCATATATATGCATTTCTCTGCCGCGGATAATATACATAATGTACCCGACGGCAGTTCCGTCAGCAGAACGGACTATGGCTGTGTATCCGCCGAAATTGTCGTGCAGATCCTCGGTTATACGTTTCCAGATATCCGGAGTTCTGATAACGTATCCGTTTTTGCCGAGTGTAAATTTATCGTAAATTCCGGCAAGCAGTGCTGAGGAAACATTGTCCTTGCCGACTCTTTCCACACTTGATGTCATTTGATACGCCGGAATATTTTTAATGTCAATATTGTACTGCTTGAATTGGTGTGTCAGTCTGAAACCGAATTTGTTAAACATTTTATATGACGGCGGAACGGCAAAACATATCATAGCGCCGTTTTCCTTCATATTGCGCAGTGCCTGAGTTATGAGTATGCGTGCGTACCCTTTGCCGCGATGCTCCGGAAGAGTTGAAACGGTACTTATATAGCGTGATTTTATGGGTGTGTGGTTGATGTTAAGAGTGTAGGGTGTTTGCTCAAGTGCCGAAAGTATTTTTCCGTTTTCCTCGGCGATTATGGTTTGAGTGAATGAACGGCATTTTTCAAAATACCAGTCCGCATACGTTTCGCTGCATTCCGTACTGTAACGGAATATGGATTTGAGTTGTATATCGTCTGTTTGTACTGCACTTCTTATTTGCATAATATATCCTCCTTCATAAAGGAACTTATTTCTTTTTATTATAATAACGTATCAATAGTTTAATTATACCACCGTATATGAATTTTCGTCAAGCAATAATTAATATTAAGCAAAGCGAGGTTTTAAAGATAAAAATACCGTTGATTATATGTTGGAATAATGTTATAATAGCTGATGACAGCGGTGTCTGTTGATGATTTGCAAAATATAATAATGCGGCTTAGAGGTGCGGATATGATACTGAATAGCTGATACACGAGCTTTTGCATTATGGCGGACAAAATAATCTTATTGCACGTCCGGGAAGATTCGGAAAGATACTGAATTTCAGTATGCTATTGAATTTAAAATGTGCGGCAAAAATGAGGAAACAGCGACTGCCGCAAAGCGTGCATTACAGCAGATAAACGGCCGTGAATACGATGCAGAAGCGAAGAAACGCGGGTATAAGAATATAATCAAATACGGTGTGGCATTTAAAGGTAAGATATGCTGTGCGGTAATGGAATGAGTAAAAATTGATTTGCGGTATGAAGCGAAATTCTGTTGTTTTTGATATAATTGATATAAATTTAAAAGGGGATATTTTAAGATGGAGTACAGCATAGAAGAGTTGGTTAAAATTGCAAAACGCGAGAATAATAAAAAAAGAGGGTATTTGGTTGTGAACCCGATACAGGGAAAGCATATTCCCGTAAGTCCGAGTAAAGCTATAAAATTGTTTGATGATTTGGCAAAGAAAATATCAAATGAATGTGATGCGGAAAAGACTATAGTTATTGGTTTTGCCGAAACGGCTACGGCAATCGGTGCGCAAGCCGCAATTACTCTGAACGCAGGCTATATTCAAACTACCCGTGAGAATATTGCTGGCGCGGAATATATATTTTTCTCGGAAGCACATAGCCATGCAACACAGCAGAAACTTATAAAGAACGATATAGATGCGGTTATTGAAACTACGGAACATATTGTGTTTGCCGAAGATGAACTTACAACCGGAAATACGATTATGAATATAGTTGGAAAATTGAGAGAAATATATCCCGGACACATAAGGTTTTCGGTATTGACGCTGCTGAACGGTATGAATGAGGATTCGCTTGCGGTTTACAGAGAAAATAATATATCGGTTTACAGCTTGCTGAAAATAGATAACAGTGATTTTGAAAAGAGAGCCGAGTCATTTACGGCGGACGGTGAGTATGTAAAGCCGAATTTCGGCACTGCCGCCGCTTGCGATGTAATTAACATAAAGGGCAGAACGGATACAAGGCGGCTGACGGATTCAAAAGAATATGTATCAGCTTGTAAAAAACTATCGGCGGAAGTACTCGAAAATATTGAGTTCGACAGAAATGACAGCGTTTTGGTGATAGGTACGGAGGAGTTTATGTATCCGGCGTTGTTTGTCGGAAGTGAAATAGAGAAAATCGGATGCAGGGTGAGGTGTCACTCCACTACAAGAAGTCCGGCCGAGGTCAGCAAAAATCCGAAGTATCCGCTGCATACGAGATATGAACTGGCAAGCGTGTATGACAGCAAAAGAAAAACATTTATATACGATATCGGTGAATATGATAAAGTCGTGGTGATAACGGAGTCGTTGGCAAATGACGAAACGGGGTTATTATCATTGCTGAATGCGTTGACTTTGAAAAATACTGCAGTTAAGGTGGTTAGGTGGTGTTGAAGTGAAAAGCTCGTACAGTGAAGATGATGTGGTATTGCTTTTGAAGGATATAACCGGTTTGGTGAAGCCGCAGCCGACGGAAGAAAGAGAAAAATTGATTCAGCACGGAAAGCATTACAGTGAAATGCTGCCGATTGAATATGTGCCTACAGATGTGTATATGCGGGTGTATAAACAGGCTTTGGATAACCATTCCGGCACAGTGGCACGCGCAGTCGGGATTCTGTCGGACAAAATAATGTCAAAAAAAGGTGACGGTACGGTATTGGTATCGTTGGCAAGAGCGGGTATACCGATTGGAATTTTGATAAAAAGGTATATTGCAAAAAAATACAAAGTAAATATGCCGCATTATTCCGTATCCATCATACGCGGACGCGGTATAGACGATAATGCAATGAAATATTTGCTCAAGCACTTTGAACCGACACAGCTTTTGTTTGTTGACGGCTGGATTGGAAAGGGTGCGATTTTGAGTGAATTAAAAAAGGAAACAGCAAAATATGACGGTGTATCCGACGATATTGCTGTTATATCCGATCCGGCAAATGTGACTGAATTTTGCGGAACACATGAAGATATTCTTATTCCGAGTTCGTGTTTGAACAGTACGGTTTCGGGATTGATAAGCAGAACGTTTTTGCGAACTGATATCATAGGGGAAAACGATTTTCACGGTGCTGTGTATTACAAGGAATTGGAGAAAGCGGATTTATCATATGAATTTATAAATGCTATAGAAGCCGAATTTGATATGCATAATTCGCCTTGTGAAGAGAAAATTGACGGATATGGGATTGATGAGGTCAGACAGATAGCCGATAAATACAATATTTCGGATATAAATTTGATAAAACCGGGTATCGGCGAAACCACCCGCGTACTTTTGAGGAGAATACCGTGGAAAGTGCTGATTAACCCAAATTATAAAGATAATCCTCAGCTTGAACATTTGATACAACTGACTGTGGAAAAGGGTGTATCTGTGGAATATTATCCGTTAACACATTACAAATGCTGCGGTATAATAAAAAATATGGCGGATACATAAAAATTCACAGTGTCAAAAGGTTTATATAATGCCGTCGGTGTATTGGCTTGCTAAAGACCTTAGGCGAATCGGCTGTCTGCGGATTTTGGCTGTGTACCGAAAAATCCGCAGACATTTTGCGGCTATCTTACTCCAAACGTCTGTGCGAGAAACAGCGTTCTTTTTGCCCAGTTAATATGGGTTTTATATTCATTCATTCGTTCGCGGGAGGCGCTTGCGCTGACGAGCAAATCCGAATTTTCGTTCCATTCGGCAATTGACTGTGCATCATTAAAATCGCTTTCGGAAACGGCATACGCATTATTCACCACAGGTATTTGGTTGGGGTGGATAACGGTTTTTCCGACAAAACCGCATAATTTGTCGTCATTTATTTCATTAATCAAGCCTTCCTGCCAGTTACTGCCCGAATAATATTCCCAAACAGGTCCTGAAATTACATAGTCCGAACCGTAAACCGTAACCAAATCCGAGAAAATATTTGAAATCGGGCCTATTCGGTGTATTGATTCGTCCGAATGCCGTCTGAAACCGAAAAAGTGGCACAGGTCGTTGCCGCCGACACGTATATTCAGAACAAGACTTTCAATTTCGGAAAGTGAATTTTTGAGTCTGTACAATATTTCGTACCTATGTGTCAGGTCAATTATCGACGAACTTTCATAAATGGGCATTACGTATAAATTTTTGCCTGTTTTTTTGTTTGCCGCTGTTATTTCTTTTATGTACAAATCGGCGGTATTGACGGAAAATTTCGGTATTATATATCCGGTTATCAGCTCTATGCTTTGACCGAGAGCGGCGGTTAATCGCGGAATCTGTGCGTGATTTCGGACACGTATAAAGATTTTGGGCAAGTAGAATGTTTTCTTTTCAAGAGCGGTATATATTGTGTTGACGGAATGAACGAGCTTATGCTCAGCCTCGAACACAAAATTGTCATTAATTGTATCTTCAAGACATAATGCCAGTGAAAATTTTTTGCCAAACCTTTCATTTATAACTGAGTCGGCAATACTTTCCTTGTTTGCCGGCGCATAAAGCAATGCTCCGACACTGTAGTATAATATATTATCTTTCAAGATATAGCCTCCTTGTACTGTTTTGAAAATTTAAGCTTATGTATAACAGAGTGTGTATTCATTATTTTCAATTTTACTGTTTTTGAATGTCTGCAGTATAAAATCTTTTGGTTTTTTCTACAGTCTGTAATAAAATTTTATACTTTGGTACAATTATATCATTTAATTTACAAAAAAGATAGACTGAAAATGCAAAATATGATAAAATAAGTTGAAAATGAGAAATTAAGAGGTGCATATGTCGATGGCGGATATTGTATACAGATATAATGTAATGAGTGTTGATTGTATAGATGCTTTTTTGAATGTAAAAGGCGGTTTATTTAATAATGTGCGTGATGTATAT
This sequence comes from uncultured Lachnospiraceae bacterium, assembly GCA_964422725.1. GTDB lineage: Bacteria > Bacillota > Clostridia > UBA1381 > UBA1381 > CAKSNH01. The sequence continues at coordinate 7,841 of CAYRCC010000007.1, forward strand.
TTTGTTAAAATGCTCGGCGAAACTCAAAATCTGGCGGCGTTGATAGACGAAGCAGACAAGCGTATGCTCGGCGAAATGCAGAAAAACAGACTAAAGTATATACGTATAAACGAATTGCCGAATTTGGTTGACAGAGCCGATATAGACAGGTATTCACAGTTATATACAGCGTGGAAGAATGAAAGAAAGATTTGTCTTTTCAAAACCAATCCGCCGCTCAACTTAGCAATAAGCAGAGCGGCACAGCGTACAGCCGAACTTTATTGCAAGGAAAAGAAATGTATAACCGATTCTATGGAAAAGAATTTAATGGTGAAAATATTTTTCTGGCTTGATAGGACTGTCGGAGCGATTTTAGACGATTGGAATGAGAAACGCTGTATAAAGGTGCTGGCAGATAACGTTGTAAAGGAACAGGAACTTTTGTTCTACTTGTTTTTGACTTTTTTCGGCTGTGATGTTTTACTTGTTGAAAATCGGGCGGATATAGAAATCAATGACGGTTTAAAACAATATGTAGGTGAATTTAAAATAGGTGATTTCGGGAAAATACACCTGAATAACTACATACCTAAAAAAGCAAGCAATACAGACGGCGCTTTGCCGCACATACAGCCCCAATCCGTTACACAGCAGACGGCACGGCAAAGTCAAAACACAGTCGAAACAGCCGACAGCGGAAAAACAAAAAGTGAACAGAAATCCAAAAATGAAAAGGACTTTGAAGAATTGGCGCGGCAGGCATCGTCTGTTGTGATGATTGCTGTACACAATGATAACGGTGATGTTATTGCAACGGGGTCGGGGATTATGCTCGGCAGAAACGGCTATATATTGACGAATAATCACGTGGTTGCCGGAGGAAGATATTATTCGCTCAGAATAGAAGATGATGACGAGGTATATCAGACGAACGAAGTAATAAAGTATAATTATGCAACCGATTTGGCTATAATCAGAATAAACAGACAATTGACGCCTATTCCGATTTACAGCGGAAAAACAAAACCGGTGAGAGGACAGAGAGTAGTTGCGATAGGCAGTCCGCTCGGTTTGTTCAATTCCGTTTCGGACGGAATAATTTCAGGGTTCAGAAAAATTGACGGTGTTGATATGATACAGTTTACCGCGCCGATATCCCACGGCAGTTCGGGCGGAGCTGTGCTGAATATGTACGGTGAGGTTATCGGTATAAGCACTGCGGGAATGGACGACGGGCAAAATCTCAATCTTGCCGTTGGGTATGAAAATATTTTGGCGTTTGCCAAGGGATTTATGTCATAATTTTGAGAAAAAGTGATATGTGATGTGTCAAAATTTATAATAATGTATTGAAAAGAGTAATTTAATGTGATATACTCATATATGATTGGAAATTGAGCTTAAGAGGTGTATTTATGAGAAATAATGACAAAAAAATACAAATCTCGTTTAATTCGCCGGTTGTGTTGGGTTTTGTGCTGGTATGCTTTGCGGTTATGATATTGGATATGATAACCAAAGGAGCAACGACAAATACACTGTTTAGCGTATATCGTTCATCATTGATGAATCCGCTGACATATATTCGATTTTTTGGACACGTGGCAGGTCACGCAAACTGGGAACATTTTTTTGGAAATATAATGATGCTGTTGGTTATAGGTCCTATGCTGGAGGAAAAATACGGTTCGTCAAATATACTGTTTGTGATTTTAACAACGGCATTTGTTACCGGACTTGCCAATTTCATTCTGTTTCCCGATGTACAGCTGTTGGGAGCGAGCGGAGTGGTGTTTGCTTTTATATTACTGTCGTCGCTCACAAGCGTTAAGGAAGGGAAAATTCCGTTAACCTTTGTTTTGGTTGCGGTTATGTATATGGGTGAGCAGATATATTCGGGATTGCTTATCAGAGATAATGTGTCAAACCTGACGCATATACTCGGCGGAATTATGGGGTCGGTTTTGGGATTGATTATGAATAAATACAAAATGAATAGATATTGAAGGTGAGAGCGTTTATGGCAGAACATAAAAAAATCCGAAGTCTTGATGATTTTTTTACGGATGCGGGAAAACGTAGTGATAATGAAGTTTACTTTTACAGAATCAATGGATATAATGCCGAAATAGATGAGTTTATTCGCAGATATTATGCGGAGGCGAAACGTACCGGAGCGGTGATAGAAGGTAAAATACCGAATCCTGACGAAAAAAATCTTTCATATTACAATGAAATTATGGGTATGGATTTTCAGGCGGATAAAGCTTTTATAGAAAACAGGTTAAAAAAGTGGTTGCCGCGAATGAAGGATTTTCAAAGGCAGATTGTGTCGGAATCAATATATAATACATTGATTTTAATGAAAAAAAACGGGAAAAATGATAATATATTAAAAAATGCGTATATCAAATTTATGTGCTGGCTGTATTACAGATTTGAGAGAGTAGCAAATCAGCTTGGCGAGGATAAAGTACCGAAGATACTTTACGAGGGAAGTATAAGTATATATGAATTGATGTTGATTTGCATTTTGTCGGATTCCGGCTGTGATGTTGTATTGCTGCAATATAACGGTGACGGCGATTACTTAAAGCTGGACACCGAGTCGCGTCTGTCGGATAAATTGCAAATGGCAAATATGGTGAATTTTCCCGAGGGTTATTGCATTAAAAGTGTACGCGAGAAAATACAGCAGACACTGAATAACGAAAGGCTGTACGGTGTACGTCCGAATACGCTGAACTGCACAAATGCGTGGATAAGCGGCAAGGGTTTGGAGGATATTAAGAAAGCCGCGGCGGCAAGAGGTACTGACGAAAACCTGTTTTATAATTGTTTTTACAGAATATGCGGTGTTGAAGATAAAGTTACGTATGCGAATGAGCTGTATCAATTACAGCTTGAATTGAAAAATTCCGGAAGAAAAACGGTTATAGTGAACGGCGAAATACCCAAACCCGCAAATGACGAAATATCACAGGTGAAACGTGCAAATTATGCAAACAGCGACCAATTGATTATGGGTTTGGCTGAAAACATTAAGTTTGCCGCCGATGCGGAATTGCAGAGAATACTGCGCAAAGCGTTTGTTGATATAATGCTGGAGGCAAGAGAGAAAATCGGAGAAAATGTAAATCGACTGATGAATAAGGCTGTCTATTTGCTATGTTGGTTGAAAAGATACGAAAACGGTTTGTTTTCAAACAGAAAAAAAGCGGAAATTTCGTGTTATATAAGTATGGGTGGGTGTCGAAACGATAATGAGGCGATGTTTTTGAAGTTTTTGGCAAGAACGCCGACCGACGTTTTGATATTGTGCCCTAATTTGAATTACAAATGCTGTCTTAAAGACAGATTGCTTTATGAAATTAATTATCCGCAAAGCGTTGCTTTAGATGTTTTTCCGGAAAACAATTCGCAGGCACAGATTGCTACAGCGGCATATCACGCCGAGCGTGAGCTTGACACGCTTATGTATCAGGACAGCGGAATGTATAGAAATCAGCAATACAGCAAAATCAGCGTTATCAATTTGCAGACTATTTACGAGGAAATAGGTATTTTGTGGAATCAGGAACTGAAATACAGACCGAGTTTCAGCACGGCTGACGGTGTGGTCAATGTTCCTGTGATTTTTGCAAAAATTTCGGGTGTAAAGGACGGTATGACAATACCGTATTGGGCATCGATAAAACAGTTGCTGACAGATGAAACATTATTTGTAAAGGGCGTGCCGTTTATAGATTCGACAGCCTCGAACCCGATGAAAGCTTATGCAACTGAATTTTACCAAAACGGGAGATTGCTGAAAAACAAAATAAAGAATCATTCCAAATATCCGTATGCGATATTAAGAGATGAAATACAGGAGCTTATACTGGACAAAATGGAGCTTATGCTTGAAAAAAGATTGATTAAAGGTATAGGCGAAAACGGAACGGAATATACGGTTATTGCACAAATTCTCAATTTACCGAAAGAGGTAGTGAGAATGATTCAAAAATTTGATTTTACGAAGAAAAACCCGAAACTTGTGTATCTGAACACAGCGGATAAAATGATATCGCTTGAGGATTCCATTGTTGCGGCTTTCCTTAATTTGGTCGGCTTTGATGTGGTTTTCTTTGTGCCGACCGGATATAGGAGTGTTGAAAAGCATTTCGCCGGACAAGCAATGGAGGAACACCAAATAGGCGAGTACAGATACGACCTGCACGTACCGGATATGAAAAACATTGCAACTGACAGTACACGTCATAGGTGGCGTGATAAAATATTTAAGAGAGGTAATTGAAATGGCAATTGATTTTAGCAAAACAACGGCTTCACCGGCTGCGGCGACAGCTAATGCACCCACAGAGGAAATTGCGGTGGTGGAACAGTATGACATCGTCGCGGACAGGGAACAAATGAATACACAGCTTGTCAATTCTCAGGAGGTTGATGCAATAGTAAGCACGATAGAAATAAATAATCTTGATACGATTGTTTCGTTTGGTGCGGCTGTTGCGGAGGAGATTTCAAAGGCATCGGATGTTGTATTGAACAGTATGAATATGTCACAGCTGGACGATACGAGTGAAATGCTTAAGGTATTGGCAAAGGTTATGGAGCAGTTCGATATAGAAGAAATTAAAAATGAGCCGGGACTGTTCGGGAAATTGTTCGGAAATCTAAAAAAGCAATTGGATAAGATACTGGCAAAATATCATACTATGGGAGAACAGGTTGACAAGATTTATGTTCAGCTGAAAGGATATGAGTCGGAGATAAAGCAGTCGAACAGAAAGCTCAATATGATGTTTGAAAGCAATGTGAATTATTATCACGAGCTGGTAAAATATATATTGGCGGGAGAACAGGCGTGCAAGGAAATTGAGGCGTATATCGAACAGCGCAGAAACGATATGGAAACCACCGGTGACCAGTCAATTCAGTTTGAGCTTACCACATTGAATCAGGCATTGATGATGATGGAACAGCGTACACAGGATCTGCGGATTGCCGAGAATGTTGCAATGCAGTCAATACCGATGATTAAAACTATGGAGTTTAGCAATTATAATCTGGTGAGAAAAATAAATTCGGCGTTTATTGTTACACTTCCTGTGTTTAAACAGGCGTTGGCACAGGCTATATTGTTAAAACGTCAGAAAATTCAGGCTGAGTCAATGGCGGAGCTGGACAGGCGTACAAACGAAATGCTTATCAAAAATGCACAGAATACCGTTGAAGTGTCAAAGACAACGGCAAGACTTGCCTCAGGCAGCTCAATTCAGATAGAAACACTTGAAAATACGTGGAGAACAATTACGTCCGGTATAGAAGAAACCAAGAGAATACAGGAAGATGCAAGAAGAAAGCGTATTGAGGACCAAGCAAGGCTGGAAACTATTAAAGCAGACTTTAACAGACAGTATCATATGCCGCCCGCAAAAGCGTAAGCGGTTAAGATAAAATGTATTATTTTTAAGGAGGAAAATTATTATGCCAATTAATCTATCAAAAGGACAAAAAGTTGATTTAACAAAAGGTAATCCGTCATTAAAGAATATAATGGTCGGATTGGGTTGGGACGTTAATGCGTTTGATTCGGGAACGGATTTTGACCTTGATGCGGCGGCATTTATGCTTGGTGCTGACGGAAAATGTCCTACCGAAAAGGAATTTATCTTTTACGGCAACCTGGCTCATACAAGCAATTCGGTTAAGCATATGGGCGACAATTTGACAGGTGAGGGTGACGGTGATGACGAGCAGATTCAAATCGACCTTTCAAAAGTACCGGCTAATATCGAAAAAATAGCATTTACCGTAACTATTTATGATGCTGAAACAAGACGTCAGAATTTCGGACAGGTATCAAATGCATTTATACGATTGGTGGACGAAAGTACAGGTTCTGAAATGATAAGGTACGACCTTGGAGAAGATTTTTCAATCGAAACGGCTGTTGTTGTTGGAGAAATGTACAAAAACAACGGAGAATGGAAGTTTAATGCAATAGGCAGCGGTTTCCAGGGGGGATTGGCGGCACTTTGCGCTCATTACGGAATACAGGCATCGTAATCAACATACAGCGTTTATCGGAGCGGTATGGCTTAGCTTTTAAGAGGACATTATAAGTAGGATTTTTAATTATTGCAGAAAACAGTAAGGAAAGTAGGAAGGTAATTATGTCAGTAAGCTTACAAAAAGGGCAGAAAATCAGTTTATCAAAAGACAATGCAGGGTTGTCAAAGGTAGTTGTTGGACTTGGTTGGGACGAAGTTAAGCAATCTTCGGGAGGCTTTTTCAGAACGCTGTTCAGCGCACCACAGCAGGCTATTGACTGCGATGCCTCGGCGATTATGCTGAAAAACGGAAGATTGACAAATACGGACGATGTGATTTATTTTGGTAATTTGAATCATTTTACCGGAACGGTTGCGCATCAGGGCGATAATCTTACGGGAGCCGGTGACGGTGATGATGAACAGATTATAGTTGATCTATCGAGAATACCGCAGGAGTATGACAGAATAGTATTTGTTGTAAATATTTATCAGGCTGTGCAGAGAAATCAGAATTTCGGAATGATTCAAAATGCATTTATCAGATTGGTAGATGCCAGAAACAACAAAGAGATGTGTAAGTACAGTCTTACGGATAATTATTCGGGAATGACGGCGATGATATTCGGCGAAGTATATCGTCACAACGGAGAATGGAAGTTTAACGCAATAGGACAGGGCACAAACGATCCGGGTCTTGCTGAATTGACAGGCAGATACTGCTGAGATTAATTTTGTCGGGAACAGGGAGAAGATGTTTTTATAAATTCTCCCTGTTTTTTAGAGGAGGATATAAAACAGTAATGAGTAAAATTAACAAAGATGAGTTAATGAAGGGACTTTCTGACAGTCAAGTGAACGAGAGTAAGGCAAAGTACGGTACTAACGAGCTTGCAAAGAAGGAAGCGGAGTCCTTATGGTCAATGTTTATCGGCGCATTTAATGATATTTGGATTAAAGTGTTGTGCGGTGCGCTGTTGCTGAAAGTTGTGCTGGCGGTTTTAGGTGCTTTTGTTCCTGGGTTATCCGGCGAAAACGATGTAATGGAGATTTTGAGTATTGTTGTTGCAATAGGTTTGGCAACGGGTTTCAGCACTTTGTCCGAATACAGAAACAGCAGTCGAAGTGAGGCACTTCAGGAGGAGTATAGCAAAACATATGCCAAAGTTATGAGAAACGGTAAGCTTATAAATATACTCACTTCGGAAATTGTTAAAGGAGATACTGTGCTTATACAGCCGGGTGATAAAATACCGGTAGACGGTATTATGATTGACGGACATATAAGTGTATCACAGGCGGCACTTAACGGTGAATCGAGAGATGAACTCAAGGTTGCGGCGGACGATTTAAAGGAAGCGGAGTCAACCGATTATGCATCGTTGTTTAAGGTGTTTATGGGTTCGGTTGTGACGTCGGGCGAGGGATATATGCTTGCTACGGTAATCGGCGATGATACGGAATTGGGAAAAATCAACAAATCGCTTACCGACGACGAAGAAGAAAGAAAAGATACGTCAAGCCTGAAACTGGAAACGGTAGCGGCAAGTATAGGTAAGCTCGGAATTGCCGCGGCGGCGATTGCCGGAATACTGCACGTTACATTGACGATAATGGGAGCAAATGAGGCGGTCAATGTTGTAACATTGCTATTGACTATAGCCGAGGCGGTTATGCTGATGGCATCAATAGTAATTATGGCAGTTCCTGAGGGCTTGCCTATGATGAACAGCCTGGTGCAGTCGATGAACACCGAGTCGATGTACAAGAAGAATATTCTTGTAAGTCATAAAGCGGCGTTTTCGGATTCGGCGTATATGAATGTATTGTTCAGCGATAAAACAGGTACAATTACTCAGGGAAATTTATCTTTGGTTGAATTTATAACCGGTGACGGAAAAATAATTGACAATCTTAATACTAGTGAGTTTATTGAAAGTATTACAATAAATAATCTGGCTAAGGTTTCGGAGGGCAAAGCCATAGGCAGTAACAATATGGACAGAGCTTTGCTGACATATGCTTTGAATAACGGTTATGACTATACAAAAACCGATATGTCTAAGGTAAAAGATGTAAGCGGTTTTGATTCCGAGAAAAAATGTGCTACCGCAACTATGACAAACGGTGTGGTGTATTGGAAAGGTGCGACGGAAAACATCATTGAAAAGGTAACGCATTATATTCTTCCTAACGGTGAAGAACACGAGTTCACGTCGGAAAACAAAAAAACGGTTGAACAGCAGATGATTGCCGAGGCAAAAAGAACAATGAAACTTTTGTCGGTTGCTAAAATTGAGAACGACAAGACTGTTTTGCTGGCAATATTGTGTTTGAGAGATAATGTAAGAACCGATGCGGTTGAAACGGTTAAGATACTCAATTCAGCCGGAATACAGGTTGTAATGGTTACGGGTGACGCTGAGGAAACAGCTGTAGCTATAGCTAAAGAAGCAAAAATTTTGAACGACGAAAAGAACGACGTTGTATTAACTCATGAACAGATGGAAAAGATGTCTGATGATGAATTGAAAAAGGTATTGCCTAATCTTAGGGTAGTAAGCCGTGCGAAGCCGTTAGACAAAAAACGCTTGGTGTCTATTTCACAGCAATTGGATAATGTGTGCGGAATGACGGGTGACGGTGTAAACGATGCACCGGCGTTAAAACAAGCGGATATAGGTTTTGCGATGGGTGACGGTACTGCGGTTGCGCAGGAGGCAGGCGATGTTGTAATTTTGAACAACAGCCTGACGTCGATAAAAGACTGTGTGCTGAACAGCAGAACAATGGCAAAGTCAGTCGGCAAATTCCTGATATTTCAGCTGACTGTAAATATCAGTACGCTGCTTATGAACATTATTGCTCCTATTTTGGGCTGGACAGAGCCGTTCTCTATTGTACAGATTTTGTGGATAAATCTTATAATGGACACATTGGCTGCGATGGCGTTCGGCGGTGAGCCTATTCTTGACAGATATATGAAGGATAAGCCTGCGCTGAGGACCGATAATATTCTTACACCGTATATTAAGTCGGCAATAGGAACAAGTGCGGTATTTATAACGTTGGGTTCTATACTCATTTTGGAAAATATTGGCGGTATTACGGATTTTGTAATGCGTGAGGGTGCAAATAAGGAATTGTACGAAAAGACGTTTATGTTTGCGTTTTTCATATATTCAATCATATTTAACAGTATGAATACGCGTTCGGAAAAATTGAATTTGTTTGAGCATATCAATGAAAATAAACGTTTTGTATTGGTAATGGGAATGATATTTATTTTGCAGACGATAATAATCGAAATCGGCGGAAAAGTATTCAATACAACAATGCTTAACGCAAGAGCGTTAATCGTATCTATGTTGCTGGCACTGCTTATTATTCCGGTTGATATGATTAGAAAGCTTATTGTAAGAAAGATTTTTGTCAAGAATAAATAAAGTGTAAAGATAATGCAAAAAGGTGTGTTCGGTGTAACACACCTTTTTTTGGAGAGAAAAATTATGATATTATTTACCGATTTGGATAACACAATAATATATTCGTACAGAAGAAATATTAAAAGTGCTAAAAGGTGCGTGGAAGTGTATAAGGAACGGGAGTTTTCGTTTATTTCCGACAGTACATTTGAAATGCTGAAAATTTTGCAAGAAAAAGCGTTGATAATTCCTGTAACAACGCGTACACAGGAGCAGTATGAAAGAATTAATCTTGGAGTGGGGAAATTTGAGTATGCGCTTGTGTGCAACGGCGGCGTACTGCTTGTTGACGGTGAGAAAGATGAAAATTGGTACAACGAATCGCTTAATTTAGTTAAGAAAAGCTGTGCGGATATTCAAAAAGCGTTTGATTTTCTGGAAAAGGACGAGCGCAGATACTTTGAATTGCGCTATGTTGAGAATTTGTTTTTATTTACAAAGTGTGAATATGCACAAAGCGTTGTAAACGATTTGAAAAATATAATCAATTCGGAACTTGCGGATATTTTTGGAATCAACGACAAAATATATGTTATACCGAAAGAGCTTAGTAAAGGGAGGGCGGTAAAGCGGCTGAAAAAAAGAGTGGGTGAGGATTATGTTGTTGCGGCAGGTGATAGCGAATTTGATATTTCACTGGTGAACGAGGCGGACAAAGGAATAGTTCCCGAGGGATTTAAAAGGGTTTATGGGATAAACAATGATAATATAGCACAAATGTCAGGAAAGGGGGTGTTTTCCGATGAATTGCTGTCAGCGTGCTTGAAAATTGCGGAAAATCGGAAACGTTAAACGGATACAAATAATATAATCGGGGCAGAAAAATAAGTACTTTCTGCCCCGATAAGCCGTTATTTTATATAGTTTTTTGCCTTTAACCTACTGATAGCACGTGCCATTTTTGCTTGAGCCGAATAATAATCCTGAATACTTTTCTTTTGCAGAATTTCTTCCTTGGCACGCTCTGCCGCACGCTTGGCTCTGTTCTCGTCAATTTCTTCCGGATATTCCGCTGTGTCAACCAACAGCATAACATCGCCGTTTTCAACCTTTATAATACCCTCCGACACTGCCGCAAAGAGCTTTTTGCCGTCAGCGGCGGATATTTTCAAAAGTCCCGGGACAATTGCCGCAATTACATTGCTGTGCATTGCCTGAATACCGTATTGACCGTCATTTGTAGGTATTACAAGCGACACACATTCGCCGCAGTAAAAAGGTTTTTCGGCGGCAAGAATACTAAGCTTGAAGGTATTCATTACAGCTCACCTTCTTTTAGTTTTTCGGCTTTTTTGAACACATCGTCAAGCGTACCGACATTATAGAATGCGGTTTCAGGGTAATTGTCCATATCACCGTCCACAATTGCTTTAAATCCGCGCAATGTTTCTTTAAGCGGAACGTAAATTCCCGGAATACCCGTAAACTTTTCCGCAACGTGAGTAGGCTGTGCCAAAAAACGCTGTATTTTTCTCGCACGTCCGACAACGAGCTTATCCTCGTCGCTAAGCTCCTCCATACCGAGAATCGCAATAATGTCTTGCAGTTCGCTGTATTTTTGAAGTGTTTCCTGAACGCGCCGCGCAATGTCGTAATGCTCCTGACCTATTATATCTGCCTCCAGTATTCTTGACGTTGACTCAAGCGGATCAACAGCCGGATAGATACCCTGTTCCGCTATTTTTCGGCTGAGTACGGTTGTAGCATCCAGATGTGAGAAAGTAGTTGCCGGTGCTGGGTCGGTAAGGTCGTCCGCCGGAACGTATACTGCCTGAACAGATGTAACCGAGCCGCTTTTGGTGGAGGTTATACGTTCCTGCAAAGAACCCATTTCTTCGGCAAGAGTAGGCTGATATCCGACTGCCGACGGCATTCTTCCGAGCAGTGTTGACACTTCACTTCCGGCTTGAACAAAACGAAAAATGTTGTCAATGAAAAGAAGTACGTCTTTCTTTTCTCTGTCCCTGAAGTATTCAGCCATTGTAAGTCCGGAAAGAGCCACTCTCATTCGTACGCCCGGGGCTTCGTTCATTTGTCCGAAAACAAGAGCTGTTTTATCCATTACACCGCTGTCAATCATTTCTTTCCACAAATCGTTACCCTCACGAGAACGCTCACCGACACCCGTAAAAATCGAATAACCGCCGTGTTCCATAGCAACGTTATGTATAAGCTCCTGAATCAATACTGTTTTGCCGACACCCGCACCTCCGAAAAGACCTATTTTTCCGCCCTTAGGGTAAGGCTCGAGCAGATCAATAACTTTAATTCCCGTTTCGAGTATTTCAACAGCCGGACTCTGCTCCTCAAAGCTTGGTGCTTTTCTGTGTATATTCCATTTTTCGCATCTGTCGTCGATAGGTGCGCCGCCGTCGATAGGGTCGCCCAGAACATTAAACATTCTGCCGAGGGTTACTTCGCCTACGGGAACAGAAATGTTATTTCCGGTTGCGGTGACGTTCATTCCGCGGTATAAGCCTTCGCTTTCGGAAAGCATTATGCACCTTACTCTGCCGCCGCCGATATGCTGTGCAACTTCCATAACGTGAGTTTTATTGTCAAGAGTGACGGTAAGTGCCTCTTTGATTTTCGGAAGCTTGCCGTTTTCAAAAGCCACGTCCACAACAGAACCCGATACTTGTACAATTTTTCCGTTCATTCGCTTTACACCTCCTTGTAAGTTTGTCTGTTTTCTTTGTTTCGCATACTTTTTGCACCTGATGATACTTCGGTTATTTCCTGAGTTATGGCACTTTGACGAATATGGTTATATTGAAGTGACAATTTATCCAAAAGTTCCTGCGCGTTTCGGTTTGCCGAATCCATTGCATTCATACGTGCATTTTGCTCACTGCAGAAACTGTCTATAAGTGCGCTGTATATAAATCCCGTTACATAACTCGGAACTATATTATCCAAAACCTTTTCCATAGACGGCTGAAATTCAAAAGGAATTTTCAGCTTTTCCTCTTTTATGTCCGGACTGATAAACTGTGCACGGTGAAACGGCAACAGTCTTGCAGAGCAAGCCTGCGAATTTACAGCGCCCTGCATATCAGTGTAAATAACAAAAATCTTTGAAAGCTTTTGCTTGTCGAACAGATCGAGCAGTATCGCCGAGATTTCTCTTGCTCTGTGTATTGTCGGACTTTGCGCCGTGTAGAGAAAACTTTGCTCAATCGGTATATTATGAGAGGTAAAATAATGCCGTCCGAACTCGCCCACAACAAACAGCTTAGGGGCGGGGTGCTGGTGCATAAGTTTTACAGCTTCTTTGATAACATTCTGGTTATACGCACCGGCAAGTCCTTTGTCGGCGGTTATAACCAGATAGCCGTATGACCCGGGAAGCTCATGCTCACCGGTTATCGGGTAGAAATATTTATTTTCGATTTCTTCAGAGGTTCTGAAAATTCTTTTAATTTCACCCTTTGCCGCATTAAAATACGGTCTTGTTTTATCAAGGTCACTTTTGGCTTTTCTAAGCTTTGTTGATGCGATTAAGTACATGGCATTTGTGATTTTTTGTGTATCTTTAACGCTTTTTATACGATTTTTAATTTCCTTAGTACCGGACATAATATCACCGTCCTTGCAAAAATTCTTTTGCTATACGTATAATTTTATTCTTTAACTCATCGTCAAGAGTACCGCTTGAACAGATTTCGTCGTCAATTTCCGGATGCTTTTCAGCAAAAAATTTCAAAAGGTCAGCAATTTCGGACGATATTTTATTCACTGCAACGTTTTGAAATAGGTGATTTAACACAACAACCAATATTATAACCTGTTCTGACTGCGTATAAGGCGCATACTGTCTTTGGCGCAACATTCTCATTAAGCCCTGTCCGTAAACGAGCTGTGCTTTTGTGGCATCGTCAAGGTCACTTGCAAACTGAGTGAAAACCTCCATTTCGCGGTATTGTGCCAAGTCAAGACGAATCGCACCGGCGGCTTTCTTCATTGCCTTCGTCTGCGCATCACCGCCGACACGCGAAACCGAAAGACCGACATTTACCGCCGGACGCTGACCGGCAAAAAACAAATCGCTTTCAAGGAAAATCTGTCCGTCGGTGATGGAAATAATATTTGTCGGAATATACGCCGAAACATCGCCCGACTGCGTTTCAACAATAGGCAGTGCCGTCATACTTCCGCCGCCGTTTGCCTCGCTTAAATGTGCACTGCGTTCCAAAAGCCTTGAGTGCAGATAAAATACATCGCCCGGATACGCTTCACGACCGGGTGCACGTTCAAGCAACAGGCTGAGCGAACGGTACGCAATTGCGTGCTTTGACAAATCATCGTATACAATTAAAACGTCTTTGCCTTTATTCATAAAATATTCGCCGAGTGCACAGCCGCTGTACGGTGCGATATACTGCATAGGTGCAGACTCGCTTGCAGATGCGTTTACTACTATTGTATATTCCATTGCACCTTTTATGCGCAAATTTTGTACGAGCTGTGCAACGGAGCTTGCCTTTTGTCCTATTGCAACATAAATACAGATAACGTCCTTGCCTTTTTGGTTAAGAATGGTGTCTGTTGCAATTGCGGTTTTACCGGTTTGGCGGTCGCCTATTATAAGCTCACGCTGACCGCGTCCTATAGGGAACATAGAGTCGATTGCGAGTATGCCTGTTTCCATAGGAGTGTCTACAGGCTGTCTGTCGATAATGCCGGGTGCCGGATTTTCGATGGGGCGGTAGTTTTCGGTAGAAATATCGCCCTGACCGTCAATCGGAACGCCGAGAGCATTAACCACTCGTCCGATAAATTCATCGCCTACGGGAATACCGGCTGTTTTACCGGTTCTTTTTACGTTACTGCCCTCGCTGATTTCCTCGTCACTGCCGAAAAGGATACAGCCGATTTCACCGTCACGCAAATCCTGAACCATACCGCGTATACCGGAGGAAAATATCAAAATTTCACCGTATGTTGCGTTTTTCAGACCGCTTACCGTTGCAATTCCGTCACCTACCGTCAGGACGGTACCGACTTCTTCGGCAATTGCCTCGGGAGTCCAGTTTTTAACGGTTTCGCGGATTAAAGGAATAATATCACTGCCTTGCTTTTGCAGTTTGGACAGTGCTTCTTTAAATTGTGAAAGCCGTCCGTCGATACTCCAGTCGTAAATTTCCGACCCCACCGACAGCTTAAATCCGCCGTTCAGTGTATCGGTTTTCTTCCATACCAATGAAATGTCATCATTGTATTTTTGTTTGAGAAATTCAAGAAATTTTTGCTCCTGATTGTCATTCGGCGGAGTATCTGAGTACAGAACGGCAGTCTTTGCGCAAATCTTATCATTCATCTGCCTCGCTCCTTTTTACAGAACTCAGGAAATTGTCATAAGCATCGGATGTACTTGCGTTAATAACAATTTTTTCTGCGGCTTCTGCTGCCATATCCGCAATTTCTTTTCCGGCGTTCTCCAAAATTCTGCTGCGCTCGTTTTCGGCTTTTTTGTATGCATCGGAAACGATTTGCTCGGCTTTTTGCTTTGCCTGACGCAGACTGTTTTCGTTCTTTTCGGACATCGCCTGATATGCTGCCTGTCGTTTTTCCTCGATTTCGTCATCAACAGAGCGCAGTTTATCAGCGTATTCTTGCTTTAATTCTTCAGCTTTGCGTAAATTGTCTTTTGCCTCGTCGTCAAGATTTTTGTAATACTCGCATCTTTTGTTCATAAAACTCTTTACAGGATTGTATAAAAGAAAATACAATATTGCAAACAAGACCACGAAATTCAGTAAATGAAGAAGAATCTGCTGCCAGTCAATATTAAGTGGCACGTTCATGATAACTCCCTCCTTTTATAGTACGAATATGATAAGTATTGCAATTACAAGTGCATAGATGATTGCCGTTTCAACAAAAACCAGACCAAGCATCAAGGTTGTTCTTATTTTGTTTTCTGCTTCCGGCTGGCGCGAAATCGCCTCGGCAGATTTTGCAATAGCCCAACCCATACCGATTGCACCGGCGGCGGCGGCAAGTCCTACAGCGATTGCGGCAGCAATTGCTTTAGCGCCCAACGCACTGCCGGCGGCGGCTACAGCCTCGGTTTCGCCCGCCGCAAAAGCCGGCACAGCCAATGCGAATATCATTGCAAACAGCATAACAGCCGAAAAAATTATTTTTATGTTCTTTTTCATATTTTATTGCCTCCAAGTTAAATTATTCTTTGTGTGCAGGCTCGGACACTTCTCCGTAAAAAAGCGAGGTCAGCATTGTTAATACATAAGCTTGAATAAGTGCGTGCAGTAATGTAAACAACACACCAACCAAAATAGGAAGTCCGTAGCTTAAATGAATGTAGTGATAAACAAGCTCCGTTACGAGAGCACCGCTTAAAAGCGCACCGAACAAACGAAAGCTCATTGATATAGGCAGTGAAAACTCTTTTAAAGTTTTTCCGACACCTTTAAGTTTGTTTTCGGCAATGCCGCCCGACATTATAACCAGATACGAAAGACACCCCATCATAATTGCACCGTTAATATCGGCAAGCGGTGCCGGAAGTGTCATCGGTGTGCCGTGAGTTGTGACTGCCTGTATTCCGAACAGCTCGAATATGGTTCCGACAAATATATACACACCGGCGGTAAATACATATGCTCCCAAAAATCCGTTTCTGTGCGGACTGTTCGATTTGGCGAGATCATCAAAAAAGCCTACCAAAGTTTCAAGCAGGAGCTGAAATTTCCCCGGTACATATGTAAATTTTGGAATTACAAAAATTCTGACTGCAAGCGCAAACACGAAAAGTATAGCTGTGACCGTAAATGCGGAAATCAATCCTGGGTTTACGTCCATTAACCCAAAAAGGCTTATTTTATTTGTTTCGTGCAGCACCGCATCACGCATAAGTACGCTGATTGACTCGTGTTCGCCGGAAGTCTTTACAACAATTGTTCCGATTATCAATATAAGTGCGAGTATGGCGAAAATTGCTATGCCCGTATTCCTTTTCTTTTTGCCCATAATTTTACACCTCCCATCGTTTAAACAAGCGCATTACAGCCAACAGCCATAATGGCGGTTGTCATATTTTATTTAATTTGAACCCCTTGTGCCGCCGTAGGCATCAGCTCGCAAAAGTTATTAACCTGCGACTGTTTTCGGTTTAAAGGTTCAAATATATTCCGGAAAATTCGTGAATATATTTGAACCTATTTACTTATTATAACTCTTTAAAAAGAAATGTCAATATGTATTTTAAACGTTTTTTTTTGTAAACAAAGCTAAAATTTTTCGCAATACAAACAGTATAAAATTATTGCCGAAAAAAAAGGGAGCAATGTGAATTTTGCATAAAAAACAGTGCAGTTCATAATGAACCGCACTGTTTGTGTACATAATTCTTTATGTAGTTGTTATAAATATCAATTGCCGCGGTTCAGCCTTTCGCCTTCGCGCATAAGGTCAATCATATCCCATACGGTTATTTTGCCTTCATCGTCCTGTGTGGAAAACGGTACGAGGATATCGTCCTCGCCAAGCTCCAGAACAGACCATATAAGCTCCAGATTTCTTTCAAGCTCGCGCTTTTTCAGTTTGTCGGTTTTGGTTGCGATAACTACCGCGTTTTGATGAAAATTACGAATCCATTCAAGCATAAGTATGTCATCGCTTGTGGGTCTGTGGCGGCTGTCAACCAACAGTATTGTCTGTACGAGCTCGTCACGCGTATTGAGATAATCCTCAATCATATTTCCCCATTTTGCAACCTCTTCTTTTGACCTTGCCGCATAACCGTAACCCGGAAGGTCAACCAGAAATATAGTGTCGTCTATATTGTAAAAGTTTATTGTGGCGGTTTTACCGGGCTTGCCGCTTACCCTCGCAAGGCTTTTTCTGTTGAGGAGCTTATTTATAAGCGACGATTTGCCTACGTTTGACCTGCCGACAAAAGCAAATTCCGGTATGCCGGTTTTCGGGTATTGTTCTTTGCTTACCGCCGATACGGTAAGCTGTGCATTATGAAGATTCATATGTTCCTCCTGTTACTGTCATTTTTTGCTGTTTTTCTTTGCAAGAGCGGTTTTTAATACCTTGTCCATATTTTCGGCGGTGACAAACTTGATTTCACCGCGCACAACATCGGGAATATCGTCAATGTCGCGCTTGTTGTCCTCAGGGATAATTATTGTGCGGATACCGGCGCGGTATGCCGCAAGTGATTTTTCTTTCAGTCCGCCTATAGGCAAAACCCGTCCTCTGAGCGTTATTTCGCCTGTCATAGCCACGTCCTTGCGAACCGCACGACCGGACAGTGCCGAAACCAATGCCGTTGCCATTGTAATACCTGCCGACGGACCGTCTTTCGGTACTGCGCCTTCGGGTACGTGAATGTGAATATCCTTGTCTTTGTAGAAATTTGCATCAATTCCAAGCTCAGCGGCACGCGAACGTATATATCCGATTGCGGCTTTTGCCGACTCTTTCATTACGTCGCCCAGTTTACCGGTAAGCTCGATTTTTCCCGTACCGTCCATAACGTTTGCTTCGACGGACAACGTGTCGCCGCCGACCTGTGTCCACGCAAGACCGCGCACAACACCGACTTCGTCGTGTTCGTTCATCATATCAAAGCGGTAACGCTTTTTGCCCAAGTAATCCGCAAGGTTTTTCGGTGTTACGGTGACACTGCGTTTTTTTTCATAAAGTAGTTTCTTTGCGATTTTTCGCGATAAATTTCCTATTTCACGTTCTAAATTTCGCACACCCGATTCACGCGTGTAATAATTTATAATATCCTTTACGGCCTCGTCCTCAATAGTGATTTTCATATCGGACAAACCGCATTTTTTGAGCTGTTTAGGTATAAGATATTTTACGGCGATATTAAATTTTTCCTCGTCGGTATACCCTGAAATTTCGATAACCTCCATACGGTCAAGCAACGGGCGTGCTACAGTATCCAATGTATTTGCCGTTGTGATGAATAACACGTCGGAGAGGTCGAAGTCAATCTCAAGGTAGTGGTCGCGGAAAGCAAAATTTTGCTCTGCATCAAGTACCTCCAAAAGTGCCGCCGCCGGATCACCCTTGTAATCCGCACCCATTTTGTCAATTTCGTCAAGCAATACGAGCGGATTTTTACTTCCGGCTTGCTTTATTGCCGTCATAATTCTTCCCGGCATAGCTCCGATATAGGTTTTCCTGTGACCGCGTATATCAGCCTCATCGTGAATGCCGCCGAGTGAAATGCGCACGTATTTTCTGCCCAGTGCCGTTGCGATTGACTTTGCGACAGATGTTTTTCCGACACCCGGCGGTCCTGCAAAGCAAAGTATCGGTCCGTTTGCGTTTTTGGTAAATTTGCGTACCGCAAGATATTCCAAAACCCGCTCTTTAACCTTGTCCAGACCGTAGTGTTCGGCGTTAAGTACATTTTCGGCGGCTTGGATATCGAATTTCTCCTTTGTTTTGCTGTTCCAGGGCAATTCGAGTACATAGTCCAGATAACTGCGTATCACTCCGCTTTCCGCCGAGCTTGACTGCATTTTTGAAAGTCTGCCGATTTCCTTTTCGATTTTCGACTTGGTTTCTTTCGGCGCTTTGATTTTGGCAAGACGCTCGCGATATGCCTGAACCTCAGCAAGAAGTCCCTCGCTTTCGCCAAGTTCATCGGCAATAATTTTTGCCTGTTCGCGCAGATAGTATTCGCGCTGGTTTTTGTCAAGCTTTGCTCTTACTTTATCACTGAGCTGTTTTTCGAGCTTCATCACTTCGATTTCGTTTTTCAAACACGCAATAAGATGCTCTATACGCTTTTTAATTGAGCATAACTCCAAAATTTCCTGTTTTACGGAATAATCAAAATCAATGTTTGCAGTGATGATGTCGGCAAATTCACCGGCGTTTTTTATCGAAACAATAGATGTAAAGCTTTCACTGTTCATTTTGGTGTCGTAGGAAAAATATTCCTCAAATGTACTTTGCAGCTGACGTACAAATGCGCGGTTTTCGTTGCTTAGTGTAATTTTTTCGTCCTCAAGCACTTCAACGTTTGCGCGAAAAAACGGTTCGGATGCGGTAATTTCTTTTATACGTCCGCGTTTTACTCCCTCAATAAGCACGCGAACAACTTTTCCCGGCATTTTCATTATCTGTTTTACCTTTGCAACGGTTCCGGTTGAATAAACATCGTCGGCGGTAGGCTCATCGAGCGCGGCATCATACTGTGCGGTCAAAAACACCAGCTGTTCTTCAGCCATAGCTGTTTCGAGTGCTTTTACCGATTTTTCTCTGCCCACATCAAAATTTATAATCATATGCGGGAACACTACCATTCCTCTGAGAGCAATTAAAGGAACGGACAGCTCTTTTTCTGAAATAGGTTTTATCAAAACAGTCAACTCCTGTATATTTTTTAATTATATTATGTCCAATACGGTAAAATTTAAGTGTTTTTGTTTGCGGTAAAATTTTACCAAAAAGCAAAGACTGCCGACCGCGAAAAGCAAGTTAGCAGTCTTTGCGTGTTATGTGTTAATTTGGGTTATTTTATATTTGTCCATTTTTCGTTTCCGTCAGCACCGTTTGTGTAATTGTGGCTGTTGGATGCCTCGGCAATGTGACAGTATGCCCAGTGCTCGGAATTTACATCTGTGTATGCTTTGATGTCCCGAATATCCGAAAAGGCGGCAACATTCACCTTTCTGTCCAAAACCGAATTTACAGTCGTTACACATTCGGCGCGCGTAACCGCATTGTCCGGACGGAACGTGCCGTCGCTGTAACCTGATACCCAGCCTTGCTGTACGCCGTAACCGATATAATTCTTTGCCCAGTGGCTTTGGCTGACATCTGAAAATGTTGAAGCAAATTCACCGTTTACACTTTCCAGCTTTGCCATAACAGCCAAAAGCTCGGCGCGCGTTATTTCTTTGTCGGGACGGAACGTACCGTCACCGTAACCGTTCATAATGCCGTTTTGCGCAGTAAATCCGATATAATCCGCATACCACGAATTTTCGCTGACATCTGTAAAAGTGCCGGAATAATCCTTGCCGGATTCAAACTGTGATTTTAGCAATTTTGAAATAATAACGGCTGTTTCGGCTCTGGTAAGCTTTTTGTCGGGACGGAAAGTGCCGTCTGAATAACCCGAAATGTATGCAATGTGCTCATTTTTGTTAAGCAGAGAAGTATTTGCCGTATTTGCGGCTATCTCGGCGATAACTCCGAACTCCGCATAAATTGTATGCGACTGTGAAATTCTGGCAAAGGTATACTTGGTTGTCGGATTAACCATAACGCCGTCAATCTCCAAACGCTTTATTTCATAGCCGGCATTAGGTATTATATTGTATATCAGAGATGCACCTTTTTTAACGCTTGACACACCGGACGGAGTTATAGAACCGTTTCCGCTTGAAGTTGCCGTAACGTCGTAAACGGTGCCGGAACCGAGATTCATAACCACGCCGCTTGAACCGCCCGAGCTGCCGCCCGAACCGCTGCTTTTTGTCTTAACGGCAACATCTACATAAAACTCAAATTCGTTATAATTGTCGCTGTCCGGAGTGAATACAACGCGGCACGACTGTGTGCCGGATTTTTTAAACACTTCGCTGTCGTCGTCCCATTCAAAATCGCCCTCAACTTCCTCGCTGTCGACACCGATCATTTTACCGCCGGACAGTTCGGATTCCGCAAGCTCTTCCTTTACGTATATTGAAGATGCCTTCGGCTTTTTGGATAGGGTAGGGTCAATCGGCTCTATGGTTACGCTGACTTTTTTCTTTTGCACCGCACTGCCGTCTGACGGTGTGAATATTACGTTATAGCCGCTGTTATTCACATCGGGGATTTTATTTTCGTTTTCCCATTTGAAAGTACCGTCGCCGTCACCGCCGACAAGCTTTATTTCTTCCAGCTTTGTGCCGTAGTCATACTTTCCGCTCGTATGCGGAAAAACAATGTTTGTTTCGGGTTCGGCTGTAGGGCTTGCGGTAGGTACAGCTGTAGGAGTCACCGTAGGTACGGCGGTAGGCACAGCGGTAGGAGTCACCGTAGGTACGGCGGTAGGCACAGCTGTAGGAGTTACCGTAGGTACGGCGGTAGGCACGGCTGTAGGAGTTACCGTAGGTACGGCGGTAGGTACAGCTGTAGGAGTCACCGTAGGTACGGCGGTAGGTACAGCTGTAGGAGTCACCGTAGGTACGGCGGTAGGCACAGCTGTTGATTCATCGTATAAGTCTGTTAGCTCATTTTCGTATGTATATTTTTCGGCGTTTGCCGCTATACTTGACGGAATAAGTGAAAGCATTATCGCAGATGCGGTAATCATGCATATTAATTTTCTTTTCATTTTCATAAAATAACTCCTTTTTCCATTAAAATCAAAACAATTCCTTTAGCTGACATTTTCCGAGTTGATTCATTGGTTATCATAAACTACTCATTTTTATATTTTATCATATATTTATATTTTTGTCACTACATTATTTTCATTTTTTAATTTTACAAAAAATTTGTTATATTTTACTATAAAATGCATTGCAATAGATTGATTTTTGTAGTAAAATAATATAAAGCGGTTGATTTTGGTTAATTGCGACTAACTTAATTGTGTATATAATTTTTATCGTCTGGAGGGGATTTTGTGAAAGATTACAGTAATACCGGTGTGTTCTTTGATGATTTGGATAATGTAGGAATATATGTTCTGGAAAAGGATACACATAAGCTGTTATATGCCAACCAAACGTTTAAGACATTTTTTCCTAATTATAAGGAGGGGTGTCTGTGTTATCAGGCATTGGGTATATCCGATTGCTGCGGTAATTGTCCGGATACCGGCGGTGAGGACAGATGTGCGTGCAGTCTGAACAGCGACTACAAATTTAATGTGAATGAGGGATTTTGGGAAGGCAGTAGTGCACTCGTGGTCACCCTACAGCCCGATGATAAAAACTTCAGAATAATGCAAAACAACCTTAAAAGTAACGAGGCTGTCATAAATATGATGTCCGATGCACTCAATATAGGTCTGAAATCAATCATTTTGGACGATGACGGAACGCTTACCTATCTTAACGACAGTCTGCCGGTTCTGCTCGGATATAAGCGTGAGGAGTTTCTCAATTTGTGCGGCGGTAATTTCTTTGATGCAATATATCAGCCTGACAGACATTTTGCCGTGGAAAAAATAAAAAAGTGTCTTGATGAAAATGCCGAATACAGCTGTGAATACCGTATGCGTGCAAAAAACGGCGAGCTTAAATGGTTTCTTGACATAGGAAAAATGGAAGTCAGAGATGACGGGACAATAAAGCTTACGGGTATTGTGTCGGATATAACCGATATGAAAAAGAATATGAATGAGCTTGAGTATCACGCTCATTATGATAATCTTACGGGAATTTATAACAGAAATAATTTTTACACACAGACAAGAAAACTCATAAACGACAACCCCGACAAGGAATACGCCGTTATACGGTGGGATATCTCTCATTTTAAAATTATCAACGATTTATTCGGTCACGACGAGGGAGATAAGCTGCTGAGGTATGTGGCGCATACGCTGAAGTCACTCATAGGAGAGAGGGGTACATATGGGCGGTTTGATGCGGACATATTCATTATGTGTATCGAAACCGAAAATGACAATATAAACAAAATTATGGATACTATCAGTGAAAAACTTAATGATTATCCTGTTAATTTTGAAATATTGCCATGTTTCGGTATATATATAATTGATGACAGAACCATATCCGTAAAGCTTATGTGTGACCGCGCAAACCTTGCACACCACACCGTAAAGGGTAATTTTATCACGCGGCACGCGTTTTACAGCGATGATTTGCGCCTTGACCTTGTAAAGGAACACGAAATAACCTCGGAGATGACGACCGCGCTTGAACAGGAGCAGTTTGAGGTTTATTTACAGCCGAAATATGATTTAACATATGAAAACATTATAGGTGCCGAGGCACTTGTCAGATGGATACATCCGGAAAGAGGGTTTATGCCGCCGAATATGTTTATTCCTATCTTTGAGCGCAACGGCTTTATTATGAAACTGGACGAATACATATGGGAACGCACCTGTATGATTTTAAGACGTTGGATGGACGAGGGGAGAAAGGTTATTCCTATTTCCGTAAACATTTCGCGTATCGACTTATACAATCCGCATTTGAGTGACTTTTTGATAGATTTGGTTGAAAAATACGACCTTGACCCGAAGCTTTTGGAGCTTGAAATAACCGAGAGCGCATATACGGAAAATTCCGAACAGCTTATGCCTGTTATGAGAAAACTGCAGCAGTATGGATTCATAATACTTATGGACGATTTCGGTACGGGTTATTCGTCGCTGAATATGCTCAAGGACGTACCTGTAAATATACTTAAAATAGATATGAATTTCCTGACAGAGGATATGGAGCACGGCAGAGGCGGAATAATATTAAGCTCTATAGTGCGTATGGCAAAATGGCTTTCTCTGCCTGTGGTTGCCGAAGGAGTAGAAACCAATACTCAGGTTGACTTTCTGAGGAGTATCGGCTGTAACTTGGCTCAGGGATATTATTATTCACGGCCGGTACCGGTTGCGGAATTTGAAAAATTGATGGATTATTCAAAATCTGTTTCCGCGTGCAAAAGCAAAAACATACCGTCAGACGTTAATTTGGGAGATTTATGGAATCCCAATTCGACCGACAATATATTGTTTGACAATATCCTCGGTGCTGTGGCTATGTATGAGCTTAACGGCGATATGCTGGAAATTGTCCGTGCGAATGATGAATATTTCAGGATAATCGGTATAAACAGCGAATGTATGAATAAGGAAGAAAGAAATATTTTTGCACAGATACACCCCGACGACCTTGATATGTTCAGACGGCTCATTTTATCGGCGACCGAAACGCGTCCGTCGTCCGGCGAATTCAGACGTTTGAGAAGTGACGGTACGGTTATATGGCTGAGCGCGATGTTCAGAGTGCTTGCGCTTACGTCAAACGGCGAGCGCGCAATTGTTTACGGCTCGATATATGATATAACGGTCAGAAAACAGCGTGAAAGCAAGCTGGAAAATGATTTCAGATATATACAGAAATCACTTTTGAAAACGCCGGCGGCAATAGGTATATTTGAAATTTCGGAAAAAATGCGGACGGTATTTGTAAATGATATGTTCTGCTCGGTTTTGGGATATACAAGAGAATATTATGACCAAAATATATCGGACGATTTGTTTAAGGCGATGGCACCGGATAATGCGGACGGATTCTATTATACCGTTACAAATTCGGTTTTGTCAACGCTTGAACCTGTTATTAAGTTTGTCCGCAGTGATAAAACGGTTGTGCGCGTGAAAATGCGTATGACGCTCGGCAAAAATTCCGGCGGTACACTGATATGCTATGCTGTTGCAATGCCTGTCAGTGAATGTACCGATGCGACACTGCTGTCGAAAAATATACTCGGTCACGTTATTATGGACAGCGTTAATATAGCCGCATTTGAGTATGACGTGCCGAGTGATACAATGAAGTATTGTATTATACGCGATAAAATTTATACTGAATATTCGCTCGGCGAGTATTTGGAAAAGTTTCCGCATACAACGCTGTTTCACCCTGAGTACCGCGATATGTTTGCGGTGTGGCTGAAAGAGCTTTGCAAAAACGGTGCCGACAATACGGAAAATGTGGAGCTGAAAGCCAATTTCTGCTCTGACAATTACGTGTGGGTTCGTTGCAGTGCGGAAACAATAACGGACGAAAACGGCGAAATTGTAAGCGTTATAGGGTGTTTTCACGATATACAGCTTGAAAAAACGGTATCAATGAAAACCAATGATACGGCAGACTTGCTGTCGTCGGCGATAGAGCTGATGCCGGGCGGTGTGTTCAAGGCGAAGGGTGACGGCGATTTTACACTGCTGTATGCAAATGAAAGCTTTTACAAAATGCGCGGTTATACAAAGGCGGAGTTTGAGCAATACAATAAAAACAAGGCGATTAACTGCATACATCCGGAAGATGTTGAGTATGTGCGCGGTGAATTAAAGGAAGCACTTGCGCAGAAGAAAGACAGTCTGAAATTGGAAACACGTATTGTGACACCTTCCGGAAAAGCGGAGTATGACCTCATAAAATGTAAAATAATATATCATAAGGACGTACCTGTTATTTACGGTACAACGCTGAATATAACGGCTGAAAAAATGCTTGAGCGACAATTGGAAAGTCAAAAGCAGTATAACAGCGTTATCAGTTCAAACGCACTGTTTTATCACGAAGCGGATTTGAGCGACAACAAGGTTCTCACCTCGTATTACCGCGCATCGGGAAACGCACGCAACACCGATAAAAGCACATATATGACAATGATACGCGAGCTAGTTACATTCATACATCCGGACTACAAAGAGAGCTTTGAAAAAAATTCAAACGCGAAAAATCTTATTTATGAGTTTGAAAACGGTAATAAGCACGTAACGCTGAAATATTCTATACTTAACACCGCACAGGAATACTCCGACATAATTGTGACGTTCGATTTGCGCAAAAATCCGTTTAACGGTCACATTGAAAGCTTTATATGCGGACGTGAACAGGATAATACAGTCGGAAAAAATCTTTCGGTAAACGATAAGGAGTATCACAATCTTATAACGTCGGACCTTATAGTGTCGTATAAGATTAATTTTGAAAGCAATACGGTTGAAAAGTATAAGGGTGACGACTCGGTTATAGACAGGATTTTTGACTTCGGTTCGTTTGTAAAGCGTATTGTTGCAAGAGTTGCGCAGGATTCGCAGAAGCAATGCGTGCAGAATTTGTTGGATACGGATATTATAAACAAGCGGTTTGAAACGTCGTCATTTACAAATTCGGTTGAGTATGTGAGATACGATAAATACGGAAATCCCGTTTGGGTACGAACATCACTTGTGCTTGCGTATAATGAAAGCGGCGAGAGAATAGGTTTTGTAAACATACGCAATATCAGCGACTACAAGTCCGAGCAGACACTTCAGCGCGACCTGTTGAAACGTTACAGTACGGAATTGAAAAATTCGTATGATATGATTTATGAAATTAACTTTACAACCGACGAAGTTGTCACTATTGACATTGATGATAACGGTATAAAGCGTATTCCTATAGCCGATACGGGAATACAGGATATTCTGGACGAATTTTACAGCAGATTCCATGCGGATAACAACGATTTGCCTGAGTTTAGAAAACTTCTGTCGTGTGAGTTTCTGGACGAGTTGTTCTCCGGCGGCGTAAACGAATACCATAAGACCGCATTTGTACGTGCGCCGGATTCCGATGTGTACCGTTGGATGTCGTACTGGATACGCAAGGTGCGCTGGAACGACAGACAGGATAAGATATTTATGTTCTATGCCAAAAACGTAAACGACGAAAGAACAGAACAGGAAAAAAACAGCCGTATGCTAAAATCGGCGCTTTTGCTTGCCGAACAGGCAAATAAGGCAAAATCAGACTTTTTGTCTAAGGTATCGCACGATATAAGAACGCCTATGAATGCAATTATGGGTATGTCGTCGATTGCGCGCGACAATATAAATGACAGCGACAAAATTATCAGCTGTATAGATTCGATTGATGAATCGGCAAACTATCTGCTGCGGCTGATTAACAATGTACTCGATATGTCAAAAATCGAAAACGGCAAAATGGTCATTTCAAAATCGGAATTTAATATATGCGAGATGATTAATTCGCTGCGTGATATGTTTGATATGTATAAAATGGATATGAATATAGATTTCAGCATTTTTACGGACACAAATATATCCGAAACCGTAATCGGCGATGAAGTACACGTGAATCAGATTATAATAAATCTGCTTGCAAACGCTTTCCAGTACAGCCGTAAAAACGGCGTTGTCAAGCTTGAGGTTATTCAGGTGGAGAAAACGGCAACGACGGAAATAATAAAATTCATTGTCACCGATAACGGCATAGGTATGGACAGCGAACACTTAAAGAGAATATTCGAGCCGTTTGAACAGATTGACGGTAACGGTTCAAAGGGCGGCAGCGGACTCGGACTTGCGATAGTGCACAGTCTGGTGCATATAATGGACGGTGTTATAGATGTTGAGAGCGTTCCGGGAAAGGGAAGTAAATTCACCGTAACAATTCCGTTCGGCACGATGAAAAGAAAGTCCGCAAGAAACGATAGAAATTCCGACGGTGGTGATTACCGCTTTGCCGGAGAGAGGATTTTGCTGGTTGAGGATAATAAAATTAACTGCGAAATAGCAAAATCAATATTGGAATATGTAAATCTGAACGTTGAAATTGCCGAAAACGGAAAAGCGGCGCTGGATAAATTCTCCGAAGCTCCGATTGAATATTATCAGGCTATTCTTATGGATATTCGTATGCCGGTGATGGACGGCAGAGAGGCTACCCGTCAAATCCGCGCACTGCCGCGTGCAGATGCAAAGACTGTGCCTATAATTGCAATGTCTGCCGATGCATTTTCGGAGGATATCAAGTATTCGCAGAGAATAGGTATGGACGACTATATAACAAAGCCTGTAAACAGAAATCATTTGTACAGGACATTGAAAAAATTCTTAAACAGTTAATGAAAGGAACTTGTTGTGATGAAAATTGTAATTGTCCGTCACGGTGACCCTGATTATGAAAATGATTCGCTGACGGAAAAGGGATTTCGTGAGGCGGAAATTGTTGCCGACAGGATTACACAGCTTGATGTAAAGGAATTTTTTGTGTCGCCGCTTGGACGCGCGCAGGCTACCGCCGCCGCGACTCTCAAGCGTTTAAACCGCGATGCTGTGGTTTATGACTGGCTGAGGGAGTTTCCGGGAAGGGCGGTAGATGAAAAGGGGAATTTGCGCCTTCCTTGGGACTATATGCCGTCGGATTGGACGAAATATCCGCTTTTTTACGATAAAGACGGTTGGTATAACGAAGATAGAATGAGTAAAGGTGACGTAAAGGAAGCATATCAAAATATTGCTGACGGAATAGATTCAATTCTTGAAAAATACGGCTATAAGCGTGACGGACTTTTTTACAGGACCGAGTGCGGCAACAAAGATACCATTGTGATTTTCTGTCATTTGGGTGCCGGTCTTGCGATATTGTCGCACCTTATAGGTGTATCGGCATTGGTTCTGTGGCAGGGGTGTTTTATCGCCCCTACCTCCGTTACAACTATAGTAAGTGAGGAGCGGATACCCGGAGAGGCGGCTTGGCGTGCTGTGGGAATAGGAGACATATCGCATTTATACGCCGCCGGAGAACCTATGTCGATGTCGGGCTTTTTTGATGAAAGTGCGTCATATGATTTAAAGAACAAAGCATAACAGGACTGATACTTGGAAGGTGAGCTTTATGAATGAATACTCTGATAAATATATTGAAAGTACCGACCTTGAAAATTGTGTGTTTGACGATTTTTTCGATGTCGATGAAATACAGAAACTGCAGGACAATGTTTCGCGTGCACTGCGAATTGCCTGCATAATAACTTATCCTGACGGTAAACCGATAACAAAACCGAGCAATTTTTGCAATTTCTGCGAAAAAGTAGTCAGAACGAGCAAGGTTGGACTGGCAAACTGTATGCTCTCCGATGCTACCCTCGGAAAACCGCATAAAGGCGGTCCGCTTATAAATCGTTGTCCGGCGGGGCTTATGGATGCCGGCGTAAGCATTATGGTGGGAGATAAGCACGTGGCAAACTGGCTGTGCGGTCAGGTGAGAGATGAAACAATAAATTTCAGCGAGGAGGAAAACAGGAAAAAGGCACTTGAAATGGAGCTTGACCCCGATGTATACTGTAAAGCGATATCCGAGGTGACGTTTATGTCACACGAAAATGTAGTCAATACGGCAAATCTTATTTATATTATTGCAAATCAGCTGTCGGAAATCGCGTATAAAAATTATTTACAGGGGATAGAAATAGAAAATAGGAAAAAGCTTGAAAAGAAACTTACCGAGGAACACGAAAAACTGGTAAAACTGCATACTCGCGATACACTCACCGGTGTATACAGCCGCAGTTATTTTAACTCCAAGGTTGCTGAATACGATGAACATACGGAAATACCGGTAACCGTAATTATGGGCGATGTAAACAATCTGAAATTTGTAAATGACATTTTCGGACATCATTACGGTGATGAACTTATTGTTACAGCATGCAATATTTTAAAAGAATATGCAAAGGATAACTATATAATAGGACGCTGCGGCGGTGATGAATTTAATATAATTATTCCGAACGGGACAATTGAGGAGGCAAAGGAGTA
Source organism: uncultured Lachnospiraceae bacterium (assembly GCA_964422725.1). GTDB lineage: Bacteria > Bacillota > Clostridia > UBA1381 > UBA1381 > CAKSNH01. The sequence goes on from CAYRCC010000007.1 coordinate 37,678, forward strand.
TTGTGAAAAGGTACAGGCAGCGTGTTGTATGCATACGCTGTGCGATATTACGCCGTCAATCGCACTCGGCTGTGCGGCGAGAAACCTGGACACTCAAAAGCTCAGTGCGGTGATAGGTTTTGCGGAAACCAAAATGTATCACAATAAAGCATTGATGAAACAAAAACAGAATATTTTGGGTGACATTGAAAATCTTTTGTATAAAAAGGGATATTTGGATAAGGAATATATAAGTATGATTACAGGTATGGCGGTGGATTTTGCAAAGTATATGAATTTTGACGCTGACACCACAAATAATCTTGCAATGCTTGCGAGAATAGTAAATTTCGGTTTGGTTTCGCTGTCACAGGAACATTTCAATTGTATTGATAACGTTGAGATGGTGTGTGAACAGCTTGAGGCAGGCTACAGAATAGCAAAGCTGTCGGAGAAAACAAGTTCGCTTGCAGACTGTGTATATCAAAGTCAGGAATGGTGGTGCGGGCATGGTGTTCCTATGCATAAAAAGGAACACGAAATAAAACCGCTTGCAAGAATTATAAATATAATAAATTATTTTGTGCGTATGATAAGCAGCTGTCCTTACGGCTACAGCCGCACGTATAAAGTGGCTGTTAATTTGATAAAAAAGTACAGCGGCAAACGTTTTGATCCGGTGTATGCGGAAAAGTTTGTCGCGTTTACCGAAACGGAGCTTTCGTATTTGGCAAAATTGAAATAATTCGGAGGTGTTTACGGAATTTTTATGGAGTGGGTAGTAGTTGCATATATTATAAGCTTTATACTTATAACCGTGCTTGTGTGTTTTGAACGCAGAGAGCCGGTTGTTGCGCTTGCGTGGGTTATGGGGTTTATACTTTTTCCGGTTGTCGGACTTGTGGTGTTTTTGTTTTTCGGACGCGGACTCAAATCCTATAATAAGAAAAAGTATTCTCTGCGCGCACAGCAGAATATGGAATATTCAAAGGAGCTTAAACGTCAATTTAAGATTTTCGGACACAATAACGAGCAGACAACATCAATAATACGCTATCTTATCAATGCGAATCAAAGCTTCTATACCGATGACAATTCTGTGGAAATATTTACTGATGCAAAAGGAAAGTATGAAAAGCTGTTTGATGATATAGAAAATGCACAGGAAACCATAAATCTTTTGTATTTCATAATACGCAACGACAATACCGGCAGACGGCTGATTGAATTGCTGACTCAAAAAGCGCGTGAGGGAGTTGAGGTACGTCTTTTGTATGATGATATAGGAAGTATTTTAACTCCGAAAAGGATTTTCAAACCGCTCAAAGAGGCGGGCGGTAAAGTATGTCTGTTTTTGCCGATAAAGCTGGGGTCATATCTTGCGGTGAATCATCGCAATCATCGCAAGATTGCCGTGATAGACGGAAAATACGGTTATTTGGGCGGTATGAATATCGGCGATGAATATATGGGATTGAAGAAACTCACTCCTTGGCGTGATACGCATATGCGCATTGTGGGCAGTGCGGTGTTCTTTTTGCAGGAACGTTTTGCGATGGACTGGAAACATTCGACAGGTGAAGATTTGTCGGGAGATTTTTCAAAATTTTTTGCGCGTACGGTGTGCGGCGGAGATGTGGGAATGCAGCTTGCGGCGAGTGGTCCGGATTCAAAATACGAGGAAATAAAATGTGCTATGATTAAAATAATCAGCGGTGCGCAGAAGTATGTATATATACAGACACCGTACTTTGTTCCTGACAAAGCCTTTACGGAAACGCTGATTGTTGCGGTAAAATCGGGAGTCGATGTGGAGATTATGCTGCCGGGCAAACCGGATAAAAAAGCGGTTTATTATACGACTATGTCGTATGTCGGAGAGTTGTTGGATGCCGGAATAAAGGTATATCTGCATCCGGGTTTTATTCATTCAAAAACCATAGTTGCCGACGACGAAATATGTACGATAGGCACAACGAATATTGATATACGAAGTTTTCAGCTGCATTTTGAAATGAATGCTTTTATATATAACAATAAAAAGAGCGTACAGTGCCGCGAGATTTTTGAGGCTGATAAGAAAGAGTGTTTGGAAATGACGCGTGAAATTTATCAGAAACGCGGCGTTGGACAGATTATGAAAGAGGGATTTTTCAGAATGTTTTCACCTATTATGTAGTTAAGCGTGAGGAAATGAACAATGAGGATTAAAAAGGTTACAACATTTAACAAATTTATAATTATCAGTTCGATATGTATTGCGGTTATGCTTTTGGGGGTTATACTTCTCAGTAACCACTCGGTCAGCGAGGCAATGAGCAATTGGGTTATTGACGGTGCCGGCGAAGGCAATTATACCGCCGAACAGCGCGAGCTGTACACTGACCTTATGATTATATTGATTTTGGGTATGCCGGTTTTTGCTGTTTTGATAAGAATAATTTCCGCGCTGAGGCGCAGTATGCTGAAAAGAAAGCTGATAAGGGAGGGGCGGCACGACGAGTACCGCGAGTTGTTCGGAAAATGCGATAATTAATGCGGCATTTAACAATTTAGCATAATAAATAGTTTACAAATCTTATAATGTGTGGTATACTGTAATAGGAATATGATTTTTTAGGGGATGTTTTAATGTACGATGTTGAAAATATGATGGAAATTATAGTAAAGGATAGGTTTGATAAGGTTATCGACCAGCTTGACTGCTGTCAGTGCGAAAGGTGCAAATCCGATATAATTGCTTATGCGCTGAATCATTTGCCGGCAAAATATGTAACGTCGGTTGCCGGTCAGCTTTTTGCAAAGCTTGAGTATTTCTCACTCCAGAATGAAGCGAATGTACTTACGGCACTCATTCAGGCGGCAAAGATAGTAAACAGCAATCCGCACCACGATGTCGGCTATGATAAGGCTGTCGCTGAAAGAATGAGGTATGAACAAGCCAAATAGCAAAGCGGGCATAAAAATTGAGTGTGTGAGGGGATTTGTCAATTCTGCGGTAAAATGCGTATGCTTGCCGCCGTCGTCTGACGGCGGCATTAATTTTGATTTTTTTAACATCGCCGAAACAGTACCGAAAAACGGTACATAAAAAAACGGAGGTAATACAGATGAAAACAATTTTGCAGTTGTTTTTGGCATTTGCCAAAATAGGTGCAGTCACGTTCGGAGGCGGATATGCAATGCTGCCGATATTGCAGCGTGATATTGTCGCGAAATACGGTTGGGCGACGGAAGAAGAAATTATGGATTATTTTGCTATAGGGCAGTGTACCCCGGGCATTATTGCGGTGAATACAGCCACATTTATAGGTTATAAGCAAAAGGGGATTTTGGGCGGAATATTTGCGACTTTGGGAGTGGTTTTTCCGTCATTGGTAATAATTTCGATTATTGCGGCATTTATAACGAATTTTGCCGAACTGCCGATTGTAATACACGCGTTCAACGGTATAAGAGTGTGTGTGTGCGTGCTTATATTCAATGCGGTAATTAAGCTGGCAAAGGGCGCGCTGGTTGATAAGTGGACATATGTAATATTTGTGGTGGTACTTATTTTGTCGTTGGTGCTTGATGTGTCGGCGGCGATTTTGGTGGTTGCGGCAGGAGTCGTTGGACTTTTGATAAAACGTTTTACAAAAAAGGAGGATAAATAGTATGTTGTTGCTTGAACTGTTTATTTCCTTTTTTAAAATAGGATTGTTTGCTGTCGGCGGCGGCTTGGCAACACTTCCGTTCCTGTACGAGCTTGCCAATACGCATGACTGGATTTCGGTTGCGGACATTTCAAATCTTGTGGCGATATCCGAGTCAACACCCGGCCCGCTCGGTGTTAATATGGCTACCTATGTGGGTTTTCTTCAGTCGGGAGTTGTGGGCGCTGTGGTTGCGACGCTTGGCTTGGTTACGCCGTCGATAATAGTTATAATAATTATTGCCGGTATTTTGGATAAGTTTAAAAACAGTAAAATTGTAAGTGATGCGTTTTACGGACTTCGTGCGGCATCGTGTGCGCTGATAGCATCAGCGGGACTAGGTGTTGCAAGGCTTGCGCTGTGCGGTGAAAAAATTACGGATTTCTTTTGGCAGGGGATAGCATTGGCTGTGGTTTTGTATATTGCGATTAAAAAGCTGAAATGGCATCCGGTAGCGTTTATTGCGATTGCGGCGGTGATTGGTATAGTATTCAAATTTGAAATATAGAGATAAACAACGCATACCGCGTTATCGCGGTATGCGTTTTGTGTAATCGGAATTAGATTATTTTATTCATTATGATATTGCTTCGTTCGATAAACTTAGTCATTTCATCGCCGCCGAGCGGTTGGTGACTAATCATTGCAAGGTCATATATGTGTTCGCAAATCAACTTTGCATCGTCGTTGTTCATATCGGAAATACGGTTTACCAACGGATTGTTTCTGTTAAGCACAAGCGTAAATTCGTCTTTAAACATCGGTGCAAAATTTCCCATACTCTGTCCGTAAGCTTTGTACATTTCACGCATACGGCGCGATTGCTCGGAAAGGAGAATTACCGCCGGAATATCCGCTTTTTTCAGCGACTGAACTTCTATTTTCAACTCGTCATTACCCAGATTTTCCTTAAACAACTCAATTAGCTTGCCGTCACTTTCCTCGTTGATTTCGGTATCGTTTTTCAGGTTGTCCGAAATCACCGAGTCAATTCGCTTAAATTTAACGTCGTTTTCTTTCATTTCCAAAAACGAAATAAAATGCGTATCCATCATAGTCGGCAGTATAAGTGCTTTCAGTCCCTGTTCCTTGAAAAGGTTAATGTACTGCGCCTGTTGTTTTTCGTCCGAAACATAGTAGACATCTTTGGTTTCCTTGCCGTCAAGATAATCGGAAAGGGTAGTGTAGTTGCCGTCGGTGTCTTTGTAAATCAGAATATCTTTTACTTTGTCGTAGAACTTTTCGTCGCGCATACAGCCGTATTTGATAAAGATGTTAATATCGTCCCAATATGTGTTATAGTTGTCACGCTCTTTTTTGTAAAGTTCTGTAAGCTTATCGGCGATTTTCTTTGTGATATGAGCGGCGATTTTCTTTACATATCCGTCGTTTTGCAGGAAACTTCTGGAAACGTTAAGCGGTAAATCCGGACAGTCAATCACGCCCTTCAAAAGCATCAAAAATTCAGGAATAACCTCTTTTACATTATCTGCCACAAAGACCTGATTATTAAACAATTTGATTTGTCCTTCGGCACCGTTAAGCTCGTGTGTCAGCTTTGGAAAATACAAAATACCCTTTAGGTTGAACGGATAATCGACATTCAGATGTATCCAGAACAACGGCGGATTGAAGTCAGCAAATACTTTGGTGTAGAAACTCTTGTATTCGTCTTCGGTGCAGTCTTTCGGATTCTTTGTCCAGAGCGGGGTTGTGTCGTTAATAGGCTTTGGTTCGGCACTTTCACCGCTGTCGTCATCTTTGTCCTCTTTGCCGGCAACATCAAAATAGATTTCTACAGGCAAAAACGAACAATACTTATTAAGTACCGAGCGGACGGTGTATTCTTCCAAAAAATCCTCGCTGTCCTCGGCAATATACAGAGTGATGGTTGTACCGCGTTCACTTCTTGTTCCGTCGGAAATCTCATATTCCATACTTCCGTCGCAGGACCATTTAACCGCCGCCGCACCGTCGGTAAATGACAGTGTATCTATTTCCACTTTTTGAGCAACCATAAATGCCGAGTAGAAACCAAGACCGAAATGTCCTATAATTTGACTACTGTCATCGGTTTTGTCGCGGTATTTTGAAAGAAATTCCGCAGCACCGGAAAAGGCGATTTGGTTGATATACTTATCGACCTCATCGGCTGTCATACCGATACCGTTGTCGGAAATGACAAGCTTTTTTGCGGATTTGTCACATAAAATATTCACTTTATATTCTGCATCGCTTATATCGGCTTCACCCATTGCAACGAGTTTTTTTAACTTTGTGATAGCATCACAGGCGTTTGATACAAGCTCTCTTAGAAAAATGTCTTTATCCGAATAAAGCCATTTTTTAATAATAGGAAAAAGATTTTCCGAATTTACTGAAATATTTCCTTTAGCCACTGAAAACAACTCCTTAAATTTATTTATACAGATATTTTAATACTATTTTGTATGTTTGTCAACAAAAAATTAGCACTCACCTAAAAAGAGTGCTAATAATTTTCAATTAAGTTGATATAAAAGTGTTTGATAAATATAATAATAGCAAATTAAGGGTAAATTTGCGCCGTTATACGTATCCGTAGATTCCTCTGACAGAAACCTCTCCCGACGATATTTTGCGGAGCACTCCGCCATATTGCACAATAAGACTGCCGTCTGAGTCAATATCGACGGCTGTGGCGCGCAGACTTTGATTTTCGGCGGTTACATTGATTTCGCTGTTTAAGGTTATGCAATATTTTTTGTATTCCGGCAAAAACGGTTCTATGCCGTTTTTTAAAAAGTGCATATAGCATTTTTCAAATTCGTGTAATATTTCCCGAAAAATAGTTTTTCTGCATTGTTTTGTTCCGCTTTCAATGAACAGAGAAGTCGCCTTGACTTTTAATGTGTCGTTGAAATCGGTGTTGTTTACGTTTATTCCTATGCCGCATACAATGTAATTGATTTTGCCGTTTTCGGCTGACATTTCCGTGAGTATGCCGCATACCTTTTTGCCGTCTGTAACAATGTCGTTGGGCCATTTTATGGAGGCGCTGAAATTGCGGCGGCGCATTATACGGCATACCGCAAGTCCGGCGATAAGTGTGAGCAGCGGTGCTTTTTCGGGGGATATATTGGGTTTGAGTAATATTGACATATATATTCCGCTGCCTTTTTCGCTGTTCCATTCTCTGCCGAGCCGTCCTTTTCCGGCGGTCTGTGTTTCGGCAATAAAAACACTGCCGTCCGGACTTTGAAAATCCTGTTTGGCTTTGGTGTTGGTTGAGTCGATTTCATCGAAAACAAATAGTGTTCTGCCTATAAATTCGGTATTCAGTCCTGAAGAGAGTTCTTCGGCATCAAGAGTGTGTTCGGTATTTTCTGTGTATTCGCGGTTGTGATTTTGCGATACTGTTTTTGACATTCAAATTTACTCCTTTTCAAAAAAAATCTCAATCAATGCGATTGAGATTTCAGAGTGTAGACAAAACCCAACGTGTTTTGTATTAAAGTTTAGGTCAAGCCTTTTCAAAGGCTTGCGGATTTTTAAGGCAGAGCCTTAAATCATCGTCCGCAGACGACGAAACTCCTAAGAGTTCAAGTTTTGTTCAAATTCTTTTAAATAGTATCGGAAAGATTTCCGACACCCGAAGGACGGTTTTACTGTAAGCAAAACTACTGAAAGTTTGTCGCTGTCCGCAGACGGCGAAACCTCCTCAAAAATTTTAAGCAAAACTAATAAGTCTACAGTCTGAATCTCAATCAATACGATTGAGATTGCATATCCGATAATTATTTTTCGTTATTACGGTCGATGAGATTTTTAATTTTTGCAAAATTTTCGCTGTTGAGCATATCGACAGCCGAAGTGTTATCCTTTTCGGAAGTGTCGGTGTCAACAAAATTCATCATATAATCTCTGAACATAGTTATATTGTCTATCGCCTCTTTGCCGCTTTCCGTAAGTGAAATACTTTTTTCGCCGTTCTTCACTATAAGCGATTTTTCACATAAAAAGTCCACCGCACTTGATATTGCCTCCTCGGGCAACTGCAAAGCATCTTTTATACTGCTTAAACTGACAGTGGAGTTTTCCTTGAGCAAATCTGTGATTGCTTTCAAATATTCTCCGTAATTCCCCTGAAAACTCATACAAACAACCTCCCAACTACACCTTTACTGATTTATATTATACCAAATTCAGCATTGTATGTCAACACAGCATACGCATTTGCTTGCATTGGAAAAAACATTTTGAGTGTTGCAATATACTATTTGGCATTTCTCAGTTCCACACGTCTGATTTTACCGCTTACCGTCTTTGGCAGCTCGTCCATAAACTCGACTATACGCGGATATTTGTAAGGCGCGGTACGTTTTTTTACATACTGCTGGATTTCCTTTTTCAATTCCTCATTTGCGGCTGTGCCCTTGACGAGTACAATCGACGCTTTAATTACCTGACCGCGAATTGCATCGGGTACACCGGTTACGGCACATTCAAGCACATACGGAATTTCCATAAGCGTGCTTTCGACTTCAAACGGACTTATTCTGTAGCCGCTTGATTTTATTACATCGTCCGCTCTGCCTATATACCAGTAGTAACCGTCTTTATCTCTTTTTGCCATATCACCTGTATGATAAAGTCCGTCGTGCCAAGCCTGTTTTGTCTGTTCCTCGTCATTGTAGTAATAATCGAACAGTCCGCACGGTTTTTCGCTGTCGGTGCATATACAGATTTCGCCGGTTTCGTCGTCGGCAACGGGTTCGCCGGCTTTATTCACAAGCCGAATATCGTATTGCGGATTAGGCTTGCCCATCGAACCCGGTTTCGGTGTTGTTCCCACCATATTTGCGATAACAAGTGTAGTTTCGGTTTGACCGAAACCCTCCATCATTGTTATACCGGTTGCGTTTTTAAATTGGTACAGTACCTCCGGATTTAAAGCTTCTCCGGCAATACAGGCATATTTAAGCGATGACAAGTCATATCCGGACAAGTCCTCCTTAATCATCATTCGATACATTGTAGGCGGTGCGCAAAATGTGGTGATTTTGTGCTTTGCAAACAGTGACAATATGTCGTGTGCATTGAATTTTTCAAAGTCGTATACCAAAATTGCCGCCTCACACAGCCACTGACCGTAAATTTTTCCCCAAGCCGCTTTTGCCCAGCCGGTATCGGATATCGTAAGGTGCAGACCGTCGCGGCGGACATTCTGCCACCACTTTGCTGTCGCGAAATGACCTATAGGATAGGTATAATCGTGTGTGGCTATTTTCGGATATGCGGTAGTGCCTGAGGTGAAATACATAAGCATCGGGTCGGAGGAGAGGGTTGCGCCGATTCCGTCGGGACGCTCGAAAACATCGCTGTATTTGGCTATTTCGCTGTCAAAGTCCAGCCAGCCGTTCTTACAGCCGTTTAACATAATCTTAAATTCCACCGTTTCGTTGTGTGAGGCGGCGTTGTCTGCGTAATCGGACAGTTCGCCGTCAGAGGTACACATAATAACTCTCACACCTGCCGCATTGAGTCTGTAAGATATATCCTTTTCGGTAAGCAGTGAGCTCGCCGGAATTGCAACGGCACCGATTTTGTGAAGTGCAACGATTGCATACCAAAACTGATAGTGTCTTTTTACTATCATAAGTACGCGGTCACCTTTTTTTATTCCCAATGACAAAAAGTAATTCGCCGCTTGGTTGGAGAGCTTCGATATGTCCGAAAAGGTGAATTTTTTTACCTCATGTTCATTCGACTCCCACACAAGTGCGGTTTTGTCGCAATCCTTTTCCGCCAATTTGTCGACAACATCAAATCCGAAATTGAAATTGTCAGGAATTGTGAATTTAAGGTCTTTGAGTGTTCCGTCGCTGTTTAAAATTTCAGTTACATATTGTTGATATAAATATTGTGTGTTAGTACATTCCATTGTAATTCTCCTAAAATATATCAATACAATCATAAATGTTTATCATTATGATTTCAAATATATGGTTGCCTAAATTTGCCACCATTATACACAGTTTAACCTTTTACGAGCGATTTGTCAAGTTTGATATCGTTAATTTTTAAAATATTTTGCATATATTTTTTGATTTTGCGTAAATTTGAGCGTAAAATAAAAATACTTTGTAATCGGCGGAAAAATATTGTATAATAGTATTGTCGGCTAAGGCAGATAGACTTAACGGGTCTGAAACTGCGGACAAAATGTCGGCAGACTTTTAAAAAGTGATTTTCGGAGGTTAATTTAAATATGGCACTTTACACGATTTCCGACCTGCACCTTCCGCTCGGTGTGAATAAGCCTATGGATATATTCGGGCACGAATGGAGTAATTATGTCTGCCGTTTGGAGGAAAATTGGCAGAATGTTGTAAAAAAAGATGACTATGTAGTGCTTGCCGGAGATTTTTCGTGGGCAACTTATATAGAACAGACATTGTTGGATTTTGAATTTTTAAACAGATTAAATGGTATAAAATTCCTTTTGAAGGGTAATCATGATTATTGGTGGACCACCAAAAAAAAGCTGGACGAATTTGTTTCGGCAAATGAATTTGAGAATATCAATTTTATTCAAAATAATTCCTATTTGTACAATGACATTGCAATATGCGGCAGTAGATTATGGCAATATCCGGAAAAACACGGCTCAAATGACGATGATGCAAGGATTTATGCACGTGAGATAGCGCGCCTGAAATTATCACTTGATGAGGCAATGACGAAAAAGCCGTCTGAAATACTGTTATTTACACATTATCCTCCGGTAACGGTTAATAATATTGAAAATGAATTTACAGAGCTTATAAAAAATTATCCGGTAAACGAATGTATTTACGGACACCTGCATGCGGCCTCGTACAAAAAAGCGGTTGAGGGAATATATTCCGATGTGAAATATTCGCTTGTTTCGTGCGATTACAGGCATTTTATGCCTGTAAAGCTGAGAGATTAGTGCTTGGCGGCATATTCGGAATTTAAAAGCGACATCGGTTTAAACTGTTTTTATGTGCGTTCTTTGAACTCGAATTTTTCATTATTGTGAACAATATATAAACTTTATATAAAATTTTGAAAAAAACATTTGAATTTTATAGAATGTATGATATAATAATGTGAATGTAGAGCAACATACAATGAATGTATTGGGGAAATACGTTTTCGGAGGAGTTGCTGTTGAAAAAAACTTAAATTACTAGAGGAGGATTATACACAGATGGCTGTGAAATCAGAACAAATCGAAAAAAATCTTGTAAAATTGACATTTGAGGTAAGTGCGGAGGATTTTGAAAAGGCGGTACAGCAGGTTTACCTGAAGAATAAGAACAAAATCAATATTCCGGGATTCAGAAAGGGTAAAGCTCCGCGTGCAATTATCGAAAAGGAATACGGCACAGGCGTTTTCTATGATGATGCAATCAATGCTGTTTTGCCGGCGGCATACGAGGCTGCCGTTAAGGAGGAAAACCTTGATGTGGTTGCAAAGCCTGAAATTGATGTTGAGAACATCAAAAAAGGTGAGCCGTTGGTGTTCACCGCATTGGTTACAACAAAGCCTGAGGTAGTTTTGGGTGACTATAAGGGTGTTGAGATTGAAAAAATCGAATACAATGTAACTGACGAAGACGTTGAAAAAGAGATTGAAAATGCCAGAAAGATGAACGCAAGACTAATCAGCGTTGAAGATCGTACGGTTGAAAACGGCGACATTACCGTTATTGACTTTGAAGGCTTTGTTGACGGTGTTGCATTTGACGGCGGTAAGGGAGAAAATTATGAGCTTGAAATAGGCTCGGGCAATTTCATTCCGGGTTTTGAAGAGGCAATGATTGGTATGCAAATCGGTGTTGAGGGTGATGTAAACGTAACATTCCCTGAGGAGTATCACGCCGAGAAGCTTGCCGGAAAAGACGCAACATTCAAAGTAACCGTACACGAAATAAAGGTACGTGAGCTGCCTGAGGTTGATGATGATTTTGCGAGCGAAGTAAGCGAGTTTGAAACGCTTGACGAATACAAAGCGAATATCAGAAAAACGCTTGAGGAAAAAGCTGAACAGCGCACCAAATCCGAAACGGAGGAAGCTGTAATTTCAAAGGTTGTCGAAAATGCAGATATAGAAATTCCTGATGCTATGATTGAAAGCAGAATTGATTTTATGGTTCAGGATTACGCTCAGAGATTGGCATATCAGGGTATGAACATTGACATATATTTGAAATATTCGGGTATGACAATGGAACAGCTGAGAATGCAGTTCAGAGGACAGGCGGCAAAACAGGTTAAGGGTTCGCTTGTGCTTGAGGCGGTTGCTGATGCGGAAAACATCGAGGTTGGTGCCGAAGAATACGAAATGCACATTGCCGATATGGCTAAGCAGTACAATATGGATTCCGATAAACTGAAAGAACTTATTCAGGAAAACGAAAAAGAATCAATAATGAATGATCTTAAGATTACAAAGGCAGTACAGCTTTTGGTTAATCATGCTGTTGTTAAATAATTTTAAATAAAATTGGAGATGACATTTATGAGTTTAGTACCTGTAGTTGTTGAACAAACAAACAGAGGAGAGCGTTCATATGATATTTTCTCGAGATTGCTTGAAGATCGTATCATATTTTTGGGTGAAGAGGTGACTGATGCAAGCGCGAGCTTGGTTGTAGCTCAAATGCTTTTCCTTGAGGCAAAAGACCCCGATAAGGATATCCAACTTTATATTAACAGTCCGGGCGGCTCGGTTACTGCCGGTATGGCTATTTACGATACAATGCAATACATAAAATGCGATGTATCGACTATTTGTATCGGTATGGCTGCCAGTATGGGAGCATTTTTGCTGACTGCCGGTGCAAAGGGTAAGCGTTTTGCACTTCCGAACAGTGAGATAATGATTCATCAGCCTTTGGGCGGTATGCGCGGTCAGACTACCGATATGAAAATTCACGTAGACAGAATGGTGCAGATTAAGGAAAATCTTAACCGTATTCTGAGTGAACGTTCGGGTCAGCCTTACGAAAAAGTATGCGCAGACACTGAGCGTGATAATTTTATGACTGCCGAAGCCGCAAAAGAGTATGGTCTTATTGATGAAGTTATTGTAAAGAAAGAATCGAAGAAGGCTTAAAGAGGTGTTTTAATGGCTAAAAATGACGAAAATAAGCAAATTAAGTGTTCGTTTTGCGGAAAAAACGAAGATCAGGTTGTAAAACTGGTGTCAGGTCCGGGAGTGTATATTTGTAATGAATGTATAAATCTTTGTGTCGGACTGATAGGCGGCGACTATGAGCCTGACGATTTCAGTGTTGATGCTTCCGCATTGCCGAAACCGAAGAAAATCAAAGAGATACTTGATCAATATGTGATAGGTCAGGAGGATGCAAAGAAGATACTTTCGGTTGCCGTTTATAATCATTACAAACGAATTGAACACGCTATGACAATAAGTGATGTGGAACTGCAAAAAAGTAACATTTTACTTTTGGGTCCTACCGGTTCGGGTAAAACATTTCTTGTGCAGAATTTAGCCAGAATACTTAACGTACCGTTTGCGATTGCCGATGCCACAGCACTTACCGAGGCCGGTTATGTCGGTGAAGATGTCGAGAATATTTTACTCAAGCTTATTCAGGCGGCTGATTATGATATAGAAGCCGCGGAACGCGGTATCATATATATTGACGAAATTGACAAGATAGCAAGAAAGTCTGAAAATACATCTATTACGCGTGATGTAAGCGGCGAGGGTGTACAGCAGACATTGCTTAAGATATTGGAAGGCACTGTAGCATCAGTTCCGCCGCAGGGCGGGAGAAAGCATCCGCATGAGCAGTTTATTCAGATAGATACGACTAATATATTGTTTATATGCGGCGGTGCGTTTGAGGGAATTGAAAAGATAATTCAAACGCGTATCGGACAGAGCGGTATGGGTTTTGGTGCTGACATAAAGAGTAAACAAAATCTGGATATCGGTGCATTGCTGAAACAGATTACTCCGCAGGACTTGCTGAAATTCGGTCTTATTCCTGAGTTTATCGGACGTATTCCGGTTGTTGCAAAGCTTGAACAGCTTGACAGGGAATCGCTTGTAAAGATTTTGACAGAGCCGAAAAATGCGCTTATTAAGCAGTATCAGATGCTGTTTGATATGGATAATGTGGAGCTGGTATTTGATACCGATGCGGTAGAGGCGATTGCCGATAAGGCGTTGGAGCGCAAAACGGGTGCCCGCGGCTTGAGGTCGGTAATCGAAGAAACTCTTACGGATATTATGTTTGAAGTTCCTTCAGACCATACAATAGAACGCTGCATAATTCATAAAAATTGTATTACGGACAGTGCAGAGCCGGAGCTTGTAAGAAATCCGGAAAGAAAAGCGATAAGCGGATATGTTCCTATGGAAAATAAGGAGATAAGCTGACGGAGCTGTGAATAAATTGCGGAAAATGACTGACTGAAAATGTCGGTTTACGGAATTTGTGTGTTAATTTTGCAAAAATGCTTTGTTTGGGCGGTATCCAGCGGTACCGCCCAAGCGTTTGATATGCGGAATTATAACGGTTTCTGCTCAAAACAAAGGAAAAAGGAGTGAAATAATATGTTTGTGTCTGAGAATTTGTCGGTAAACGAAAAAAATCATTTGGTTATAGGGAAAAATGATGCGGTTGAGCTTGCAAAAGAATTTGGAACACCGCTGTATGTTATGGATGAGGAGTTAATACGAAAAAACTGCCGTATATATAAGCAGGCTATGGATACATATTATGGCGGCTGCGGATTGGTGCTGTATGCAAACAAGGCGTTTTGCTCGCTTTTTACTTGCCGTATTGCCAAAGAAGAAGGACTCGGAATTGATGTTGTTTCCGGCGGAGAACTGTATACCGCGATTAAAGCTGATTTTCCTATGGAGAAGGTGTGCTTTCACGGTAACAACAAAACCGCACAAGAGCTTACACTTGCGGTGGAGAACAATGTAGGACATATTATTGTTGATAATATTTATGAGCTTGAGCTTTTGAATAAAATTGCCGCAGATAACAATAAAGTTGTGAACATAATGTTTCGTATCAAGCCCGGTATTGATGCACATACACACAGTTTTGTACAGACCGGTCAGATTGACTCTAAGTTCGGCGTGGCACTTGAGAACGGCGAGGCTTTTGAAATTATCGAAAAAGCACATAAAATGTCGAACGTAAATGTTACGGGAGTACATTGCCATATTGGCTCGCAGATTTTTGATATTGAGCCGTTTTGCAAAGCGGCAGAAGTAATGATGAATTTTATAGGCGATATCAAAGATAAGCTTGGTCTTGAAATAGGAGAGCTTAATCTCGGCGGCGGATACGGAATTATGTATACCGAAAATGATGACCCGATTGAATACGATAAATATATTGAGAAAATTTCTGTTATAGTAAAGGATACCGCAAAAAAACGCGGTGTTAAACAACCGTTTATCTTTATGGAACCGGGGCGCTCAATAGTAGCATCTGCCGGAGTGACACTATATACAGTGGGCGGAGTTAAGGATATTAAAAATGTACGCAAGTACATATCGGTTGACGGCGGTATGGCGGATAATCCGAGATATATTATGTATCAGTCCGAATATACGGCTGTGGTTGCCAATAACGCAAACGCGGCTAATACGCAAAAGGTTACTGTTGCCGGTAAATGTTGTGAGTCCGGAGATATACTTCTTAACGATGTTATGATGCCGGATATTAAAGTCGGTGATACGCTTGCGGTGCTGGCTACAGGCGCATACAATTATTCTATGTCGAGTAATTACAACAGAATTGCGCGGCCGGCAGTGGTTGCTGTTTCGGACGGCGAGGCAAGAGTGGTAATTAAGCGTGAAACGTATGAGGATTTGCTAAGAAACGATATTTGATTCGGTAAACATATGTTAAAATGCAGTGCAATAATTGTTTTAAGGGGTTGCGGCAAATAGCATTTTGAAAAATATTGCTTAAAAACTCCCGAAACACAGTAAGGTTAAACTGTGTTTCGGGAGTTTCATTTGTTTTAGGAGAACTGTTTTGTGCAAATTGATATTTGAAATAGTTTTCCGCGGCGTTTCGGCTGTGCAGACCGCATTTGCGGTTTTACCGGACAGTTTTGGCAGCGTGCAACGGAATTTTCTATTTTTTTCGCTGTTTACCCGTATTTTCGCGGCATTCTTCGCAATAGCCGTAAAGCTCCAGTTTATGCGATGTGACAGCGAAGTCACCTGTGTCGAATTTCACATCGTGAAGCGGACAAATATCGACATAAGTTATTTTTTTGCACTCAAGGCACACCGCATAATGACGGTGATTATTACTCATCATTTCGTAATAATGACTGCCGCTTTCGTCAATAATTGATTTTTGTACTATGCCTTTTTCACAAAACATCTCCAATGCACGGTAAATAGTGGACAGTGACATATCCTTGTGTTTGTCATATAATTGTTCGGCGGTTACCGGAATTTGTGACTTGCCAAGCTCAACCGCGAGAGCAATTCTCTGTCGTGTCTTTTTTATACCCTTTTCATTAAATAAAGCCATTATATCAGTATCAGTCATAGCTTCCGCTCCTGTTCATCAATTCAAAACAAAATTTCCTATGTACTTTATGCTGTTCAAAGTGAACGGATTTTCTTATTTTTAATTTCGGTTGCGCATTGCCGTCATAAGTATTATCAATACCGCAACACCGATAAGCACTATAGTACCGCCGGGTTTCAAATCAAGATAATACGACATAAACAGTCCCGACACGGTAAATCCAAGCGCAAACAATACAGAATATATAAATGTGCTTTTATAGCTTTTGGCAATCATCATCGCGCAAGCAACCGGTATAACCATAAGCGATGACACCATAAGCGCACCTACTGTCCGCGATGCCACCGACACCGTTATCGCCGTAAGCAGCATAAATACAAGATTGATACCTTTTACAGGCATTCCCGACAAATACGCCGCCTCCTCGTCAAACGTTATGTAAAACAGCTCTTTATAAAGGATACCGGATATTATAAGTACAGCCGCGCAAATTCCTATTGTGAGGTACAATTCAAAATCCGATATCGCAACTATCGAGCCGAACAAAAATCCGTTCAGACCGGTATTACTGTTTATAAACCCCGAAAACACCGCTGTCAGCCCGACACCTGCCGACATAACCACCGAAGTCGATATTTCACCGTATTTCCCGAAAACACGCCTGAACAGTTCTATAGACATAACCGCGAGCAGTGAAAACACAATCGCGCCCACAATAGGGTTAATACCGATCATAAGTCCGAACGCAATTCCGGCAAGAGCCGAATGTGATGTTGCATCACCTATATTAGATAAGCGTTTCAGCACTATAACAACACCTATACAAGGCGCAATAAGTGATATAAGCACCGCAACCAAAAACGCTTTTTGCATAAATTCATATTGAAATATTTCAAGCATGATAATGATAACCGCCCTTCATTAATTCCGCAAGATTATCTGCGCTCAAATCATTTTTATCATAAAATTCCGCACAGCCGTCCGTATGCAGTATAAGGAGTTTGTTTGCAAGGCTTACAAGTGAGGGGGTGTCGTGATTTGTCATAATCATAGTAATTCCCTGTTTGTTTAGGTTGTGTATAATTTTGGTTATCGCATCTACCGACGGTGCATCGACTCCGACTGTAGGCTCATCTAAAATCATCAGTTCAGGGTTATTTACAAGTCCTCGTGCTATAAATACTCTCTGCTGCTGTCCTCCGGAAAGTCTGCCGATAAGTCTATTCTCAAAACCGTTCATACTGACTACGTCAAGTGCTTTTTGAACCAGTGCATAATGCTCTTTATTAAGCCTTTTAAACAGTCCTGCGCGTGAATACAGATTAGCCGAAACAACCTCGCGTACCGTTGCCGGAAACTGCGAATTAAAAGAATTGGCTTTCTGTGACACATATCCGATTTTGGAAAAATCCGAAAAATACTTTCGTTCATTGCCGAAAATGCTTATTTCCCCTTCGCTTGACGGTAAAAGTCCGAGTATAAGTTTTATCAGCGTGCTTTTTCCTGTACCGTTTGAACCTATTATACCCAAAAAATCTCCTTTATCCAGAACCAAATTGACATTTCTCAATACTACTTGGTCAGAATACGAAAAATTCAGATTTTTAATTTCAAGAACGTGTTTCATACATTTATTCTCCCAACGCCTTTTTCAGCACTGAAAGATTTTCCTCCATAACCGAGTAATAATCCTGTGTTCCGCTTTCAAACGGATTCAATATCAGTACTTCGCCGTCAATTTCTTTTGCTGCCGTATCTGCCGACTTTGTGTCTGTGTCATTTTCGGCAAATATATATTTAATATTATTTGCTTTTGCAAAATTGATAATTTCCGCCATTTGCGCCGGTGACGGCTCACTCTCCGCAGCCGTACCCTTTATACCTACCTGTTCCAGACCGTATGCATCGCACAAATAGCCGTAAGCCTCATGTGAAACGATAATATATTTATTTTCGGCACTTGAAAGTGCGCTCTTATAGTCGTGGTCAAGTGCGGCGATTTTCTGTGAGGCGGCGGTTAAATTCGCTTTGTAATAGTCCGCGTTTTCACTGTCGGCACTGCAAAGTGCGTCGGTTATCTTTTCCATTTGCTTTAATGCATTTGCCGGATTAAGCCAAACATGCGGGTCACTTCCGGAATGGTTGTGTTTATCACCCTCGCTGCTACGATTGTCCGCCGTTTCGGTGATTATTTCTTCGGCTGTTTCGACTATTACAATCTTTTCGTTTTCTACCGAATTTATCACCTTTTCAACCCACGTTTCCATACTGTCGCTGTTGTATATAAAAACATCGGCTTTCTCAAGCTTTACAATATCCGCCGAGGACGGCTCCCAGTCGTGCGGCTCTGCACCGCTCGGCATAAGACACTCAACCTCCGCTCTGTCGCCGGCAATGGCTTTTGTAAACTGATACATCGCATTAAATGACGTGTAAACCGTAAATTTATCGTCTGCCGTATTATCTGTACTGCCGCACGCCGACAAAAGCAACAGCGCAATAAGTGACAACATAATTAGAAATTTTTTCATGGTTTTTCCTTTCAAAAATAAATTTGCTTTGGATTTGTTGCAAATCATTCGCATTTAAAATTGTATAACTTAATACTCATTTTGTCAATACATATTTACACATTTTTTTTCTTAAAATATTTATAAATGCATATTCCGATTATGTGTGAAACAAAATGTTTGTGTTGAAAAATGTTGACAATAGACAAAAAATGTGATATGCTCAATATATCATCAGCGTTTGGAGCATATATTGATATGTCAGAAATTCCAAAGGTGAGGATATACGACCGCTTGCTTTTGTAAGCTAAGGCCACACGGACAGCCGGGTCGAACGCCGAACGCCGTTTTTACGGTCGGCAGTTATATACTGCCTTATTGATTGAGTTAAAAGCTCAAATTTTATAAGTTGGTTATTTTATTATGCAGGAGCTTGATAAAAACTCCCAAGTAACAAAAATGCTACATTAACCGCACGCATATGCGTGCATTCAGTTGATAACCATGTGCAGCCGCACACGTCGACTTGTGAAACGGTCAATAAGAGTACGCGTAAGCAATCCTCTAAAACCATATTTCTGTTATTTATATGCTTATTAAATTTGCATATTTTGATTTTTCACGGTAAGCGATGTGTGTGCATTGCTTGCCGTTTTTTTTGATTTTTAACAGATTATATTGAGGAAGTGTGTGGGAATAATGAAGAAAATTATTGAGTTAAAAAACATATCGAAAGAATTTGAGGGTGAAAGTGTCCTCAATTCAATTAATCTTGATATCTACGATAAGCAGTTTGTAACCCTGCTCGGACCGTCCGGCTGCGGTAAAACAACGACACTGCGTATAGTAGGCGGCTTTGAAACTCCCGACGAGGGCGAAGTGATGTTTGAAGGAAAGAAAATTAACGATATGCCCGCACATAAACGACATATTAATACTGTTTTTCAAAAATATGCATTATTTCCGCACCTTAATGTGTTTGAGAATATTGCGTTTGCACTGCGTGTTCAGAAAAGACCCAACAGCGAAATAGTAAAAAGAGTAAAAGAAATGCTTGAGCTTGTCGCGCTCAAAGGCTTTGAACGCAAAAACGTCACAAAGCTGTCCGGCGGTCAGCAGCAGCGTGTTGCAATCGCGCGCGCACTCATAAGCCACCCTCGAGTTCTTCTTCTTGATGAGCCGCTCGGCGCGCTGGACTTAAAGCTGCGCAAGGATATGCAAAACGAATTGAAAAAAATTCAAAAACAGACCGGAATTACATTCATTTACGTAACACACGACCAAGAGGAGGCACTTTCTATGTCAGATGTCGTTGTGGTTATGGCGGACGGAAAAATTCAGCAGATAGGTACGCCTACCGATATTTATAACGAACCTGTAAATGCGTTTGTAGCCGACTTTATCGGTGAAAGCAATATAGTGGACGGTATTATGAACGACGATTTCAATGTGACCTTTTCCGGCAAAACGTTTGAGTGTGTGGATAAAGGTTTCAAAAGGGGAGAGGCGGTGGACGTAGTTGTTCGTCCGGAGGACGTTGATGTGGTGGCAAAAGATGCCGGTATGCTTACAGGCACTGTTACATCTGTGACATTCAAGGGCGTACATTATGAAATAATCGTTGATATAGACGGTTTCAAATGGATGATTCAGTCCACCGATTTTGTCGGCGTAAATTCGCAAATCGGCGTTTTTATAGAACCTGATGCGATACACATAATGAAAAAATCCGAGTATTCCGGACAATACGGCGATTATTCGACGTTCAGCGACGAAATCGACGAGCTTTCAAATACCGAAACGGCAGGTGATTAAAATGAAAAATTGTAAAAATAATATGGGCAGATTTGCTGCAATGCCGCATATAATATGGACAGTGCTTTTTATAATAGCACCGTTGGTTTTTGTCATATATTACACGTTCACGACTTATGACGGCACATTTACTTTTGAAAATATCTTTGCACTCAAAGAGCATATCGGAACGTTTACGCTTTCGATAAGCCTTTCGATTATAGCAACGTTTATATGCTTTCTCGTGGGGTATCCGTTGGCGTACATTATAGCGCGCAGCAAGGAGTCGTCACAGAAAATTATGGTTATGCTTTTGATGCTGCCTATGTGGACAAATCTGCTTATCCGTACTTATTCTATGATGGCTATTATGGACGACGGCGGATTTCTGAACACGATTTTAAGATGTTTCAATATCGGCACGATTCATCTTATCGGTACAAAAGGTGCTGTTATATTCGGTATAGTGTACGATTTTCTGCCGTATATGGTACTGCCGATTTACACGACGATTTCAAAGCTTGACACGCATTTGCTTGAGGCGGCGAGCGACCTTGGCTGTAACAGCTTCGGTGTTCTTATGAAAATAATATTGCCGCTGTCGTCGTCAGGTATAATTTCGGGCGTGACTATGGTGTTTGTGCCGTCAATAAGTACATTTTATATTTCGCAGAAGCTCGGCGGCGGTACGTTTGAGCTTATCGGCGACACAATAGAACGGCAGTTTCAAAATGTTTCCACTTACAATATAGGCGCGGCAATTTCATTGGTTATGATGATTTTGGTGCTTATATCGCTGGCGGTAATGAACAAATTTACAGTTTCGGAAGGAGGCGGTAAAAATTGAAAACCGTTTCAAGAATATATACCGCACTTATTTTCATAATTTTATATATACCGATTATTGTGCTTATGTTGTTTTCCTTTAACAGCACAAGCAATACGGGCGGTATGACAGGCTTGTCGCTTTACTGGTATAAGGAGCTTTTTAACAGTCCCGACACATTCAATGCACTCAAAAATACGCTTGTGCTTGCCCTAAGCGCCGCGACGCTTTCGACTGTAATCGGAACTGCCGCCTCGGTAGGTATCAACAAATTTAAAAGGAACATAAGCAAAAGCTCGCTGATATCCGTTACAAATATTCCGCTGATGAATCCGGACATTGTGACAGGTATTTCTATGATGCTGCTTTTTGTGTTTGTCGGCAGTATGATCGGCAGCGAAGAAAAACTCGGTTTCCCAACACTGCTGATTGCGCATATAACGTTTTGTCTGCCGTATGTTATTTTATCGGTAAGACCCAAGCTGCTGCAAATGAACAGCGCACTTCCGGAGGCCGCAATGGATCTTGGCTGTACGCCTATACAGTCATTTTTCAAGGTTGAGCTGCCTAATATATTTTCCGGTGTACTTTCGGGATTTATTCTGGCATTTACGCTGTCGCTCGATGACTTTGTAATAAGCTACTTCACCACCGGCAACGACTTTCAAACTTTGCCGCTGCTTATATATTCAATGACAAAAAAAGAGGTTAAGCCTGATATTTATGCATTGTCCACACTTATGATTACGGCTGTCACAATTTTGCTGCTGCTTTCAAATGTTTTGGCGAAGGATAAATCCGTCGTAGGAAAGGCGGCGATGAAATGAAGAAATTACTTTTGCTGTTTTCGTTTGCGGCTGTACTTGTTCTGGGCGGTTGCGCGGAGCAAAACAGCTCAGTTACGCTTAACGTCTACAATTGGGGGCAGTATATATCCGACGGCTCAGAGGGTACGCTTAACGTAAACGAGGAATTTGAAAAGTATTGCCGTGAAGAACTCGGTACTGATGTAAAGGTGAATTACACCACGTATGCAAGCAACGAAGATATGTATAACAAAATCAAAAGCGGTTCGGTTTCTTATGATGTCATTATTCCGTCGGATTATATGATTGAACGTATGATAAACGAGGATATGCTTTTAAAACTTGATTTTGAAAATATCCCAAACTACAAATATGTAGATGACAACTATAAGGATTTGTTTTTTGATGTGAATAACGAATATTCCGTTCCGTATACTTACGGAATGGTGGGTATTATTTATAACGAAACGATGGTAGACGAAGAGGATACAGGCAGTTGGGATTTGCTTTGGAACGAAAAGTACAGCGGAAAAATATTGCAGTTTAACAATCCGCGTGATGCGTTTGCTACGGCGATATATTGGGCACACGATGATGTTAATTCAACAGATGTACGTGTGTGGCAGAATGCGGCGCAAAAGCTGAAAGTGCAAAAACCTCTGATACAGAGTTATGTTATGGACGAAATATTCAACAAGATGAAGAACGGTTCAGCCGCCATAGCACCGTATTATGCCGGTGATTTTCTTACTATGTATGACGGAAATGACAGCCTGAGGTTTTACTATCCGAAAGAAGGTACAAACGTATTTATTGATTCTATGTGCATACCTATGTGTGCAAGAAACAAAGAGCTTGCGGAAAAATATATTAATTTTATGCTTTCCGACGAAATAGCAATAGCAAATGCAGAATATGTAGCGTATTCTTCGCCGTATACAAATGTAGTCAACAGTGAAACGTATATTGAGGATATGCAGGATTGGAATGAAGATGCTATGGACATTTTGTATCCGGACAACAGTATTCTGGAAACGTCATATTATGAAAATCTTGATTCCGAAACGTTAAATTTGCAAAACAGTCTGTGGGAAACGTTGAAAATAGAAAATTCCGTCGAGCCGTGGATTTACGTTACAGCCTGTTCGATTATACTGTTGCTTGCCATTATATTCGTTTACAATTATGTAACGAATAAAATTAGGAATAAATATTAAAGCGGTTGCGGCAAAATGCTTTTTGAATATCATTTTGTATAAAGCAAACCTTTGCGAATAAAGAAAATCTCCCGAAATACAGCTTTATTTTGCTGTGTTCCGGGAGATTTTTTGTGCAATATTGTTCAAAAGACTATTTTATTACAACCAATTTATGAAAGACGGGACTTGAAATCATCATAAGAAAAATTTTTAATCACTTTCACTTCGTTGTCGGTTGTGTACAGTAAAATTGACGGGAGCGGCATACCGTTAAAAGTATTGTTTTTTACCATACTGTAATGCGCCATATCACAAAACACCAGTTTGTCACCGACATTAAGCGGTTTGTCAAAAGAATAGTCGCCGATTATGTCGCCGGCAAGACAGGTAGGACCGCCAAGACGGTATGTAAACTCTTTACGATTAGGCATATCGGAGTTTATTATGTGAGGTCTGTAGGGCATTTCAAGCACATCAGGCATATGACAGGCGGCAGAGGTATCCATTATTGCAAAATTCATATTGTTTTTGCCTATATGCAGTACCTCCGACACCAGATATCCTGTGTTTAAAGCAATTGCTTCACCGGGTTCCAGGTATACATCAACGTCATATTTGTTTCTGATATACTTAACACATTCAATCAGCGTTTCAACATCGTAGTCGGCTCTTGTTATGTGATGACCGCCGCCGAAATTGAGCCATTTCAGCTTATGCAGAAATTTTCCGAATTTTTCTTCGACAACCGCTATGGTACGTTTTAGAGTGTCTGAGTTTTGCTCGCACATTGTATGAAAGTGCAGACCGTCTATTTCGTCAACAACCTCGGCATCAAAATTTGCAAGAGTAGTACCAAGGCGTGAATTTTCAAAGCACGGATTATATATGTCGGTTTCGATTTCCGAATATTCGGGGTTGATTCGTATTCCGCACTCAATGTGTTTTTTGTCGGCGCGCACGATTGCTTTGAATTTATTCCACTGTTCGCAGGAGTTAAATACAATATGGTCGCATATTTTGACAAGCTCGGTTATTTCACTTTGCTTATACGCCGGCGCAAACACGTGAGTTTCCTTGCCGTATGGTTTCCCCATTTCTTCAAACCCCAGCTTTGCCTCGTAAATACCGCTTGCGGTAGTGCCGCACAGATATTCGGCAATAATCGGATAAACCGAAAACATAGAAAATGCTTTTTGAGCAAGAAGTATTTTCGCTCCGGATTTATCGGATACGCTTTTTAGCAGCTTAAGATTGCTGACAAGCAGTCTTTCGTCAACGATATAGCACGGAGTGGGAAGTGAGTTAAAATCTATTTGTTTCATACAATACCTCGCTGTAAGTTTTTGCGGCGGTTTTGCCGCATATATTTATTCAACCAAATCGGGATTAAAGCTTTCTTTCCAAGGCAGACCGAATTTGTTGAGTGCGTCCATAAACGGGTCGGGGTCAAATTCTTCGATATTGTATACTCCCGGGCGTTTCCATTTGCCGGTCATAACCATCATTGCGCCGATCATTGCGGGTACGCCGGTGGTATAGGATATTGCCTGTGAGCCGACTTCCTTGTAACATTCTTGATGGTCACAGACGTTATACAGGTAGTAAGTTTTATCTATACCGTCTTTTTTGCCCTTGAAAATGCAGCCGATATTTGTTTTTCCGACGGTTCGCGGTCCTAATGAGGCTGGGTCGGGCAGAACAGCTTTCAAAAATTGCAGCGGAACTATTTTTTTGCCTTCAAAATCTATAGGTTCAATTGAAGTCATTCCGACGTTTTCAAGACATTTCAGATGTGTCAGGTAGCTTTGACCGAAAGTCATAAAGAAACGTATGCGTTTGATTCCTTTTATGTTTTTGCCGAGGGATTCCAGCTCTTCGTGGTGCAGCAGGTACATATCCTTTTCACCGATTTCCGGAAAATTGTAAACTCGTTTAATTTCCATCGGTTCGGTTTCAATCCACTCGCCGTCTTGCCAGTAACTTCCTTTTGCACTCACTTCGCGTATGTTGATTTCCGGATTAAAGTTTGTCGCGAACGGATAACCGTGGTCACCGGCGTTTGCATCCAGAATATCTATCTCGCTGATTTCGTCAAAATGATGCTTTTGTGCGTATGCGGAAAAAACACCGGTGACACCCGGGTCAAAGCCGCTGCCGAGCAGTGCCGTAATGCCGGCGGCTTTGAATTTATCATGATACGCCCACTGCCATTTATATTCAAATTTTGCTGTGTCGAGCGGCTCGTAATTTGCGGTGTCCATATAGTCGGTTTTGGTTTCAAGGCAAGCGTCCATAATAGTTAAATCCTGATACGGAAGTGCTACGTTGATAACAATATCCGGCTTAAAACTGTTGATAAGAGCAACGAGCTCGTCAACATTGTCCGCATTAACCTGTGCAGTGGAAATTTTGGTTTTACAGCCGTCAAGCTTGGACTTTAATGCATCGCATTTTGATTTTGTGCGGCTGGCAATACAAATTTCTTCAAAAACCTCGTAATTTTGACAGCATTTGTGTACAACAACACCGGCAACACCGCCGGCACCGATAATAAGAGCTTTTCCCATAGTAAAAAAATCCTCCTGAAATTCCAGTAATCACATTACTTGTTTAATATGATAAATTATACGTTATTGTGCCGAATTTTTCAAGAGGTATTGCAAAAAAATATTAATCGGACGGTTAAATATGCAAACAAACAATGTGTTTGCGAAAAAATATTCGTAATATTACTTGAATGTTGGTGAGAAATGTGTTATAATAACCTCGTGAAACAATACGAAACCAGAGATTTCTCAGAGTGTAGACTTATTAGTTTTGCTTAAAATTTTCGAGGAGGTTTCGCTGTCTG
>CAYRCC010000008.1:0-61841 GCA_964422725.1 uncultured Lachnospiraceae bacterium
TTCCGCCGGACTTTTATGTTAATTTAAAAGAGGCGTGGTAATATATTCATCTTGAATATATCTTTAATATGTTTTATTATAATATAAATATTCCATTTTAGCAATATACAAATATTCCAAATAGGCGTATTTCTTTTTGTTTAATATGCTAAAATGGCAAGAAAGGAGTTAATTGAAATGTATGCAGAAACTTTCGGAAAAAAATTAAGACAAGCAAGACTAGAAGCTGGATATACACAACAGCAGATAGAAGATTTAACAAAAGTAAATCAACGGAATTTATCTAAATACGAAAATGGCAGACTTGAGCCCAATATAGAAACAATCGGAAAATTGGCTGATTTTTATGAAGTATCAGTTGATTGGTTATTTGGAACAAAAGGAGCAAATAAAAAATAAAGGGGATTAAAATATGGGAAATTTAGAAAATGTATTAATGACTTTGGGGATTATTGGTATATCAATTACTCTAATAATCGCATTTCTTGTCATCTATTTTATTATATTGCTCTTTTCTTACCTTTCATCTGGAGAAAAACGCAACAAACTACAAATCAAACTAATTCAGATGCAAATTGAAGATTTAGAATACAAACGCACTATTTTTTATAATAACTGCGTTACATATATGAATACCCAAATGAATAAATCAGCTGACGCAAATTACAAACAATCACAATCACCAACCAACGAATAAAGTCAAAGACTGTATAATTTATTGTGTCTGCGGACACGGTAGCGACTGCGGTCGCAAGGTCTTCTCCGCAAAGCTCCGAAGACATTACACCTAAGGAGCAGTTTTAAAACCATATTCAGCTGTTCCGTTGCTCAAGCGGAGCGACGGAAGATGAACATAACTCTTAATCAGGGTGTCCAGAGTTCGAGCCTCTGATGGTGTACCAAAGGGAAACGCATTGCGTTTCCCTTTTTTTGCGGTTAAATACACTCAATTTCTCTGTCGTCAA
Source organism: uncultured Lachnospiraceae bacterium (assembly GCA_964422725.1). Taxonomy (GTDB): domain Bacteria; phylum Bacillota; class Clostridia; order UBA1381; family UBA1381; genus CAKSNH01. Next base: position 966 of record CAYRCC010000008.1, read on the forward strand.
GATATACACTCTCAACCTCCGGCAAGCATTTATATTTGCTATACGCTTTTACGGCTTCATCATAATAATCATAGATTTCTTCATCATCAATCTCATCATAACAAAATATCGAAACGACATAAACTTTCCTAAATCTTGACAGACCAAACCTATTTTTTAATTTAGTACCTGCATCAACATCAATGTAACCCAATGCGGCTAATGTATCAACTACCGCCGACAGATATCCCTTGAATTTCTTGTTAGCACCGAACGTCGATACGGTTTCAAACTGAGCTTTGCAAAGCTCGGCTACTTTTCCGCAGTCAATTTTTGACATTATACTGTTTAACTGATTTTTTCTGATGCGACGGAAAAACGGATTGACAAAACGTCAGAATTATAGTACAATAGTAACAGCTAAAGAAAGTATGTGCAAAGGCACACCAACCCTTGCGGAAATGACAGTTTCCCAAGGGTTATTTTTGCAAAAACACTTAAATCGCAGCAACCAATGAACCTATAACTCTTCCTCATTTTAAAATCTCATTTTCTAAATTTATCTTATCACTCTTATGACTGCTTTTTTCGGGTCTGTAAGTAGTATATCATTACCGTTTAACACAAAATCCATAAGATAACTTGGTGCTATTTTCGTTTCCGAAACTTTTCCGTTTTTCGTATCGGGATTTGTTTCCGCCGAAATTTTTCCCGCAACCGTTTCCGAATACACCATAACACCGTCATTATCAAGCTTTATTCTGCGAAGTACATTATAATCAAGCACATACAAATATCCTTCCGTATACTTTATACGGCGCGGCTCAAAAAACATTGGATTAGGTCCGTCAACAAATTTTACATTATCATCAACACCCGCAAACAGCTTACTTTCACCGTCAGCAATATTGATTTTGTAAATGCTCCCTTTCACAGAATTGCCCACATACAAACTCCCTTTATTGTCTGCTGTAATACAAGTCACTCCGCTGTCCGCTTCACAAATCGCCTTAAAACTGCCGTCTTGTATATTTATCACTCCCACATACACAGCTCCTACTCCCACATTATGCTGCACTGCATATATTATCCCGTTGTCATCTATGTCAAAATCCGTTATTTTACTGTAAACCGCTTCTGTCGTAAACAACGCCTGTGCTTTGCCGTCTGATATTTTTGCCATACCGTAATATGTAACACCACTGCTGTCCTCAAACTCATTTGTAACTATATATACATCATTTTTAAAACACTTCAGCTGATTTACCGTTATGTACGACGGTTGAATTTCTATAGTTTCTGTTTTATTTCCGCTTATTCTCCTTAACACTCCGCTATCACTCACGTATACCGTTCCGTCATCGGCAATATCTATTCCCTCCGGCGACACAAAAGATGTATGCAGCAACTCATTACTGTCATGCATTGAACGACCGCCCGTACCAGCATATACATCTATCGTTTTATCCGTACTGTACTTTAAATCAGTGTCATAAACCACAATAACCGTCTGCGTCACATTATCCCATGCCACAACCGCATCTAGTGCCTCCGCAAAAGCGCGTGCCGGTATATACGTTCTGTCATTTATCAGCATAGGCGGCACATCAATCTGCTTATTTGTAACCGCACCGTCACCTATGCGTTTCTTTTTTGAAATCCACAAATTATTTATCTGCATACTTACAATTGTTGTTTCATTTTTCAAATTCGCCGTTTGCGTACCTTCAACCCATGTAACCTCACACCCCATCGCCTCGCCTATAGCACGCAGCGGCACCAGTGTACGCCCTTCAACTATCACAGGCATATCATCTGCAATCAGCGGCTTGTTGTTTATTAAAATTTGTATATCATTTTCAGCATAAACATTTACCGCCGCAAGCATAAACATAAAAAGTGTTATAAATATGTTGCATATGATTTTTCCTCATTTATCAAATATTTTTTATATTCTGCGATTATCTCTTTCGTAATTATCCTCACATCAGTCAACTCCTTCAATTTGTATTTTAGCACAAAACCGCATATTTATTGTTACATTTATCTTGCAAAAAAATTCTTACTCTGCGGCTGCCGGACTGTATGGTTTGTTTTTGGTGCAAAAAAATAGAACATCAATTTTTTGTCAAAATTGATGTTCTTATGTGGTGGAGATGGGGGGAGTTGAACCCCCGTCCGAAAATACGCCCACCCGAGTTTCTCCGAGTGCAGGTTATGGTCAACATTCCCTCCTCCGCAAGTCCATAACCAAGCTTACGGAATCAGTAGCCTTTAGTCCGTGACAGATGCCAAGGCACTCACCTGTTCACGTTCACCGCTGATATTCGCCCCAAACCAAGCCGCGGTACTCAAAGCCGGGACGGCTGCACGATTAGGCAGCTAATGCTACTCTATTGTTAGCGTTTAAATTTAAAATTCAGGCTGTTTTAAGTGGCACCCACCACTACTCGCTTCTCGAATTTCTTTATCCCCGTCGAACCCGTTACATCCCCGTAAAATAACCGCCAACCTCTATCGGCTGTATAAATATTATACCACCGTTTTCCCGCACTTACAAGAGGGATTATTTTACACTTTCATTACATTTACTGCCGCAAACTCAGCATACGTACCTCTCGCTCCACAGTCATACCAAAAACCGCGCGGAAAATTCCGCGCGGCAATATCTGCGCGCTTTATGTAGCAATTGCCGTAAACTCACACACAAGCTATGACATATACGCTACACAAGCAATAATATATTCCATTTTATCCCCTCCCAAAGCATCAACTGCACAAGCAAATGCTTTAACAAATCAAAAATCCACCAGTCCGAAACTGATATGCAACGCCTCGTTTACCTTTTGCATAAGCTCACTGTTCAAATGCCCTATCCGCTCCCTGAGCCGCCTTTTATCTATAGTGCGCACCTGCTCCAAAAGAATTACCGAATCCTTATGCAAACCGTACTCCTCCGCCGAAAGCTCAATATGCGTCGGCATTTTGGCTTTATTGATTTGTGATGTAATCGCTGCCGCAATTACAGTGGGGCTGTACTTATTCCCAATATCGTTTTGAACAATCAAAACAGGTCTGATTCCTCCTTGCTCAGAACCAACAACAGGACTTAAATCGGCATAATAAATATCTCCTCGTTTAACTATCACTGCTATTCACACTCCGCTAGTTTTTCCTCATAATGCCTTAAATTTTCTTCATCGGCATCAATACACATTTGTGCTGTTTCGAGATTGATGTCCGCCATCTCCTGATAACCCTTCATTAAATCTTCTCTAAGCTGATGCTTCTGCTTTTCGCAAAGATACTTTTTCATAACATCACGCACTATACCGCTGCGGTCTGTATTTTCTTTTTTCGCCATCTCATCTATCTCTTCAAGTAAATAATCAGGCAGGGTTATCAACACCTCTTTTAACTGTGACAAAGCAACCGAACCCCCTGTTTCTTTGATATATCGCATTTTAACAATACTGTTAAAAATACAGGCTTTGGCTAAACCGCCGACTGCTGCCGGCTTTTACTTAGTATAACTGTTCAGATAATTGAGCACCTTCACCGCCTTTCCGTTTGACATATAAACTCTCGGAACACGCTTACCTATCATACAAATAATTTCATAATTAATTGTACCGAGCCATTTAGCAACATCATCTGCCGTTATTGCCGTATCACCGAATATTGTTACTTCATCACCAACACTGATATTATTAACATTTGTCACGTCAATCATACATTGGTCCATACAAATTCTTCCGACAATATCAACACTTTTTCCGCCGCACAGCATTTTCGCCTTTCCCGTAAGCAAGCGCGAATATCCGTCTGCATAACCGACAGGCACCGTTGCCAGCTTTGTTTTTTTATCGGTTATGTACGTTTTCCCGTAGCTTACTCCGCGCCCCGACTCCGTATCCTTCACCATCGTAACTTCAGCCTTAACGCTCATTGCCGGTATCAGGTCAAGCTTGGTTTTGTCGACCTCCTCCGACGGATACAGTCCGTACATAATAATTCCCGGGCGCACCATATCAAGGTGCATTTCGGGATACATCATTATTCCGGCACTGTTGCATATATGTTTTATAGGTATTTTAATATTTCTTTTTTCCAGTTTACTGCATATATCCATAAACAAATCAAACTGCTTATGCGTATAACTCGAATCGGTTTCGTCCGAACAGGCAAAATGCGAAAATATTCCGTCAATCTCCACCGACGGTAAATTATATATTTTCTCGATTTCGTCAACCGTATCATCATTCTCCGCCAGATAGCCTATACGACTCATACCGGTATCAATTTTAATATGAATTTTTGCTGTTCTGCCCATTTTAGTCGCTATATCCGACAAGTGTTTCGCAAAATCATAGCTGAATACAGTCGCCATAATATCGTTTGCAACCATATCGCCTATTGACTCGTCACTCACGCCCCCAAGCACCAATATCGGTACAATTATACCGCTCTTTCTGAGCTGGAGTGCCTCGTCCACAAGCGCAACCGCAAGATAATCCGCGCCGTTTTCCAACAAAGTTTTTGTTACCTCAAAAACCCCGTGACCGTAAGCATCGGCTTTAACCACCGCCATAATCTTAGACTCCGCATTTGTTATTTTTCTTATAGCTCTTATATTATGTGCCACAGCATTCAAATTGATTTCTGCCCATACACGTTTATTCATATAACTGTCATTTCCTCTCGTATATAGTATATCATATGTTTATGCATACTTCCACAGGTAATATGCGTATAACAGCCTATAATATTCCTTTGACGGCTGCCGATATACTTCCAATAACATCTGTCGGAGTAAGCGAGTTCTCGCCGGTACTTTCCGCCGCTATATCCGCCGCTCTCCCGTGCAGATAAACCGCCATAGCCGCCGCCGCACCGCTTTTGACTCCGCGCCCCACAAGCGAGGCAATCATTCCGGCAAGCACATCACCGCTGCCGCCCGTTGACATACCGCTGTTACCCGTAGTATTAATATATTGCGTACCATCCGCCTCTGTGACAATCGTATGATGTCCCTTTAATATCAATGTCACATTGTATTTCTCCGCAAACTCACGGCAGAGCACCTGACGCTCCTTTTCGGCGGGCATTTTTCCGGTCAGCCGCGCAAACTCCGCGTTATGCGGCGTTATCACGATTTCGGCACGACTGTCCGAAAGCATAGCCGTATCAAGCGCATACAGCCCGTCCGCATCAATGATTACAGGCACTTTCGCCTCAGACAAAATCCTCTTTAATATCTTCTTTATTTCGGGACTTCTGCCTATACCGCACCCAAACAGAATAACATCGCTTGCGTTCATTTTCTCAACAACCCTGTCCGCGCACGCAGAATTAAGGTTTCCGCCGTCAGCCTCCAGCGCAACCGTCATAACCTCCGTCAGCTTATTTTCCATTATCGGGTTAAGACTCTCGGCAATACCCAGCGTGACAAGTCCGCTCCCCGTAACCAACGCCGCCTGTGAAGCCATATATGCCGCTCCCGTCATACCTTCACTTCCGCCCACGACAAACACTTTGCCGTAGTCACCCTTGTGGGAATTATTTTTGCGTTTCGGGAAATTCTCTCTCACAAACTCATCATCGGTAACATTAACTCTGATATTCTGTCCGTCCGTTATATACTGCGGTATTGATATGTCCGCACACACAATTCTGCCGGTATAATCCGCGCCGTCAAACAAAAACATACCCATTTTGTATTCGGCAAACGTAACCGTGGTATGCGCCTTTATGCACACACCGCATATTTCACCGGTGTCGGCATTTATACCGCTGGGTATATCCAGCGCAAGAGTGTAGCGCGAAAAGCGGTTTATCTTTTCTATCACACCGCGCGCCGCCGCCTTAACCTCACCGCGTATCCCCGTACCGTACAGCGCATCTATAACAATATCGCACGACGCAATATAATCCTCCGACACGTCCGCACTCTCCGACACATCGCATATATCCGCGCCCATTCTCTTTATAATATTATAATTTATGTCCGCATCGGGACTGAACTTTGTGCCGCACACCAAAAACACCCTGACCTTTGCGCCAAGACATATCAAATGCCGCGCCGCCGCAAATCCGTCGCCGCCGTTATTCCCCTTACCGCAAAAAACGCCTATACGCCTGCCCGTCAAAGCTCCGAATTCTTCTCTCAGTACATTAACCGCCGCTATTGCGGCATTTTCCATAAGCACAATACTCGGCACACCGCCGATTTCGGCGGCGCTTTTATCAATCTGCCGCATTTGAGCGGCATAACATACTTTTCTCATAATCCACTCCGTTCAACGCAAAACCGCCGCTCAGGGCTTTATCTTTCATTCGGCGCAAAACTGCTATTTTTCCGCAATTACGGTTGCCGTCGCAAAGGTTTTGCAATGTGATATCGACACGTGAAATCTCTTTATCCACTTACTCTGCGCCGCCCTTTTTGCATCACCGCTCAGCTCTATATACGGTTTTCCGAGTTCATCGCGCAGTATTTCCACCTCGCGCAGTGCAAAATTTCGTATGCCCGTACCGAGTGCTTTTGAAAAAGCCTCCTTTGCCGCATAATTTCCGGCAACCTTTTCATACATATTTTTCCGACTGTCAAAATACTCGTTTTCTCTGGCACTGAAATATTTTCTGCGGAAATTTTCCTTGTCTACAAGCTCCGCAATTCTGTCTATTTCAATTATGTCCGTTCCTATTCCCACTACCATACCTTTTCCTCCGATTATTCCTAACTCACGCATGTACATTCCTCGGATTAACCTGTTTTAAGCCGTTAAAAATTTTCTCGTTCGGCTCAAACAAAATCCTTTTCCTTTCTCCGTCACTGTGAAAATCGGCAAAATATACATTATCCGATTTTGCATCACCCGTCAAATCCAACACCTTCGCAATATTTGCGGTATTTTCATACTGCGCGCGAAATTCACCGTCGTTCACTCTCGCACACAGCTCGACCTCACGAAAATCAACGGTAATAATACGCTTTCTGCCGTTTTTTGCTATTATTTTATCGACATCAAGCTCACCGTTGGTTACAATATATTCATACTCCAAATTTCGGCTGTTTATCAAAACATAAACTCCATACCATACGAAAGCAATAGCTATCCACCCGAGTCCCAGTATCATCGCATTAACCAAAAGCGCGGCAAGCGAAAGCACCGCTCCGGCAAAAACCGCAAGCACAATCAGCGCATAATCCGCTGCCCTCTTTTTCTTTTTGATTATATACTCTGCATAAGTATCCATACCATACACTCCTTATTTTGTATTATATTACACAAAAAGGAAATGCTGAGCACTCCCTTTAATAATCATTTTCCGAGCCGTTCCGCGAGCTTTGAATATAAGTTCTCCAACGCGCGCGCCCTGTGGCTCACTCTGTTTTTTTCTTCGTCCGTAGACTGTGCAAAGGTTTTTTTCAGCTCGTCGGAGCAGAAAATAGGGTCATACCCGAAACCGTTCGTTCCTATCGGTTCATACGTTATTGTACCGTGCACCGCACCCGATGCCACAATTTCCTCGCCGTCAGGAAAAATCAGCGCAACGCTTGAAACAAACTCGGCTTTTCTGTTTTTGGTTTCGCCAAGCTCGGACAAAATTTTATTTATTCTGTCATCGTCGGTAGCGTTTTCGCCGGCATAGCGCGCCGAAAACACACCCGGCTTTCCGTCAAGCGCATCAACGCATAACCCCGAATCATCGGCAAGCACAGGCTCGTCACACATCATAGCAATTGCGCGCGCCTTAATCAGCGCGTTTTTCTCAAAAGTATCTCCCGTTTCCGCAACATCAACGTCTATCCCCACATCTGCCGCCGAAACAACGCAAATATTCAGCTTACTCAATATAGCCTCTATTTCCTTTATCTTCCCCATATTCTTGGTTGCCGCAACAATTCTCATTATTCAATCACCATAACCGACGGATTCTAATCCGCCGCACTTTCTGAAATTTATGATACACCCTTTATAATAAGATTTATATACAATTCGTATTATTCTTTTCCGCACAGCTCTGCGCGCCCCCGCCGCCAAAGCCGCCATACCCCCAAAAGCAAAGCAGACAAACCAAAAAAGGCTTGTCCGGCAACAAAAACAGCCTGTGCAAAATTCAGACCGCAAACAAAATTTTTCGTCAGTTTCAAAAAGTACTCATCACAAGCACTGTCCGTCCGCCGCCGAACAGCTTTGCGCGGCGAAACCGATATAAAAGCAAAATCAAAATGTTTGCAGTCTGCAACCTGCCGGCTTATTGGCGCACTTGAAGGGATTCGAACCCCCGACCTTCAGAATCGGAATCTGACATTCTATCCAGCTGAACTACAAGTGCACATAACTAATCTACAATACACACACTATTATAATATATAAAACACAGATTGTCAAATTTAATTTTCATTTTATATACAATTTGTTCCGAACAGCAATAACAGACAATATTTATCACATTTGCAATTTATGTATTGATTTTCATTTTAAGTAATGATATAGTAGTAACAATAAATAAATTAAAGAAGGGGGTAAAATATGAATTTACCAACCGTAAACAATTCAAAAAGATACATAGATATGCTTGTAATCGTTTTGGCAATGACTGCGGCATATTTTGTTGTATGGTCTTTTGTCGGTTTCGGCAATAACCCGTATAACTCCTATGTATTACAGGCTGTTGCCTGGTGCAACGGTCATTTGGACCTCGGTCAAAACTATCCGCATCTTGAAATTGCGGAATTTAACGGCAAATTTTATGTCAGTTTTCCGCCGTTTCCGTCTGTAGTGTATTTGCCGTTTGCCGTTTTTATGGGCGAAAAAGTTCCCGAAGAACTGATAATGCTCGTTACGGCGTATCTGGGCGGAATTTACGTATACAAAATTGCCCGACATTTTAACGCAGACGGCAAGCGCGCCGTATTCTGGGCATTATTTGTAACAATCGGCAGTAATTTACTTCTTCTTACCGTCAACGCGTGGGTATGGTTTATCGCTCAAAGTATGAGCTTTACGCTTGCGACAATGTCCGTTTATTATGCACTCAAGGGCAGAGGCGGACTGAGCTTTGCCTTTTGGGCGTGCTGTGTCGGATGCCGTCCGTTTCAAATAGTTATGTTTCCGCTCCTTGCGCTTATACTGCTCAGCGGCAACAAAGGAAAAAGGTTTACCGAGTGGTTTGACTTTAAATGGGTAATCGCACCTGTTATAATCGCCTCATTTTATATGACGATTAACTATCTTCGTTTCGGCAGTATAACAGAGTTCGGACACAAATATCTGCCGGAATTTGTAAGTCTTGAAACAGGTATGTTCAATCCGCAATACCTTGCGGAAAACTTAAAAAATATGTTCCGTCTTCCTCCGCTTAACTCCGATGGCACGCTTGAATATCCTCAATTCAACGGTATGAATATTTTTATGGTAAGTCCGATATTTGCGGTAAGTGTTATATACACCGCGATATTTTTCATAAAACGCCGAAAATCGGAAAATAAACCCGTACATATACTTTTGCCGATACTAATCGTTCTTGAGATTTTAATGATTGCAATGAAAAACAATCTCGGCGGTTTCCAGTTCGGCTGTCGTTATACGGTTGATGTTATTCCGATGACGTTTCTGTATACAATGCTGACAAAGCCGGAAAGTGAAAACGCGGAATATTATTTGACTCCGCTTTTCATATTCGGTCTTTGCCTGAATGTTGTAGGTACGGTACTGCTTTTCACGAATAATCTGTAAAAATTTAATATATCTGTTTAAAACAGCTTTTCGCTTACGGCAGAATTTGGAAAATCAGCAAAAATCACTTTTTGAACTCCGCCGAACCTAAAACCTCAAATAAGGCGGCCGCCTTATTTGAGGTTTTTTAACGTTTTTCAATATTTCAAGTCGTTAAAAAGAAAATTTGCGCGATATTTTTATTACTTTTTGCTTATTGATTTTTTGCTATGGACGAAAGCGAAATTTTGTTGTAAAATAATATCATAAATTTCAAATTCCGCATAGGTAAACACAATATTTGCGAATAACAGAAAGGACTGAATTTATAATGGGAATGACTATGACTCAGAAAATCCTGGCACAGGCTGCCGGTATGGATTGCGTTAAAGCCGGAGATTTGATTATGGCTGACTTGGATTTGGTTTTGGGAAACGATATCACAACTCCCGTTGCTATCGGTGAATTTGACAAAATCGGTGCGGCGAATGTTTTCGACAAGAAAAAAATCGCGCTTGTTCCCGACCACTTCACCCCTAACAAGGATATCAAATCCGCACAGCAGGCTTTAAAGCTCCGCCGCTTTGCGCACGAAAAGGAAATAGAGAATTATTTTGAAGTCGGCGAAATGGGTATTGAACACGCTCTTTTGCCGGAAAAGGGACTCGTTGTTGCCGGTGACGTTGTAATCGGTGCGGATTCACACACCTGTACATACGGCGCACTCGGTGCATTCAGTACAGGAGTGGGTTCTACCGATATGGCGGCAGGTATGGCGACAGGCAAGGCGTGGTTTAAAGTACCTGAGGCTATCAAATTCAACCTCACCGGCAAGCTTTCGGGCGATGTGAGCGGCAAAGACTTAATTCTGCACATAATCGGTATGATCGGCGTTGACGGTGCATTGTACAAGTCGATGGAATTTACCGGCGAGGGTATGCATTCGCTCACAATGGACGACAGATTCACAATTGCCAATATGGCTATCGAAGCAGGTGCCAAAAACGGTATATTTGAAGTAGATGCACTGACGGAAGAATATATGAAAGAACATTCGTCAAAAACTTACAAAGTTTTCAAAGCCGACGACGATGCGGAATATGTACGCGTAATCGACATTGACCTTGCAAAAGTACCGCACACCGTATCATTTCCTCACTTGCCGGACAACACAAGAACTCCCGACAACTGGGGCGAGGTTAAAATTGACCAGGTGGTTATCGGTTCGTGCACAAACGGCAGACTTTCGGATTTGAGAGCGGCGGCTAAGGTTCTCAAAGGCAAAAAGGTTAAAAAGGGTATTCGTGTAATTGTGTTCCCGGCTACACAGAAAATATATCTTGATGCTATCAAAGAGGGTATTTTGACAGATTTGGTCGAGGCGGGCGCAACAATCAGCGCACCGACGTGCGGTCCATGTCTTGGCGGACATATGGGTATCCTTGCCGAGGGCGAAAGATGCGTTGCCACCACAAACAGAAACTTCCTCGGACGTATGGGACACGTCGAAAGCGAGGTATACCTTGCCTCACCGGCTGTTGCGGCGGCAAGTGCGATTCTCGGACGCATTGCTACACCTGAAGAAGTAAAATAAGCAAGAAAGGTTGGAATTTATAATGAAAGCTAACGGAACGGTTATTAAATACGGCGACAATATAGATACAGATGTTATTATTCCCGCAAGATATCTGAACACAACTGTTCATTCGGAGCTTGCAAAGCACTGTATGGAGGATATCGACAAAGACTTCGTAAACAAGGTCCGCAAGGGCGACATTATGGTCGGCGGCAGCAATTTCGGCTGCGGTTCATCAAGAGAGCATGCACCTATCGCGATTAAGGCAAGCGGTATATCGTGCGTTATCGCAAAGGATTTTGCAAGAATATTTTACAGAAACTCCATCAATATCGGACTTCCTATTCTCGAATGTGCCGAGGCCTCGGCGGATATCGACGAGGGCAACGAAGTTGAGATTGATTTTGATACGGGCATTATCACAAACAAGACAAAAAACAAGACGTATCAGGCAGTTGCATTTCCGCCGTTTATGCAGGAAATCATCAACGCCGGCGGTCTTATAGAACAAATCAAAAACAAATAAATTCGGAGGTGTATTGAAATGTCAGAATTTAACATAGCATTGATTCCGGGCGACGGTATCGGTCCGGAAATAGTTGCCGGTGCCGTCACCGTACTCGATAAAATAGGCGAAAAATTCGGTCATAAATTTAATTATCAAGAAGTTTATATGGGCGGCTGTGCAATTGACAAGTTCGGCACAAGTCTGCCGCAGGAAACCATTGACGTATGCTTAAAGTCCGACAGTGTGCTTTTGGGTGCAGTGGGCGGTCCGAAATGGGATAATGTCCCTGCCGATATTCGTCCCGAAACAGGCTTGCTGGGTATTCGCAAAGCTCTCAACCTTTACTCTAACTTACGCCCGTCAATTCTAAAGCCTCAGCTCAAAGAATCATCACCGCTGAAAGACAGAATTATCGGCGATGGACTTAATGTTATGGTTGTTCGCGAGCTTACGGGCGGCATCTATTTCGGCGAGAAAAAGCGCAGTGACGATAACACTTGGGCATCGGACGAGGAAAAGTACAGCGACTATGAGGTCGAGAGAATTGCAAGAATTGCGTTTGAAAACGCTATGATAAGAAACAAAAAGCTCACCTCGGTCGACAAAGCAAACGTACTTGAGTCATCACGTTTCTGGAGAGAAATCGTAAACCGCGTAAGCAAGGATTATCCGGAAGTTGAGCTTAATCATATGTACGTTGACAATGCGGCTATGCAGATTGCAATTAATCCGGGACAGTTTGACGTTATAGTAACATCAAATATCTTCGGCGATATTTTGTCTGACCTTTCAAGCGCAATTTCGGGTTCAATCGGTATGCTGCCGTCAGCTTCGCTCGGCGACACAAAATGCGGTATGTACGAACCTATCCACGGAAGTGCGCCGGATATTGCCGGTATGGACATCGCAAACCCGATTGCTACTATTGAATCCGTTGCAATGATGCTTGAAACGTCGTTCGGACTGCTTGACGAAGCAAAAGCAATCCGAAATGCGGTAAATGCCGTTCTAGACAAGGGTTACCGCTCGGCTGACATTATGAGTGAGGGTATGACCAAGGTCGGCACAAAGGAAATGTCAAGACTCATAAGCGACGAAATTTAACGGTGATGATGAAAGTTTAAACGAACTTGCGCTCCTTTAAACGATTTATCGTCATAACAACAGGGACTGCCGCAATGACTTTCAAATTTCATTGCCGCAGTCCCTTGTTTATTTTCCGCTGCCGTCGTTATTTTCCAGTGTAATGCGGTCTTTGATTTTGGCAAACTTCGCATTGCCTATTCCGCTGACCCTCATAATGTCCTCAATCGTGCGGAACGGTTCTTCAATCCGCGCATCAATAATCCGCTTTGCCAGCACACTGCCGATACCGCTGAGAGTGTCAAGTGTCTGTGCGCTTGCCGAGGCAATATTTATTTTCCCGTCCACAATTTCCGCGCCCGTTGCCGAATATCTTCGCGGCACATCAACATTATCGTCACAGACCTCACTGCTGACATACATATTGGCATTTTCGGCTGTCATACAGCACAAACAGCATATAAAGCTAACCGCAAACGCCAGCACAACCGTTCTTGCAATCTCCGCATTTTTCATATCAGTACCCGTTCACCGCACAAAACCACCATTTCGGCATTTTACCGCCGTGTCATATTTTGAAATCCACATTTGTTTTTGAATGTTGACTCTTGTAACGCTTTATTTTTTCGTCTTTCTGCCTGTCGGCTTTCTCTTCCTTTTCAATCTCACTCCGCTCAACCGTTTTGTCATAGCTTTGCGCACCGGACTTCTTCTCGGTTTTGGCGGTATTTTCGACGTTTTCGCTTTGTCCGAGCAAATTCTGCGTATTTTTCACATCTTGCGTATCTTGCTGTGTGTTCGCGGTTTGCGCGGTCTGATTTGCGTTTGTGTTTTCTGCGGTTTGCGCTTTTTCCGCCTTTTCCGCCTTCTTGCGCAGCTTGTCGGACGGATTTTTCGCAAGCTCAAGCTCGATATCCGCTTTTGCCCTAAACTCCGCGCTCTTTTCGTATTCGTTTACAACATCTCTCAAATGTTTAAGCCGCAGGTTCGCCTCAGTCGGATTGTTTGTACTCTTATTGACGTTGTTCATCACCAACGCCGCCGACAGCATAGCCTGTGACTTTGTTTTTGCTTTTTTCATAAGTGACTCAATCTGTTTGCGCTCCGCCATCATCTGTCGCACCTTTTTCGCGGTGTCCGGCGAATGTTCCTCAAGGTAGTGCAGCTCCTCCATTGTAAGCTCTTTGCCCAGATTATATTTATTCAATATCTGAGCAAGTTTCAAATCGCTGTTGTGCTGTACCTCGGGAGCGGAAAAAATAAGCTCGTCGCTCGTCTGAACATTAAGACGCGTGTTTTTTTGTTTTTGCTCTGCCTGATTTGACGTCTTTTCCTGTACATTTTCAATAAACAGCTGTACAGGCGTTTTATCCGTTGCGGCGTTCGCCGTACCGATTTTTGCTATTTCCATAAAAACCCCCTCCCAAACACATTATATCCTTTATATAGGCTGTCGCCTCAAAACATCATTCTTTACAATATATATCGTAATCAAACCGCCCCAACATAACCTTCTCACCCAAAAATTCTTTAAAACAGGCATTTTGTACATACCTAACAAGTTTGATATGCATATTTTGATAAAAATTTATCATTGAAATATAAATTTCTTCTTGAAAATGCAGTCAATTTAATATAAAATAAATATATTAACGTGCAAATCAAATTTATAAGAGGTGTATAAAATGTTAAACAAAAAGAGCGTAGAGGATATTGAAGTAAAAGGAAAGCGCGTACTTGTAAGATGCGACTTTAACGTTCCGCTTGACGAAAACGGAAATATCACAGACGAAAACCGCATCGTAGGTGCATTGCCTACAATTAATTATCTTATCAACAACGGCGCAAAGGTTATTCTTTGCTCACATATGGGTAAACCTAAGGGCGAACCTGTAGCAAGTCTTTCACTTGCACCTGTTGCAAAAAGATTGTCCGAAAAACTCGGCAAGGACGTAGTTTTTGCCGCTGACAACGATGTGGTCGGCGAAAACGCAAAAAAGGCAATCGCCGCTATGAACGACGGTGACGTTGTTGTTCTGGAAAATACACGCTACAGAAAAGAAGAAACAAAGAACGAGGAAAGCTTCAGCAAAGACCTTGCCTCAATTGCAGACGTATTTGTCAACGATGCTTTCGGTACGGCACACAGAGCGCACTGCTCAAATGTCGGCGTAACGCAGTTTATCGAAACATCGGTTTGCGGTTATCTTATCCAAAAGGAAATCGAGTTTTTGGGAAACGCCGTAAACAACCCTGTAAGACCGTTGGTTGCTATTTTGGGCGGTTCTAAGGTGTCATCAAAAATTTCGGTTATCGAAAACCTTTTGAAGAAGGTAGACAAGCTTGTTATCGGCGGCGGTATGGCTTACACATTTATGGCGGCACAGGGCAAAACAACCGGCACTTCACTGCTTGAGCCTGACTACATAGACTATGCCAAGAAAATGATTGACGAGGCAGGCGACAAATTGGTTCTTCCGGTTGACACTGTTGTAACAAAGGAATTTAACAACGATGCACAATCACAGGTTGTTGAGGGCAACATTCCGGACGGCTGGATGGGACTCGATATCGGTCCTAAGTCAACAGAACTGTTTAAAACTGTTTTGGCAGACGCTAAGACTGTTGTATGGAACGGACCTATGGGCGTGTTTGAAATGCCTAACTTTGCAAAAGGTACAAACGCAATCGCATCATTGCTTGCCGACCTTGACGCTACAACAATAATCGGTGGCGGCGACAGCGTTGCGGCTGTAAACCAAGCCGGCTTGGGTGACAAGATGAGCCACATTTCAACAGGCGGCGGCGCATCTATGGAATTTTTGGAGGGTAAAGACCTTCCGGGTATTGTTGCACTTAACGACAAATAATATAAAACATTATAATACAAGGAGATATTAAAATGGGTAAATACATTATCGCAGGTAACTGGAAAATGAATAAGCTTCCGTCGGAAACGGAAAATTATGTCAAGGAAGTGGCAGCCGCTACCGAGGGTGCGGAGTGCGAAGTTGTTGTATGCACACCGTATGTATGCCTTGAGGCAGCCGTTCGCGGTGCTAAGGGTACACACGTTAAAGTGGGTGCGGAAAATCTGCACTTTGAGGATAAAGGTGCTTTCACAGGCGAAGTAAGTGCCGATATGCTGGTTGATATGGGTGTTCAGTACGTTATTATCGGTCACAGCGAGAGAAGACAGTATTTTGCCGAAACCGACGAAACGGTAAACAAAAAGACTGTTAAAGCTCTTGAAAAGGGGCTTATTCCTGTAATCTGTGTCGGCGAAAAGCTTGAGGACAGAGAAGCCGGCATCACAACCGAGCTGGTTGCTATGCAGACAAAGCTCGCACTTGCCAACATAAGTGCCGAGGACGTTAAAAAGGTTGTTATCGCATACGAGCCAATCTGGGCAATCGGTACGGGTAAAACCGCTACTGCCGAACAGGCTGACGAGGTTTGCGGTGCTATCAGAAACGTTATTGCCGGTCTTTACGATACCGACACGGCAAATGCCGTTACAATCCAGTACGGCGGAAGTATGAACGCAAAAAATGCCGCAGAACTGCTCGCAATGAAAGATATCGACGGCGGTCTTATCGGCGGTGCAAGTCTTAAGTCAGAGGATTTTGCCGTAATCGTTAAAGCGGCAAAATAAGAAATATATTTCCCTTAAATTCCCGAGTGTTTGCACTCGGGAATTGTAATAATAGTAAATTGTACTTGGAGGTAATTATGTCTAAAAAACCCATCGCACTAATCATTCTTGACGGTTTCGGTCTTAACGAAACTGTCGAGGGAAACGCAATAAAAGCGGCAAAAACTCCGAATATCGACAAATATTTTGCCGAAAATCCTAATACAATAGTCTATGCAAGCGGTATGAATGTAGGTCTGCCTGACGGTCAAATGGGCAATTCCGAGGTCGGTCATACAAACATCGGTGCCGGCAGAGTTGTGTATCAGGAGCTTACAAGAATTACAAAGTCTATCGCTGACGGCGACTTTTTCGACAACGAAACGCTCAAAAAAGCAGTCGAAAACTGCAAAACAAACGACAGTGCAATGCATTTTATCGGTCTTTTGTCAAACGGCGGTGTACACAGCCACATTGACCACCTTCTGGGACTTGTAAATCTCGCAAAGAGAAACGGTCTGAAAAAAGTTTATATACACTGCATTATGGACGGCCGTGACGTATCTCCGACATCGGGAGTCGATTTTGTTTCACAGCTGCAAAATGAGCTTGACAAAATCGGTACAGGCAAAATTGCAACGGTTATGGGACGTTACTACGCAATGGACAGAGATAATAACTGGAACAGAGTGGAAAAAGCGTACAATGCAATAGTTAAGGGTGAGGGCGTTTTGACCGACAATCCTATTGATATGATTAAAGAGTCATACCGTACAAAAGACGAAAACGACAGTCTTTTGACTGACGAGTTCATCATTCCGGCGGTTGTTACGGAGAACGGCGCACCGGTTGCAAAAATCAGCGAAAACGACAGCGTTGTGTGCTTTAACTTCCGTCCGGACAGAGCAAGAGAAATCACAAGAACTCTTGTGGATACCGATTTCAACGGCTTTGCGCGCGAATATTTCAAAACATTTTACGTGTGTATGACACAGTATGATGCCTCAATGCCTAACGTTGAGGTTGCATTCAAGCCGCAGACGCTTAAAAACACTTTCGGTGAATATATAAGCAAAAAAGGACTCAAACAGCTCAGAATCGCAGAAACCGAAAAATACGCACACGTTACATTCTTCTTCAACGGCGGAGTTGAGGCTGTATGCGACGGTGAGGACAGAAAGCTTATCGCCTCGCCTAAGGTTGCCACCTATGATATGCAGCCTGAAATGAGTGCGTATCTCGTTGCAGACGCTTGTGTGGAGCTGATAAACGAGGACAAATACGATGCAATCGTGCTTAACTTCGCAAACTGTGATATGGTAGGTCATACGGGTGTATTCGAGGCGGCTGTGAAAGCGGTTGAGGCGGTTGACGAGTGTCTGGGCAAGGTTGTAAATGCGCTCGAAAGCAAAAACGCACACATTCTTATCACTGCCGACCACGGCAACGCCGACGTTATGGTTGATCCGAAAACCGGCGACGTATTCACGGCACACACCACAAACCCTGTTCCGCTCATAGTTATGGGTGCCGGTGACGTTAAGCTCAAAAAGGGTAAGCTTGCCGACCTCGCGCCGACAATGCTTGATTTGATGGGACTTGACAAACCGACGGAAATGTCAGGTGAAAGTCTGATAATTAAATAATGTAATAATATACCCTCAAAGCCTTAGCTTTGAGGGTATTATACTGCCGGCATTTTGCCGGCAGTATTTAAAATCAAAATAATTTTTTCTTGTACAGGATAATACCGACAATAACCGCGAAAAATATTGATATCAGTATTACAAACCAAAAATTCGCAACCGGCAGATTTCCTACATTCATACCGTATAAACCGGCAAATATCTGCGGTATTGCCATAAGTATCGTTATACTTGTCAAAACCTTCATCACAATATTGAGGTTGTTTGAAATAATCGATGCAAATGTTTCCATAGTACCGCTGAGAATGTTTGAATATATGTTGCACATCTCTATTGCCTGTTTGATTTCAATCAAAACATCTTCGACAAGCTCCTCGTCCTCATCGTACATTCTGATTACACGCCCGCGCATAATTTTCTCTATTGTCGATTCGTCCGCTTTGAGTGACGTTGAAAAAAACACAAGACTCTTCTCCAGGTCCATAAGCTGAATAAGCTCCTTGTTACGCATAGATTCGTGCAGTTCATGTTCCACCGAATGACTCATTTTATCTATCTGTTTCAGGTTTTGCAGGTATCTGGTTGCCATTTTGTACATAATTTGCAATACAAAGCGCGTTTTCATATTTGTATAAACGGATTTCACCTTCCCCTGCGAAAAATCCGTTATAATATCGTTTTCCTTTAAACATACCGTAATTATGTTTTCGTCTGTAACTATAATACCGAGCGGAAGCGTGCAGTATTGCACAGCACCGTGTTCGTTTGTTTCCGGATACGGTATATCTATTATTATCAGGGTACTGCCGTCCTCCTTGTCAATGTGCGAGGTTTCTTCCTCGTCCAGTGCGGCATAAATAAAATCAGACTCAACATTAAGCGTTTCGATAACCGAATTAATCTCCTCTGCCGTAGGATTTGTAAGATTAATCCACGTATCTTTCTCAATAGTGTCTGTACGGACTATTGTGCTGTTCTCCGTTTTATAAATTCCAAGCATTGGTATTCCTCCAAATCAGTTGTTTTAGGGAATAGCCGCCCGTAGTGCGGGCAGATATTCATTTCTTTGGTTCGCCCGCCGGCGCCTGTGTCCACACTGCCCACCTCCTTAAAACTCAATCAATCCAACCGCTACACAAAAAAATCACTTTCGCACCGCCGCCTGAAATTACAAAAAAAACCGCACGCTCATATAATAAGCGGCGATACCGAACACATAAAAATGCAGGATATAACCCCCAATCATTGAGCTTTGGCTTTATACGGCATAGGGACAAAACCCGGCTGTATTAGACAAAACCTTAATTCGGCAGTGTCAGCTGACTCGTTGGCGTCTTTCGACATTTCCGAGCAACAGCATATATCCGTATAGTAACCTCACCTAACAGGTGCATATCATTTATTATTATTTACATTTAATATTATATACCCACATTTGCCGCAAGTCAATGAAAACAAAAAAATAGTCGTATTTTTTAAACAAGCTGTCTGTGAATACATATCCGGAATTACACATTTTTACCGTTTCTTCTTCATTTATTGTCCGCAAGCTTGTACAACATACACGGTCTGCCGCCGGTTTCGTAATTCATATCGGCAATAACCAGTCCCGTCTGTGACAAATGATTCATATATCTCCTGACCGTAACGCCTGTCAGCCCCACCTTTTCGGCAATCTCGTCACCCGTCAGCCACGAATTTCCGTTTTCCTTTAAGTTTTCCAAAATAACGTTAAGTGTCTTTTCCTGTATACCTTTCGGGTGCAGTTCATCTGCTGTCTTTTTCGATTTGTCAATCAAAAAATCTATGTTTTTCTGATTAACCTTATCCAGATTTTTCAAGGCATCCGTCTGGGAAATAAACTTATCCAGCGCAACCCTGAACCGCTCAAACGTAAACGGCTTTACCAAATAGTCCACAACTCCCAAATGCAGTCCCTCTTTCAGCGAGTCTATCTCGTTTGCCGCCGTCACCATAATCACATCAACCGGAATTTGTTTTTTCCTGATTTGACGGAGTGTTTCAAAGCCGTCCATATACGGCATAAAAACGTCAAGTATAATCAAATCCACGCTGTTGCTTTCCAGATACTCCAGTGCACTGTTGCCGTCATTAAGCGTTGCGCTTACGCAAAAATCCTTATGACGGCTGACAAACTGCCCGTTAATCATTGCAACCATCGGGTCATCTTCAACTATCAATACTTTATACATACTGTCACCTCATTATTGATTTTCCATATTGAAGCTTACCGCAAAGGAAGCTCCCACCCCCTCTCGCGATTCAACCGTAATTTTACCGTTATACCCCTCAACCAGGTCTTTCACCTGATACAAGCCCGTTCCGCGGCCTTCGCCCTTTGTAGAAAAACCCTTTTCAAATATTTTCTTTACATTCTCCTCCGATATCCCCACACCGGTATCGTCAACGGTTATTAACACCGCTTTCGGACGGGAATATATCCCAAAGCGCAGTTCTTTCGGTGTATTACGGGTTTCGCCGCTTATGTTCATCGCATCACACGCGTTGTCGATAAGATTTCCTATAATCGTTATCATAACTTCGGACGGAACAGCCACATCTGTTTTGCAATAGTGATTTTTCTCGTCCGGAATAAACTTTATATTAAGCTCAGAGGCTCGCGCCGTTTTACCTATCAGCAATGCCGCTATTGACGGGTCGTCAACCGCTGACATTATGCGGCTTATCGCGGCGCGCTGTACTATTGATATATTTTCTATATACAACACCGCCTCGTCATACATCTGCATTTGGATAAGTCCGAGGATAACGTGCAGCTTGTTCGTGAAATCATGATTGTTCGCGCGCATAGAATCAACCAGATACCGCGTACCTGCCAAATCCTCCATAAGCTTGGTGTATTCCTCCCTGTCGTGCAGTATTACCGCCGCACCGACAGGCACGCCGCCCTCCGTAATAGGAATACAGTCAATCAGAATATTTGTATTGTTCAGGCTTTTTTCCTGTATGTTAAATTTCTTTTCGCCTTTTTTCAATACATTTGTAAGAAACGTATCGTCGCATATATCCGAAAGCGGATATCCGATAACGTCTTTCATTTTCTGTCTTCCCAATATTTCCACCGCCGAATGATTTGCAAACTGCACTCTTGCCTCCGCATCAACCGCAAGCACACCCTCATTCAGCGACTCCAAAATATTATCCCGTATACGGTACATTGCCGAAAAAACGTCCGGTTCATACCCGTAAAGATTTTTTTTAATCGTATTCGACAATTCCGCCGACACCAAAAGCTCCGTCAAAACAGCCGCAAACGTAATAAGCGCAAACATCAAAAGTATCTGAAATGTTTCCGACTTCACGTTTTTCAAAAGCATAATCGTCATAACAAAGCCGGTATAATTTCCGTTGTCGTCGTAAACAGCGGCATACGCGCGCCGCTGCGACCCTGACGGTCCGGTTTCGTTCACGGTATAATATTGTTTGTTTGTTTTCTCAAATTCCGGCAGACTGCCGTCATAGTGCGTACCTATAAGGCTGTGATTTGAATGATACAGTCTTACATTATCCTTACTCACAACGGAAATAACGTCAATATTGTCAAGCGTGACCTTTAGCGTGTCGAGATACTGTGTAAAATTGACACGGATTTTATCGTTCTGCGGATTGCTTATTTTATCGTCAAGCAACGGAGAATTTGCAATTGTCTCGGCAATATTCTGTAAATTCTGATCCCTTTTTTGAATTTCAAAATTAATATTTATTAATGTTCCCGAAATCCCCAAAAACAAAGCAAGCGTCACTATCAATATAAGCTGAGTATAAAAAATTTTTTTGTGTATGTTTTTTATCGAACTTCTTTGCGGTGATTTCATATTATCTGTATTCATAAGCAAACTCTCCCGATATCTTTACTTAATTATAAGTATATCACACAAACACCGTATTTTCAATTTAATTAGTTATTTAACGGCTTTTGAAAGTAAAATAAATGCCGGCTTTTCCCGATTTATATTTAAAATGTACGCAATATTGCCTATGCTATGCGTTTGTGTTATTGTATAAATGAAGTAAAGAGGTTCACAGGCGTGAACGAATATATTTAATTTGCAAGGGAGTTTTTAAATTATGAGTTCTGTTTTTGAAACAATTATGCTGGTTTGCTTTGGGTTGTCGTGGCCGATAAACGTGATTAAGGCATACAGGGCAGGTACAGCCTCGGCAACAAGTCTGCCGTTTATACTGCTTATCTTTACGGGATATGTAGCCGGTATAAGCGCGAAAATTATTTCACAGCAAATAGGTTATGTACTTATTGTGTATATGTTAAACCTCGCAATAGTGTTTTTGAACATTGTTGTGTATTTCAGAAACACATTGCTTGACAAAAAAGCCGATGCAAGGAGTTGAATATAATGCTTAACACAGAAATCGAAAAATACAAATCACTCAACAAGCTTGCCGAGCAGAACGGTACTGTAATTTTCGGCGGCAACACCGATGTGGATTTACCGCTGTGCGAGCTTAAACAGGCGTTTTCGCTAAACGACAATTTTTACAACCGTAGTATATCCGGTGTTTCCGTTGAGAATGCCGCCGATATATACACCGCGTGCATAGCCGAGCTTAACCCTCAGACTGTACTTTTGCATATCGGTGAGGCGGACATCGAACTTTTCAAAAGCAGCGCGGCGGAGTTTGAACATAAATTCCGCGAGCTAATCGGTCGGATTCGTACCGACAACAGAGAATGCAGCATTGCTGTCATCTCTTTAAAGAATTACGCAAACGACGACAATATAAGTCAAATCAATAAAAATCTAAAGTATATCGCTGAGTCCGAACAATGCGAATACTGTGACATTTCGGCAAAAAAGGTTTGGAATCCGCACAAAACCAAGGAAGTTGTATCTTTTATATACACACTCGGTCTTCCACTAGGAAACAAACGTCCGCTGTATGATTTGGCAAAAATATTATTTTGTTTCGGGGTTTAAATCGCCCGATAATCTCCTAACCCTAATAATGCGCCGCCCGTTAAACGGACGGCGCATTATTTTACAATTCTATTTCTTTTGACGGCGCAAAGTCCTCCGACATCACATATTTCATTGCCGCATTTCTGAACGCACTTACTTCTTCCGACTTATCATACAAATCAAAGCCGACAAACAGCAGTCTTGAATTTCCCGCTTTTGCCTCAAACAACGGCGACGACGGCGTATTATCCACGAAATTCGGAACATACTCCACAATCGGCTCAATACCGCAATCGTGTACACTCATTCCCACCGAACCGTCAAAAAGACGTTTCCACTGATAGTCAGGGTACTTTTCTGTCGGGAAATATTTAAAAATCGGGTGCTTGTCATTAATTATCGCACCGCACGGTTTCTGCGACGGAAAATGTACCGGCGACCAGAACACCGGTGTAAAACTTCCGGCTATAGGGTTTTTGAACAGCTCCTTTGTCACAATTGCACATTCGCCGTTTTTTATAACCTTTTCAAGCTGTGACCGGGTTTTTACAATCTGTACTCCGCTTGTGACATTGTCGTCCGCAAATACAAATATTCTCCACGAGTTCGTATATCCGCATACACTCACGCTCACCGTAAGCAATGCCGATTTTTTTACAAAATCAAGCGGTATGCACACCTTCATCTCCGATGTTTTGAGTGCAAACACTGTTTTGTCCGCATTTTTTATTTCAATGTCGAACAGCGGATTTGCAATTTTCCGTTCTCCGAAATCGTATAAGCCTATTTCCGCCTCAAGCATTTGCGTATTTTTAAATATCCGCTTTGCTTTAAACAGCGGCACAACGCTTGAGCAAAAGCTTCTCCACTCTTTCGGCGCAATCAAACCCTTACTTTCAAACATCACGTCGAGTATACCCACAGTCGCAGTGCTTTGCCCCGTATAATCGGTGAGCGACAAAAGCTCAAATCCGCCGAAATTTTCGGTTCTCATTGCCGCCTCAATGTCCTCTTTATACAGCTTTACCGCCAAATCACCCGATGCCTTTATATAATCATTCAGTCTGCCGTAAACACCCTTTTTGCGCATTTCGTTTCTGATAACCTCAAAGTTTACCGGCAACATATTTCCGGTGTAGCGGTCAGCTATATCAACATCGGGGTACACGCAATACTGCCCCACCTCAAACGACACAATCGGTACATTTACGTCATTTACGGCTTCTGCATAGTCAACACAGGTGTCCTCCGCAACAGCATCGTGCATATTTTGTATTCTGACACGGTGTCCGCCCGCCTCAAACGCACACAAATAATCCTCACACGGCAAAACAGGGTGGTCAAAATTGCTTGTAACCGTATAAATACGGCGTTTGTCATACGCCTTTATGCGTATGGTTATGTCCTCCAAAAGCTCAAAGTCACCCATATTTTCGTTTCCGTTCGAGAACATTATAAACGACGGGTGATTGCCGTATGCTTTGGAAATCGACAGTGCCTCCCCGTCGAAATACTGCCTGTGTATCATATCATCGCCCGTTTCAAGCGCGCACACGTCCTTATTAAGCCACAGCGGCATTTCCACAGACACATATATTCCCAGCATATCCGCCGCCGCAAATGCGTTCTCCGGCGGACACCACGCGTGAAAACGCACATGGTTCAGTCCGTAGTTTTTCACTGTCGTAAAATTCTTTATCCACGTTTCAAGGTCTGTCGGCGGATAACCGGTTATCGGATAAATGGCACAGTCTATAGTACCTCTGAGCGAGATCTGTCTGCCGTTCAGCAAAATTTTCTTATTTTCGGTTTTTACGGTGCGCATACCGAATTTGACATTTTTTTCATCGGTACAGCCGCCGCATTTATACTTTACATTGAGTGTATACAGATACGGGTCAAACTCGTCCCAAAACCTTATATCGTCAATATCATACCTGAAGTAATCGGGCTGACGCGAATTGAAAAGCTCTTTTTCATATTTAATTGTTTTCAGTTTTTTGCCGTCTTGAGTGATTACGGTAAATTCCAATTCGCTTTTTGCGCGTTCAAGCGGCGAATACACCGCGCACACCTGCGTAAGCCGTATGTCGATACCGCTGTCGTCGGGGTAAACCTGAATATTTTCGATATGACAAAAATCCTCGCATTGAATTTCGGTTTTTCCTATAATACCGTTCCAATAGCCTTGGGTGTCCACACTGTAACCGCTTGCCATATTATCAAGATTCAAAAGATTTCTGTTGTCGATTTTCAGCACAATCGTGTGTTTGCCGGACACAAGCTTTCCGGTGAGATTGTATATATGCGGAGTTGACAGTCCTATAATTTGTCTGCCTATCTTTTCACCGTCAATCCAAAGCTCCGAGGCAATGTTTACCCTTTCCAAAAACAGCTTTATGCTTTTACCCTCAAATTCGTCCGGAATATCCACCTCTCTTGACAGCCACAGCGGTGCTATGTATTCATACCGCTCCCTCGGTGCGCGTACCGCATCTTTTGAAAACTCGGTGTAATACTCCTGTTTCTTTCCTATTTTATTCTCACACGCCGACCCCGGAACAATAAATTCACCTCTGCCGACCGAGGGCTTATTGAAAAAGCCCTCTATACCCCCAGTATCGGTTATGTCCGTTCTGTATTTCCAGCTGCCGCTCAAATCAATTGTTTTCATTTTCCGCACCTCTTCAAAACATCTCTGAGTCCCGAATGACACTTATCAAGCTTCAGTCCTTTGCGTGCCGCTTTTTCCGCATTGCACATATCGCCCTTACCCATATATCCTAGTGAGGTCATATAACAGCAGTGTACCTTGTTCTTTTTATCAAGGTCAGCCTCAAAAATAAGGAAATCAGGCAGTGACACAGCAAAATAGTCTATTTTGATTTTGTCGTTCATATGTTCGTCCGCGTAAGCGATAAACGCCTCAAACCGCTTTTGCGCCTCTGCGCCGTTTCCGAGTGCCTCTATTGCCTTTGCGGCATAATACATCATTTCCGGCGGCTGGTCGTTATAATACATCGCCGACGTAAGCTCACCGTCACCCCTTGCGGCAAGTTTGTACGCATTTTCTTTTTTCTCATTATCGGTATACAGCTCTCCGAGCATATAATATATGTCGTTGTCAAGGTTGCCGACAAGCTTTCCTTCACCGAGGTTATGCGGATATACAAGTGCGCGTTCGAGAAGTTCTTGTGCATTGTCCGCCGTTTCGGCAAGATTCATAAGCGCAATTCTGTATTGTGCCGGTATCTTGCCTTCACCGCCCTCCCAAGGGTGGAAGTTATGCCGCATAATACGGCTGTACGCGTTTTCGTATTCACCGTTCATATTAAGCAGTGTGATGTACTCGGTATACAAATCGTCGCGCATTTCAAGCAGCTCAATATGCTTATTCATATTTTCGAGTCTTTCCTCAAGGCTGTAGTTAAGTATCTTATACAGCTGGTCAAGCTCAAAGAACACGCGCGCATCAGCCGTATCCATTGCAAACGCTTTTTCCATAGCCGCTTTTGCTTTGTCCGCATCATTCATTTTGTTGTAGTACGCAAGCGACAAATTTCTGTACACTGTCGCAAGCTCTATTTTATCCGCACAGCACTCCCACAGCTGTACGCTCTTTTCCCACATACCTTTGTCGTAAAACAGACAGCCGAGATAGTATTTTGCATATTCGCCGCCGTCTGCCGCCGCCTTTCCGAGAGCGGCAATATCCTCAAGGCGATTCGGGAAACAGTAAAGCGAGCTTGCCTTTTCTGCTTTTTCAAGCTCCGCGCTGTCGTTTGTCAGCATATAAAGATAGTAGTGCAGCATAGGCTCATCGGTGTTCGGCGCAAGCGAAAGTATCTGTACCGCCTCGTCTTTAAGACCTGCCGCCATATATCCGAGCGCAAGCTCTATATAATTATGATTGTCGCCGCGCATTATACCGCTGAATTTATCAAGACCGTAGCCTGTCAGCTTATACATCTCGTAATATGCACCGTGGTCAAGCGCATCAATTTTTATCGTTTCTCCCGCGAACTCCGCCGCCTCATCGTTTCTGCCGACAATTCGCAAAAGTGCCGACTTTAATGTGCGCGCTTTCATATTGTGCATACCCTTTACAAGTGATTTTTCGACAAACTCAAGTCCTTCGGCATAATCACCCCTTGCCGCCGAAATGCACGCCATTCTGTAAAACGCCTTATCCTGCATATTTGAATCCCACACCGCTTTATAAAAAGCATCAAACGCTTTATCCGTTTTGCCTTGCTTTTCAAGCGCAAGACCCAGATTATAATACGGCTCGCAGTCGTACGGATTCGGATTTTTCCAAGTCGATGACTTAATCGCGGCATTAAAATACTTCTCGCTCTCCGCAAAACGTCCCTTGCTGTAGAGATACTTGCCGTATCCGTTGTTTAAGCGTATATCCGTGGCATCTCTTTTCAAACCCTCAAGGTAGTACGGCTCGGGCGAATATGTCGCATGACGGTACTGCTCCAGATGAACCGCCGCCAGAAACAGCTTTTCCGTCGTTTCCAGCTTTTCAGGCTCCGGTATTTCCTCCGCCGGTGACGGAATAGGCTCACTGCTTTCCTTTGCCGCGGTACAGCTTAAAAGCTCTTTTTCGTTTCTAACCGCTCTAAACGTCAAATCGTCTTTATTAAAGCCGTCAAGCACAACCGTTTTTTCAAATACATCTGTCGGCTGCATATTTATATTTTCGGTAAACACCGTCTGTCCGTTGTTTAAAAGCTCCAGTTCAACCGCACCCGTTGCCGACGGTGCATACACCGTACATACAACCTCGTTTCCGTTTATTTGCATATTCATAACAATTTCCGTTGACGCATTTTTCACCGCACCGACTGCCTTATACGGCATAAAATACTGCTCAAAGGTCTTTTCCTCATACGGCTTTAGGAATGTAAAGTCCGGCTGATTATCCGTAAACATACCAGTCATAAGCTCTATATACGGACCGTTTTCGTCGGTAAGGTTTCTGTCCCACGCTTTTCCGAAATCACCGTTGCCCCATGTCCACTGTTTTTTACCCGGCGATACGTGGTGGTCGGCAATGTGCAAAAGTCCGGCTTGTTTGCTGTAGTCATAGTTGCCGATGAAGTTGAAGTCGGAGTGGTATGCCATATATGATGTCGGAACGGGGATATTTTTGTATCGCGAAATATCCGTACCCGGTGCATAGTCTACTTTATAGTACACACCGTCGGCAATCGGAAACTTCGACACGTCGCGTTTTCCGTGGTCCATTACCGCGTTTACGTCCGGCGGAAAGATTGACTGAGTATAATCGTTTACGGCAACTGCCGGATTTGCCCACCACAAAAACGTCTGCACTCTGTCTGTCGGGTTATATACCTGTCCTTTTATCTGCACATATGCCTTGTCCGGATACACCGTATATCCCGCCATACCCTTTGTATGGAACATTTTCTCGGTTTCTCCCACCCATACCGTAACCGAGCCGTCGTCATTTTCTTCGATTGTATAATCAACAGGGTCATAAGTGGACGGTCTGTGGTGCTGAGGCCAGTTAAACTCTATACCGCCCGAAATCCACGGTCCTGCCAGACCTACAAGTGCCGGCTTGATAACCTCGTTGTAGTATACCGCATCATAGCCGTTGGTTTTGTCGTAAAGGCGCTGTATTCTTCCGCCTATTTCCGGCAGAATCATAACACTGATATAATCGTTTTCCAAAAATACCGCATTGTATTCCCTGTCGGTCTTAACGTCTGCAACACCCTCGCATACAGGGTGCGGATACACGCGTCCGCTCGAACCCTGATACACCCTCTTTTCCAAAAACATAGGGTTTTTATCATAGTCGGATATCTCGTATGTCGGGATTACTGTTCTTTCTTCTCTTACAATTACTTTTGACATTATTGCTCTTCCTTTCATTTCTGATAAACACTCTCTGCCGCCGCTGTTTGTTTTTCGCTTTCGATACACCTTTAACGGTATATCCAATCATTAACCTTATCTACAGTATAATGCCGTTTTTCATAAAAGTCATTAGAAAAAATTGCTTTAAAATACAAAATTATTGCGAAATGCTTTTGTGCGTGCTATACTTAGTTTGTGAGGTGAGAAAAATGGAGGAGCTTTCGGGAAAAATATTCGACGGCAGTGTGTGGATAACGGTCACGCCGTCGCCGTCGGCGCAAAATCTGCCGTTTTACATTATCGAAACAGGACATTTTACGGTTTCACCCGATTATAAAGTCAAGCGTGATTTACACGACAGCTTTCTGCTTTTGTACACGTGCGGCGGTATCGGGTGCGTAAAAACCCGCAATACGTCTGTGCGCCTGAGCAAAGGCTGTGCCGTTATTATAGACTGTCATATGCCGCACGAATACTACTCGCTGAGTGACGAATGGAATTTTTTGTGGATACATTTTAAGGGTTCGGCGGCAAAGACTATGTTTGACGTACTTTATCCCAATAATTCGGTCTATGCGGTCAATACGGCAAACGAACCCGAATTTGAAAACCGCATAAGTACACTGATCGATAATGCCGCCAAAAACGACACAAAAACCTGTATAGACAATTCGTGCCACATTCATCGTATCATAAATCTGATGTACGCATCAACAATCGACTCCGAAGCCGACAGTCAAAAGCAGAAGGATTTCACCGCCGATGTTCATAAGGTACTGGAATATATAAAAACCAATTATTCACAGTCAATATCAATAGATGATATGACCGAAACAATACATATGTCAAAATACCATTTCATACGCCGTTTCAGCCGTATAATGGGTATGACTCCGTACAGCTATCTTATGAATTACCGCATAACTATATCAAAAACCCTGCTGCGCACCACCGACAAAACCATAGATGAAATTGCCCGGCTCTGCGGATTTATGGACACAAGCAATTTCATTGCAAAGTTTAAACGAAACACAGGGCAAAAGCCGCTGCAGTACAGGCGCGATTTTACTCAGAATACATTACCAACGTATTGACACATAATTAAATCGGTATTATAATGAAATAAATAACAAATATATATTACATAAGAAAGGGCGTTTATTATGATTAACAACAAGCCAAAAACATTTTTAACATTGATTTCCTGTCTTGCCGCGGCTGTATCGTTTACCGCCGCCGCATATGCTCTTCCGGCAGACGGCTGTACGATTGATATCAGCACAGGCAATCAAAAAATCGAGTTTGAAAATAAACCGTTTATCGAAAATGACGAGGTATACCTTCCTATCCGCGAGCTTACCGGTATTATTGACAGCACTGCCCCGGTCGACTGGGATAACGGCGCGGTGTGTGTGCGCACAAAGGAAAATCAATACTATTTCGTTGTCGGCGAGAAATCGGTCAACATAAATCCGTTAACCGCAAGCGACGCTAATTATGTCAAAATTTTTGAAAATGCGGTTGTTTTGAAGGACGACAGGACGTTTGTTCCGTACAGCCTGGCTGATATTATGTTCAATGACTGCAAAAATTCGGATTGTGTAAATTACGCCGTATACGACAGTGCCGAGCAATACGAAAAAACAGCGGTTTGGGCAAACGCACTTATGACGCGTGACGGCAAGCCGCGTTATGAAATGATGACGGAAAAAATGAAAGAAAAATTCATACAGGAGCAAAAAGCACTCACAAACAGTGACGACCCGAACTTCACAATAGGCTATTCAAGTCCGAAAACCGTTTCTTACAATATATCGGTATCAGACGGCAAATCCGACATAACCTATTACCAAACCGACGAATCCGACACGCGGTATGCGGTCTGCGAGCAATTAACGTTTACCGACGATAACGGCGGCTTATATGTGGACGAATGTTCGGATTTGACAGTTGCCGAAAATAAATAAACACAGCAAAACCGACGGATTTTGTCCGCAACCTTTTAACCCCCCGAAATCACTGTGGTTTCGGGGGGCAGCGTGTAGCTTTATTGGTTTTACTTAAAATTTTTGAGAAGGTTTCGCTGTCTGCGGACAGCGACAAACTTTTTCCTAAAAGTTTGAACAAAACTTGTACGGCTTATGAGTTTCGTCGTCTGCGGACGACGATTTAAGGCTCTGCCTTAAAAATCCGCAAGCCTTTGAAAAGGCTTGACCTAAACTTTAATACAAAACACATTAGGTTTTGTCTACAGTCCGAACCCCCGAAATCACTGTGGTTTCGGGGGTTGTTTGTCTGCGGTTTGACTTTAATATTTTTTCATCAGCCGTGCGTTTTTGCATAATTATCCTCGCGCGGTTCTCCCTTTACATACTCAAGCTTTTCGCCGTTCACATTAATAATCGTTTCTTCGGCAATTTCACCGTCTGCATATTTTATAAACTTCACAGTGCCGTCACCGCCGCCGCGGCCCTCCCACTGCTTTTCGTACACTGTACGCACACCGTCCTCAAGCTTTTCGCACGTACCTACCCAATAAGGATATTCGCCGTACATATCCAAAAGCTTGTTTGACGCATCAACATTCATATCCGCAAGAATACGCTCGGTGTCGCCGATATCAGCTGTCCTGCCTATACCGCTCAAATACTTCGCGGCGTATTGGTGTTCCTGTTCTTCAAGCTGTTTATATACCTTGCTGTCGTACGACAAAACCTTACTCCATAACCGCCTCGGAAACATTTCTTTTATGCTGTCAACGTACTCCGAGCCGTCCATCGGTTCAATGTAGTCGTTCAGCACATATTCACCGCCGTCGTACGAAAATACCAGCTTTGCCGGAGTTGCTCCGCTGCCTGAAATCTTGGTAAATACATTATTCTCAAACCCGTATTCACCATAACTCACATACGCATATACGTTGACAAAACCGTCTTTTTCTTCCTTTTCAATAATTATATTTCCCTCAGCCGCACACTCGCCGTCCGCATATTTGCCGGCGTTGTGCGCAAGTACCGCTCCGCTTACAGCCTCCTCAACAGCGGCGTACCCTACGGTTTTGTCGGTATTGCCGATTTTGTCAAATACGTTTCTGAAACTCTCATAACTTCCGTCATATTCGGCAATACCATATAAATTTTCCGTCAAAACCGCAGCGCGCTCAACC
Organism: uncultured Lachnospiraceae bacterium; assembly: GCA_964422725.1. Classification (GTDB taxonomy): domain Bacteria; phylum Bacillota; class Clostridia; order UBA1381; family UBA1381; genus CAKSNH01. The sequence goes on from CAYRCC010000008.1 coordinate 33,139, forward strand.
GTATACACATCACCGCCGTCCGCAAAACTTATACTGTCGGCATTTTCCACAAGCATAAAATAAACCGCCGCCGCTTTTTTGAAATCGTCCTCGCTCGGTCTTTCCTTGTCAATCTCCATATGTACGGTTATTCCGTAAGGCTTTGTATCGGTTTTCAGCTCTATGCTTTTTACACTGCCGTACGGTGACAGCAAGGTGTCCAAAATCGCCCTGCTCGACGGCGCATCGCCTATGTATTGAGTTTTGCTGTCATACAGCATTTTCACGATGCCGTCCGCCCGGTCTGCCGCCGCGCCGTCCTTAGGCACTGTCGGCGTACACCCTGCCGCCAGTACCGCCGCAAGAGTCACCGCCGACAATAATTTTATCATTCTTTCATAATTCTTCATTTCGCACCTACTTTCACTGTACACATTATATTTCATTCAAAAATTTATGTCAATACAGAAAACATAATTTTCAGGGTCTGCACGCACTCTTTGCCCCAACAGCGGACATTTTGAGTCTTAAACATCAGCGGTGTCCGCGGTCTGACATCTTTTTTCGCGGTTTATCCGCAAAACAATATAAAATCTGCCAAAATAAACTTGATTTTACTCACCTTTTATGGTAAAATATCTTCGTTTACTTGGGATAATCAAGCAAGCCGAACCATTTCAATTTTGATTTGTCAAAATCGTAAGTGCTCGCCTTGCAATCCCCACAAAAAACACAAGAAAGGATTTTTTAATTATGGGAAACAAAGTACAAAAAAGCGGCGGCTGGCGTACAAATAAATGGATACGCGCCGCAATTCCGGCACTGCTTTTGCATTGCAGTATCGGTACGGTTTACTGCTGGTCTATTTTCAGTCAGGAAATTGCCGATTATATCGGTTTTTCCAAAAGTGCCGCCGAGTGGGCGTTCAGTCTTGCGATTTTCTTTTTGGGTATGTCTGCCGCATTTCTCGGCAACGTGGTCGAAAAGGACATTCATAAGTCATCGCTTATCGCGGCTATATGCTTTGCCGCCGGTATGGCGGGCACAGGCGGATTTATCTACTACGGCGGTATGCACAAGGGCAGTGCAATCGCGCTTGTGGGTATTTACGTATGCTACGGCTTGATTATGGGTATCGGACTCGGTACAGGCTATCTTTCACCGGTTAAAACGCTTATGCTGTGGTTCAGCGACAAAAAAGGTCTTGCCACAGGTCTTGCCGTTGCCGGATTCGGTGCGGCAAAAGCTATTGCAAGTCCTATTATGCAGTCAATGCTTACGGGACTCGGCGAGGGCGGTATTTACAAAATGTTCCTCATTCTTGCCGTTGTTTACTTTATAATGATGTTTGTCGGACACCTGCTCCTGAAAAAGCCTGACGACTGGCACGAACCTACAAACGCCGCGGAAAAGAAGAGCATTATATCGGTTATCAAAACAAAGCCTATCGCAAACTACATAGGAATTTGGCTGATGTTCTACATCAACATCACCTGCGGTCTTGCGCTTATTTCACAGGAAAAGGCTATTATAAAATGTCTTGGACTTGCCGGAGCTGTCGGCATCATTTCCACAATCTCGGCAATTTTCAACGCCGGCGGACGGCTTGGTTTCTCAGCGTGGGCAGACAAAATGAAAGACAGAAACACTGTTTATAAGCTGATTTTCATTATTTCCATAGTTCTTACGGCGGCAGTTATCGTGACGGGCGGTATCAAAAACGGTGCCGGAAACAGTGTATTGATTGCATTGGTTCTTATGCTTATAATGTTTATCAATGCCGGATACGGCGGCGGTTTCTCGAACGTGCCTACACTGCTCTCCGACCACTACGGTATGAGCAATATCAGTGCGATTCACGGTATCACCCTGTCGGCATGGGGTTTTGCCGGTCTTACGGGTAATCAGCTTGCTACATGGATTGTAAACCACTCCGGTGAAATGATAGAGATTAACGGCAATATGGTAAACCCTGTCGGATATCAAACCGTGCTCTACGTAACCGTTGCGCTTTATGTTGTAGCATTATTGCTGAGTGTGCTGTTTGTAAAGCCCAGCAACAAAAACGCAGAATAAATCAAATCTGTTTTGATTTAAAAATTATTTTTCCGAGGTACAATATCCTATGTACCTCGGAATTTTTTTAGGGGAATTATTTGTTTTTTTCAAGTGCCTTTTCGATCATTTCCTGTGTTATTATAACCTCTTTTGTACCCTCCGTTTCGGTTGTTTCGTTTCCGATTATTCCCTGAGTTACAACCTCGCCGGCACTTTCCGTTTCGCTCAGCGCACTTTCAAGCATTTCCTGTGTCACCTCGACGTTTTCCGCCTCCTCGGTTTCCGCAAGCTGTGCATCGGTATCCTGAGCATTTTGAGCCTCGGCTGATTTTTTCAGATATTCAGCCGCTTTCTCAGGATCGGCTTTTGATTTGTCAAGCTCCAGCTTGATTAAGATATTTGTACCGCTATAGTCGTCCTTCGGCGCGATAGCACCGGTCGTTTCGTCAAACGAATATACGCTGTTATTCAGCGAACCGCCCGAAATAACCGCCATATATACATTTCTGTCGGCAAAATACTCAATATCGTCAAACTCTATTATCCTGTAAAGCACTCCGTCGATAATGTCAGCCGTATATCCGCCGTTCATCGTAAATATGTTATACTGCCACGGACTCAAACCCTCGATAAGAGGAGTTACCAAAATGTCATCGTCAAATGTCATTGCGGTCGCATCCGCTTTTTCAATCGCGACCACCGCATATGTCCGTTCAGGGAACAGCTCCCACGACGACGATTCAAACTTACTCAAATTTGCTCCGGACGCAACTCCCAGTACAGTTGCTTTATAGTCGCCGTCCGTAACGGTCTGCGAAACGCTGCCCTCTTTTTCAAAATACTGCGCCAGCTTGCTGTCACCGAGCGCATCTGCAACGTCTTTCGGACCGAGCAGTTTGTACGAAGCAAAAACCGTTGTACCTATCAGGCAGATAGCCGCCGCCGCAATCAATACTATTCTTTTTACATTATAATTTCTTTTCACCATAGTCATTTCCTCTCCTTTAATGTCGAAAGGAACTGTTATTATGGACTTTACAAGTTCTGCATGCTTATACATTCTGTTTTCCAAATCATCTGTTTTCACTTTCAACATCTCCTTCCAAATACTTTTTAAGCTCCGATAACGCTTTGCCTGTCTTATATTTTACGGTAGAAACAGGCTGTTTTAATGCACGCGAAATCTCATCATAGGTCATATCATTATAAAAGCGCAGTGTTATGTAAACAGACAGCCGGCTGTCCAGCTTGCATATGCAGTCTATAATATTCATTTCCTCCAGCGGCATTTCGTAAAACACATTAAGCGTATCCGTCAGCTCCTCCGAATACCTTTGTTTTTTCTTAAAATCCTTACTCTTGTTTATCACAATACGCGTAATCCACGTTTTGAAATACTGTTTATCCTTCAGCTTGTCAAACGCTTTCAACGCCGCCAAAACCGCCTCCTGAACACAGTCTTTCGCATCTTCGGTATTGTGCAGGTACCCTATAGCAACCAAGAATAATGATTTCTCACATTCCCTGTATTTCTGTTCAAACAGCTCGTACACATTGTGTCCCTCCTTTACCCTTGTAAAAGCTCTTACGTTTATTAGACGATTTAAAAACCGAAAAAGTCAAAGTTTTTTAAATTTTTTCACAAAAATAGGGTACGAATCAAATCGTACCCTCAGAGTGTAGACTTATTAGTTTTGCTTAAAATTTTTGAAGAGGTTTCGCTGTCTGCGGACAGCGACAAACTTTTTAAAAAGTTTGAACAAAACTTGAACGCTTAGGAGTTTCGTCGTCTGCGGACGACGATTTAAGGCTCCGCCTTAAAAATCCGCAAGCCTTTGAAAAGGCTTGACCTAAACTTTAATACAAAACACATTGTGTTTTGTCTACAGTCTGAAAGTACGAATCAAATCGTACCCTAAATCCGTCACTTAGTGCTGATTTTTCTTACCATAGCGTTTTTAACAACAGGCTTTGCCATCGGCATCTTTACCGTCATTGCGGCGTGCGGTGCGGAGTCTATACTCTCACCCTTGTCGTTTTGCATATACTCAATCTTTTGCACAAAAAACGGCTCGCTCGGCTGAATTACTTCTATCTCCTCGCCTACCGTAAATTTATTTCGCTGTGACAAAACCGCAATTCCCGTATTGCTGTCATAATCGGTTACAATTGCGGCAATGTCATAGTCACGGATATATGAGCTTGACGTATACACTTGGTCATTCTCGTCAGGTTTGCCGAGGTAAAAACCTGTGGTATACGGTCTGTGGCTGACTTTGCACAGCTCTTCATACTGTTTTTCGTCAAATACATAATTATCGGGGTCGGCAAAATATTTGTCTATTTCCTCCCTGTACGCCTTAACTATAGTCGCAACATAATATTCACTCTTTACCCTGCCCTCGATTTTAAAACTGGATATTCCGCTTTTTACAAGCTCGGGAATGTGCATTATCATACACAAATCCTTTGAATTGAAAATGAAACTGCCGCGCTCATTTTCAAATACATCCATATACTCCCCCGGTCTTGTCTGCTCGACAAGCGAATAGTTCCACCGGCACGGGTGCGAGCACGCACCTCTGTTTGAGTCGCGGTGCGTGAGATAGTTGCTCAAAAGACAGCGCCCCGAATAGGAAATACACATTGCGCCGTGTACAAACGCCTCAATCTCCAAATCACTCGGTATGTTTTCCCTTATCTGCCTTATTTCTTCAAACGACATCTCGCGCGCAAGCACTACCCTCGATGCGCCCATCTCATGCCACTTGCGCGCCGACATATAATTTACGTTGTTCGCCTGCGTACTTATATGAATAGGGATTTCCGGCGCAAGCCTTTGAACCATATCGAAAAGCCCCAAATCGGCAACCAGTATGCCGTCAAACCCAAGCGGACGTACCTCTTTTATAAACTCCTCAAATTCGGCAATATCCGAGTTGTGCGGCAAAATATTTGCCGTAAGATACACTTTTTTCCCTCTCTCGTGCGCAAACGCAAGTCCCTCTTTCATCTCGTCAAAACTGAAATTGTCTGCCGCAACTCTCAGGCTGTACGCCTCACCGCCGATATACACCGCATCTGCACCGTAAATTACAGCTGTTTTCAGTTTTTCCAAATTTCCTCCGGGTGCTAAAAGTTCAGGTTTATTCATCATTTCATCTCCTAAATTATCATAATTTCACAGATACCGTCATACCGTCGCCGAGCGGCAGTATTGACGTTTTCAAATCCCCTCGCGCGTTAAGCTCCTTTACAAAGCCGCGCAAACGCCTGACAATAGTAATTTTCCGCCGTATAACCAAATCGTCCGTCGCCGTCATTCCTTTGTAAAGCACGTTGTCGGCAATTAAAAGTCCGCCCCTGCGAAGCAGTCTTACGCAGTCGTCAAGCATATATATATAATGCGCCTTCGGTCCGTCAAGAAATACTATATCATAAACGCCGTTAAGCTCTTTTATATAATCCTTGGCATCTGCCTCAACAACGGTTATTGTGTCGGACAGACCCGCCTTTTCAATGTTTCCGCGTGCAATTTTTGCCGACTCGGCGTTATATTCAAGCGTCGTGAGCTGACCGCCCAATGCAAGTCCCTCCGCCATCACTATAGCCGAATACCCTATCGCACAGCCTATTTCCAGAATGTTCACGGGCGCTACTGTTTTTGTTATCACCGACAAAAATGCCGCCGTTTCGGGCGGCACTATCGGCACATCATTTTCCTGTGCATACTTTTGCATATCGGCAAGCAAGCCGTCGTTTTTCCCAAGCTCACCGCGTATATAATTTGTAACATATTCATATGTTATCGCATTTTTGTCATATTCAATCATTGTTAAAAACCAATCCTTTTCTCAGCTCTCCGCTTTTTTCTTGGCGGCAAGATGTGCGCTGTAGGTTTCGGAAAACACGTGTTTTCCGTCCTTACCCAGCACGAAATATCTCGCTGACGTTTTTTCCGGATACAGCGCGGCTTTTATACATTCCGCCCCCGGGGACGCAATCGGTCCTATCGGCAGTCCGGAATACTTATATGTGTTGTATTTTGAGTCAATCGCCAAATCCGCATTGGAAAGCTTTGCCTTTCTCTCCTCAAGAACATATTCAACCGTCGCGCACGACTGCAGTTTCATTCCGTCGCCGAGCCTGTTGTAAAACACACCCGCCACCTTTGCCCTTTCATCGGGAACATTGGTTTCGCGCTCGACAACAGAGGCCAAAGTCACTATTTCATCAACCGACATTCCAAGCTCCTCCGCTCTGTCATAATACTCCTCGCGAAAGCATTTGTCAAACTCGGCAAGCATCATATCAATCATATCATGCGCGCAAATGTCCTCGGAAACAATATATGTGTCAGGAAACAAGTAGCCCTCAAGCTCATTTTCGCGTTCGGGCAATTCTTTCAAAAATTCATAGTCATAGTCCTCCGCCTTTGCCGCCGCGTAAAACTCCTCCTTATCAACAATACCCAGCTGTTCAAGCCTGTCCGCAATCCGATACATTTCGTACCCCTCCGGTATTGTTACTTTTACCGTACCGCGTCCGTCCGAGGCAAGCAGCTGTATAATCTCGTCATAACTCATTTCCGGTTCTATAACGGCTTTGCCGGGTTTAAAACCCGTCAAAAGATTTGCCTTTTCGGCTTTCATTTTAAAAATTCCCGAATATTTTATTGCCCCCGCATCTTTCAACATCCGCACAATGCCGTTACCCGTTGCGCCGTTTTCTATTTCAATGCTTACGCTTTCTTTTATGTTCACGCCGCTCACGTCGCTGTTAACCGCCGCCGCACCTATCAATGCCGCCGCCGCCAGCAGTGCGCAAACTGCCGGAATAATTTTTTTCAAAGTATCACCTGCCTATTACTAATACCCATCGCCGGCAAAATGCCGACAGTTTCCTACATTATTCATTTTATAATATATGAACAAATAAGTCAACAAAAAGATATCACGGCTGAAGTAAAAATCGGAAGTTGAAGCCGTTAATTTCCGCGCCGTATAACCGACTGATTTGCACAAATGATGCATATAAATAAAATATTTAAAAATAGTGCTGTTTTTTTAGTAAAAATTATTGAAATTCTACAATCTTTTTGGTATAATAAAGTAAAATACATAATGATATGATGGGGTCATTTAAAGGAGGGACTTGCTCATGGAGTATAATGAAGCGCATTTTAAAAGAAGTGCCAATCTCAGAGCGATGATAATGTGGATAGTTATTGCGTTTGCAACGACGGTTGCGTACGCAATTGAGGTGAAAAACGGTTCGCGGACGGTACCGTATTTTATCGCTTTTTGTTCGCTGGGTTGGGGACCTATAGCATTGGGATTTCTGGTATTTAAAATCAAAGGTACGGCAACGGGGTGGTTTAAAGAAATCATAAGCGTCGGATATTTGGCATATTATTTGTTTATTATGATTACGTCGCATACGGCACTTACGGTTATGTACATTTTCCCTATTGCATGTATGCTGATGCTGTATAAAGACAGAGGACTGCTTGTGCGCATAGGTATTTTGAATGTTTTGATTGTAATTGCAAGACTGGTGCTGGATATGAAATCCGGAACTCTTACGCACGATGTTGTGGTTGACTATGAGATTGAGCTTGTAGTTGTGGTTTTGAGTTACATAAGCTATGTACTTGCGATAGCGCATATGTGTCAGGCTGACGGCGCAATGCTCAATTCCGTTAAAGATAACCTCGCAAGAGTGGTTACAACCGTTAAACAGGTAAAAACCTCCAGCACGTCGATTATTGACGGCGTAACGGTTGTGCGCGAGCTTTCGGACGAGAACAAAAGAAGTGCAAACGAAGTTGTGCAGAGTATGGAAGAGTTGACGAACAAGAATCAATTACTCGGAATGAAAGTGGATTCTTCCATGGAAATGACACAGGACATTGATAATCAGGTACGCAATGTTGCCTCTCTTATCGAAAATATAGTAAGCCTTATCGAAAAATCAGCCGGACACGCCGCCGTCAGTACGGACGAGCTGACAAATATGGTTAAAACAACAAACTCGATGGCAGAGCTGTCCTCAGATGTCGAGAACATATTAAACGAGTTCCGCAACCATTTTGCAAGCGTACAGCAGGAAACGGGCAGAATCGAAAGCATTATGTCCCAGACCAATATCCTGGCGCTTAACGCATCTATCGAGGCAGCAAGAGCCGGTTCTGCCGGCAAAGGCTTTGCGGTTGTTGCGGAGGAAATAAGAAAGCTGAGTCTTGGTACAAAAGCGTCATCGGACGGTATTATGGAGGCGCTTGAGGTTTTGGAGGAAACATCTAACAAGATGACCGAGTCCATCACCACTATTTTGAAACTGATTACCGAAACTCTGGAAAAAATGCAGGCGGTAAATACAAATGTCGGCATAATCGCGGAAGATTCGGAACAGCTTGACGGTGAGATTCAGGTTATCGACAATGCTATGAAACAAGTTGAAGCATCTAACAAGAGTATGGTTGACAATATGTATCAGGTTAAAGACATAATGGCAACAATAACCGAAAGCGTGGCAAATTCAAGAAACACGACGGTTACTATGTCCAACAAATACGACGAAACATCGCGCAATGTCAGCAACATAGGAATTATTGTTGACAAGCTGGTTGAGGAATTGGGTACCGGCGGCTTTATGGATATAAACGATATCACTGTCGGAATGAGTGTTAATATTGTGAACAGCAAGACAGGCAACGAATGTACTACCGAGGTTTCCGAGGTGGTTGACAACACAGTTAAAGTATTGGATTCGATACAGCTTGAAACATTTATGCTGGATAATCCGGCTAAACGCTACGAGATAAGAATTACGGTTAATAACACCGTTTACATTTGGCCGGACACTGTAGTTGATAAGAATTACGCGGATTATTACGAGTTGTTGCTTGAGGGCAACCCTAAGGTAGTAAACAGAAGAAAGTATCCGCGCTTGCCTATGTCAAATCCTTGTAAGATTCTTCTTGAGCGCAGCAATCATTCGTTCAGCGGAAATCTGGTTAATATCAGTGCCGGCGGAGTTGCGTTTGTATGTAACAGCGATGAGTTTGAAGATTCGATAAATGAGCGTATTCAAATCGCGGTACAGGATTTCCCTATACTGAAAGGCAAGATATTACCGGCTATTATAATACGTTCCACAAACGACAGCGGCAGATATATCGTAGGTTGTCGTTTGATGGAGGATAATATGGATATTTTCCATTATGTAAATCAAAGAATCAGCGAAATATAACGTGTCAAGACAGGCAGACTCATTTGGGTTTGCCTGTCTTTTATTAATGCTGTTTTACAAGTCAAAAAAAGCTATGTCTGTACCGCCTTTCGTATCAGCAATACAACATTCTTTTCGCCGTCACACGCAAAACAACATTCGGATAACACCACCCTGTTTGCCGCAATTAAAATGCATGCAACGACATTTTTTTGCACAGCTGTCAACGGTACATAAACAAATGCAATTTTTCAAGCTGTTGAAAGACAACACAGAGTGCAAGCTCCTATGCACCCTATTTCAATGAAAAATCCGAGCGGCAAATACCGCTCGGATTTTGTAAAATTCATTATCAGTTGTTAATGGTAACCGGTGTTGTGTCTATGTATAAGTCACTGTCAATTTGTTCAACACTGTAATCATTTTTAAAATCAACAACAATCAGTGCTGTATCATAACCGAATTGTGTGTATCTTTTCGACAATTTTATGTCTGCGGCATCATCGGTAAGTGCCTTAAATGTAAATATTACATATTCACCGTCTGACTTAAGAACAGCACTTTCATCAATTGTAACGCTCGACACTTTAAGCGAATCTTCTGTAAAATCAGCATTAATAGCACTTGTATACTTGGTCAAATCAACAGCTGTATTCCCTGTCATTGAGCCGTCAACATATTCAAGTTTAGAATGGTCGTAAATAAGACCCAACGTAAATCCCGCAACATCACCGCCTGCATTTTCGATGTTATCCACACTGACAATAACGTCAAACGTTTCGCCGGCTTTAACTGTCTTTGCGCTTGAGCTTATCGAAACAGTTACATTCTTTTCGTTCTTATCAGCCACACCGCTTGTAACCGCGCTGTCCGTAACCGGAGCCTTGTAATCGCTTGTATAGATTGATACCATATTGTTTTCCGCGTCCCAATCAACTTTGGCTTTAAGGCTTTCACTGATTGCGCGCAGCGGAATCATAGTTCTTTCGTTCATAATTCTTGCCGGCGCATCAAGCTTTATTTCCTCTTTTGCCGGTGCGGCAAGCAGATTTTGCGGAGAATATGTGTAAACAGCCATAACATCACTGCCGATTGTGATGTGTATATGATAATTACCCTGTTTTATTACCACACGCTGTTTATCGGCTTCCCAATTAACCTTTGCACCCATAAACTCAAACACACCGCGTGCCGGAACCAGTGTTCTACCCTCATTCTCGGATATTACAGGCTTTTGGTCAGCAAATACCAATTCTCTGTCATTAACCGTAACCGACGGATTGTTTTCCGCCGCCATAGCAAGCTGTCCTGCCGAACACATACATGCAGCGGCAATTACCGCGCTTATTATTTTCTTTTTCATATGTAGTTACTCCCTTTCTTTCTGTATTATAAAACTATAATAAATGTATTTTATCATAGTTTTTGTTTTTTTTCAATACATTAATCAAAATTATTAATACCAAATTCAGTGAACGCAAAAAGGCATAGCCGACAAATCGGCTATGCCCGAATTTTAAGCAATATTACTTAATAGCCTTATATGCTTCGTTGATTTCCTTGATGTAATCGTTACCGCCCTGAGTTTTCCATCTTTCAAGCTCAGCTTTATAGCCTGCCTCGTCAAGCTGTCCAACAATATACTTGGTGTTAGCACCGGAAATTATATCGTCAAGCTGAGGACCTTTTCTTGAATATGTGTCAGATACCAACGGCTCTGCCGGATTACCTACAACATAGTTTTCGTTGTCAAGGTAAACCTTATCAACGTCCTCGGCTGTCTTTGTAGCGTATGCTTTCTTCAAACCTACATCAGGAATGAACGATGTTGCAAACTGGTTAAGGTCAGCAAACTCCTTTGTCAATGTTGCATCATCAACAACCGTTACATAACCGTCAGAACCGATTGTGTAGTGTCTGCCCTCAATACCGTAGTTCATCAAGTTAACGGCAGCCTCGTCATTACACTTATCGAATACGTTAAGCACGAAGTCCAAATCCTTTTCGCTAGGCAATGCCTGCTTAGGGAATACATAATATCCCGCATAACCCGATGTCGGAAGTGTCTTAGGCTCTGCCGACGCGTCCTTCTTAACGTAACCCAATACGCCTACATCAGCATTAGGGTCAATGCTTGCGATGTTGCTTGCTATTCTTCTTGCTCTGTCGGCAACGTCGATAATTACACCGGCTTTACCCGACAAGAACTGTTCGTCCCATTTAGCGCCGTCATATGTAGCAAAGTCCTGGTTTACAAGTTTCTCGTCATACAGTTTCTTAACAAATTTAACAGCCTCGAAATACTCGTCTGTAAGATGTGCCGGTACGAGTTCGCCGTTTTCGTCCTCACCCCATTTATTAGGTGCACCGAACCAAATTGCGAGGTTATCAAATGTAGACGATGCCGTTGTCATAATGATACCGAATGTATCGTTCTGACCGTTACCGTCAGGGTCCTGCTCCTTGAATGCTTTCAAAACATTGTAAAGGTCGTCAACCGTTGTAGGCATAGCAAGACCTAATTTATCAAGCCAGTCTTTTCTGATAGTCATACCGTTTCTTCCGAGTGTTCTCGAACGATAAACACCGTAAATTTTACCGTCGATTGAGATGTTGTTCAAAACGGTTTCGTTCTGCTGTTTAAGATTCGGATATTCCTTATATCTGTCTGTCAATTCCCAGAACGAGCCTCCGCGCGAATTCTGGATAACGCTTGAGCTCTTTTCTGTAATAAGCATTGCCATAGGGTACTCACCCGAACCCATAGCCGCCGTTACCTTTTCGCCGTAACCCGATGACGGTACCCACGAAATGTTAAGCTTTGTACCGAGGTACTGCTCCAACGCTTCGACAACAGGGCTGTCCGGCTGAGCCGGTTCAACATTATACGATGTTGTCATCACCGTAATTTCAGGATTGTCCAAATCAATTACGGAAGTACCGCCGCCGCAGCCTGCCAAGCTACCGCAAAGCATTGCTGCCGCTAAAGCCGCAGTAGTAATACGTTTTAAATTAGCCATTAAAAAAATCCTCCTTAAATCTACCGATAAATTCTGCACAAAAATGCAGTTTATTAATGCGTTACAAACATTATATAATAAACTACACGATTTTGCAATACTTTTTATAAAATATAGCTAATTTTTTTATAAAAAAGTCATTATTTTAATATGCTTAAACTCACAAAAAGCGATAAAATCACTTTTTTAAAAGGCTGCCGACAAAACATCGACAGCCTTTTCAGCTTTAATATTCAATTTGATTTCATAACAAACATCATTCACAAACTGCGATACCAAAACCGCATTAACCCTTAATAGCACCAACCATAACGCCGGCAGCGAAATGCTTTTGAAGGAACGGATATACACACAAAATAGGTACAGTACCTATTACGATGATAGCCATCTTCAATGTTTCCTGCGGAAGCAATACATTAGGGTCTGTCTGGGTTTCCTGCGAAATCATAACTATATTTCTGAGTATCAGCTGGAACGGATACTTTTTAGCATCTGTCAAGTACAGCAATGCGCCGAAGTAGTTGTTCCAGTGACCAACCGCATAGAACAAACCGAATGTCGCAAGCATCGGAAGTGACAGCGGAAGTGCAATCTTCCAGAAAATTCCGATATCTGTGCAACCGTCAATAGCGGCAGCCTCTTCAAGACCGCTAGGCAGCTCTTGGAAGAAGTTCTTAACAATAATCATATTGTAAGCACTGATAGCACCCGGCAAAATCAAAGCCGCATATGTATCATACAAACCCAAATTCTTAACAATAAGGAATGTAGGAATCATACCGCCCGAAAATACCATCGTGAACAGTACGCAGTTAAGCATAAAATCTCTGCCCTTAAGACCTTTTCTCGAAAGACCGTATGCCATCGTGGTGGTAAACAGCAAGTTTACTATAGTACCGACAATTGTAACAAGCACCGATACGCCCAAACTGCGCAGAACCGTCAAACCGTAATCGTTAGGGTCGAAAATTCTCTTATATGCATCCAGCGTGAACTCTTTCGGAATAATGAACAGCGGTCTTGTCATAATCTCATACTCCGGAGCAAATGACGCGGCAATAACGTAAATAAAAGGAATTACCGTCACTACAGCAAACAATGCCAATAACGCATATATGATGATGTCAGCTATTAAATCGCCGACACTTCTTCTTTTTACTAATTTCATCACTTACACCTCTTTCTGTTAGAACAACGACGACGATCCAACCTTCTTAGCTATGAAGTTTGCAGTCTGGATACACAAAATACTTACCAAAGACTTAAACAAGCCCACAGCGGTTGAATAACCGTAGTTACCCTGTACTCTACCTAAGTTATACACATATGTATCGAATGTGTCCGAATGAGATTTGTTCAGGTCATTCTGCATAAGCAAAATCTGTTCAAATCCCGTATCGAGTACAGAACCCATACGCAGAATAAGCATAATTACAATCGTACTCGAAATTGCCGGAAGTGTAATGTAAATCATTTGCTGGAATCTGTTGGCGCCGTCAACGATAGCCGCTTCGTACTGTTCGACATCAACACCCGCCAAAGCGGCAAGGAATATGATAGTACCCCAACCTGTTTCTTTCCACATCGTCTGGATAAGAATTACCCAATAGAAGTTTGTAGGCGTTTCAAGAATGTTTACCTCTTTGCCGGTGAACATCTTTATAAGCTCAAATATAGCACCGCCCGTATAACCCTCCATTGAAGGTGCTTTCAAAAGCATAAACGATATACTTGCGATAACAACCATTGATACAAAGTGCGGTACATATACCATTGTCTGTACCGTATTTTTGTAAAGCTTAACCTTAACCTCATTCAAAAGCAATGCCAACAAAATCGGCAGCGGGAAGTAGAACACAAGGTTCATACCCGAAATGATAAGTGTGTTCTTCAGCAAACGGAGAAAGTCCGTATCGGTGAAGAAATCCGTAAAGTTTTTGAAACCGACCCACGGTGCTTGCAGGAACGGAATGCCGGCATAATAATCCTTAAATGCGATAAGTACGCCCCACATAGGTGCAAACTTAAACACAATAAAGTAAAGTACGCCCGGCAGCAGTAACAAATACATCCATTTGTCCCTTTTGATTTTGCTTAAGTTTTTCTCTCTTTCCAGCCTTTTTTGTGCCGGTGACAGAACAACCTTAGCCGGCTTTGCAGCCTTTGCAGCCTTTGCCATCGTAAAACCTCCTAAATATGTAATAGCTTGATATATTTCTCGCAAGTGACATTTACGGCTGTGAATAATTCCCCTGTTATTCACAAAATGTGCACAAACGAATTGATACTTATATTATAGTTTATATTTCACTATTTTGCAATACAATTTTGAAAAATTTTTAGTCAAAACACTAAAAACTCCATTCCAAATTTGTATATATTGCCTAATTACCCAAAGCGCGCACACAACGCACTCAAGTGCAAGCACTATTTATTTTACTATCAATTACGGTAAAAGTCAACAAAAAAATGCAAAAAAATCGTACAAATGTTATAATAATAGTGATTATTAACAAATTCACATTATAAATTCACAATTTATTCATAGTTATAAAATTAACAAACGGTATAAAAAACGATTTTTGTCGAAAAAAAGACTTTTTGGTAATATTGTCTAATGCGGCAGAACAAAAAAATTTGTGGATAATTTCACGTGCGGTGCACTCAAAGCACACCGCACGTCAGGCTGTCGGCAAAACGCCGACAGCCCCATATGAAATTATTACTCATACATCATAATAAACTTAACATTGCCCTTCAGTGTGTATATAAATACCTTTGAACACTTCGCCCCGCTGTACTTTGCATCGCGCAGACTGTCTACAGTCAGCTTTGCCGTCGTACCGTCGGCATAGGCACTTACCGTATCTTTTTCCATATCGAAACGTATGATAGGCGTTTTTGAGGTTATTTCGTAACGTTCGTCATGGTCGGAGGCAAGATTGCCGTCAGCATCAAAGCCGTCCTGTGTAACACGGATATACGAGCCGTCGTCCTCGCGTATAACCTCCACAACATTCGCAACAAACGCACGCGAATACACCGTTCCGCTTTCGGCATCCACCTCAACGTTGCCCTCATCATTTATAAACGGAACATTAAATTTGCCGCCTGACCAATTATATTCGTTTCCGCTTTCAAATACCGCGCGCACATCGTCTGCCGAAATAATATTCCGGCGGTTAATTGCACGGTTTGAGTTGCTTTGACCGAACTGGATTACATCTCCCGGCTTAACGTCGGCAAACTCCGTATCGTCATCGGCGTTCTTTGTGGTGAGCGAGGCGGAGGAGTTGTAAAGGCTGAGCTTGTTTACGCTCTCGTCCGACACGTCAACCGTCGTAGGCGTTTTTGCGACAACAGACATAACCGTATCCTTGGTGATATCGGCAAGCGAGCTGTTACCGTAAACGATTACGAGCGAAGCGATTTTACTTGTGTTTACGTCATACGCCTCAACCCAGTACGACTGATTCACCTTAAATATACTTGAAGCCGTATATTTGTGGTATTCGTTTCTTTCCGAGCGGTCGCCCGGAACATATATAATTGTAGTCGACGAATTCATCTGGAACACATTGCTGAAGTTGTTCGTTGCGGAATATGTATATTTTGCAAGCGGTGCATACAGGTGAAGCTCATCACTTTCCTCGTTGTATGCGCCTTTGCCCGTCGTTTCGTCGATTGCGGGTTTGGACAAAGTTATAATATCCTGAATTTCGTCCTTTTTAACGCTGTATTTAATAAGCTGTGCGCATTTGCCGGCGTTAGGCTTGGTTGTTGAATTTGCATAAACTTTGTCTTTGTTTTCAATGTCCGCGCGGCTGTATTCGGCTGTTTCCTCAAGCGCATCTTTTGCGTTGGCACTGCTCATATTTCTTCCGTTGAAAGAAACCTTTTCCGCCAAGTTATATCTTGTGGTTGACGATGACGAAACGGACGGCGAATAAAGAGTTGCGTAAATATTTTCCGTTTCCGTGCTTTCCGTGGCATTTATCAGATACGCATACTGAACAGACGCATCGTTTTTGTTAATGGTTGCGAATATTATATTATTGTAGCAATCAATATAGAACGTACCCTGTGCGCCGAGGCTGATCTGCGCGTTACCCTCAAGGTAATCCGTACATTTTTCCGTCACCTCGTAACGCTTATCGCCGATGGTTACTATATCGTCCTCTATATTGCTTATTGTTCCGGTGACCGGTTTTCCGGTAACGTTGAGCGTTATATACTCGCCGTCAATACTTTTTGCGTACAGAATTACGTCGTTTGCTTTCAGCGATGTAACGGAAGTAACCGCAGAACCGTTTCGCGTTATCGTGTATTCATAGCTGTCATCGTCGGGGTCAAGGGTAAGTCTTGAACCTGCCACCAGTTTATCGTTTATTGTATAGTCGGTAGACGACGGCGAAGCCGTTGCAACCATAACGCTGTAATTCATAATAAATATTACGTCCGCACTGCCGTCATTGTCGCTGTCAACAATCTTTACTTCACCGTTTAGGAAATTGCCGCTTTCCGGCTCAAGCCACTTGTCTATTGCGCGCTCCACCGTAATACGTTCATCGCCGACCGCTATATGTTCGGTCTTTTCGGCGATTTTGTTATTGTATACGATACTCATATTCTCCGGCTCGATTTTAATTGCCTTTTCTTTACCGTCGACATCGGAATATTTGAGCGTATTGTTCCGGTACTCTATAATGGCACGTGATTCAATCGTGACCTCGCTGTTTTCCTCAGGCTGACTGTCGATTGCGATAAGTATATCCGTATCCGACTCGTCCTCATCGACATTTTTATAATATACATATATAACGTGACCCAAATATTGCTTCACTTCGTCATAATCCTTGTAAAGTCCGGAAACGTCCATAATAATTTCCGAGTCGGTCTTGGTATCGACAGCACGCATTTCGTACGACTTCAGCGTGCGGTTACCGCCCGAAACTTCCGCATCACCCACGCCCGTAATCATAACCTTTGCACGCTCTATTTTCAGTCTGTCCTTTAAAATGGTTTCGTCCGTCTGAATGTACGTCGAACTTCCGTCGGCATTTAAGACGGGTCTGAGCATTTTTATATTCAAGGCGTTGTTAAGCAGCTTTGCGATAACCGCGCGGCTTGCCGGCTCGGAATTGGGAACGGAAATTTTGTCCGCCAGTCCCAGCTGAACGCCCACCTTTAAATAACCCATCGGATAACCGCCGTACGACACCGCATTTCCGCCGTAGCCGAGCATACAAACCACCATTTTCATTGCCTGCTCATATGTTACATTGTCATCGGGACGAAACATGCCGTCGTCAAAACCCGATATGATTCCCATATCATATGCGGTTTTTACATTAAGTCTTGCGTAATGACCGAGCAAATCCTCAAAAGGAATTGTCTGCTCCGTTGTCTGTTCGTTCTCCATTGCCAGTGCACGCACCACCAAAACCGTAAATTCCGCACGCGTTATGTTGTTATCGGGGCGGAATGTTCCGTCCTCATAGCCGCTTATAACGCCGAGCGTGGTAAGCGTGGTTATAGCGTCTTCGTATTCGGTTTGGGAATTTACGTCTTTGAATGACACTGCCGATACCGACGCGTTAAAAAGCATAATTACGCACGCCGCAAAAGCGATACATGCTCTGATGTACTTTTTCATATGTATACCTCCGTAATAATAAATTGTTTCAGCTTACCCTGAAATAATCCAGAAAAACTTACAATCTTAATTATATAATAACATCTTTTGCGCGGTAAGTCAAACATCTTATTAATATTTGATTTGGCAAAATCAGACTGTCGGCTTATCATTTTTTCAGGACTTGCCGACAGCCGCTTTACTGCTCATTTATGTAAACGACAGGCTTATCGTTTTTTTCACAAAACCGATAACTGTAAAATATTTCTTTGTGCAAAAGACTGTTTTATAAAATTTCTTTTGTGCAAAATGCTGAAATATACTGTAAGGTGTTGATTTTTCTTGGTATGGTATGATAAAATGGTGGTAAGTTTATTGACAGGGGTGTAAAATTATATGCAAAAGAACAATAACAATGTAGCGAAAAAGTATGACAAAAATGTCACAAAAACCCGCATACTTGCCGTTTGTGTAAGGTTGTTTATAGAGAAAGGATACTATAAAACCACACTTTCGGGAATCGTTAAGGAGGCGGGGGTGTCATTTTCGTCATTCCAGAACCTGTTCCACACAAAAGACGGTGTACTGCTGGACCTTGCGAAAATAATGTTTGACGGTCAGTTCGATGCGGCGCGCGAAGTCAGCGCGAAAAAGATAGATCCGGTATTTATCTATGCGGCAGAAACGGCAATACAAATTACAATCACGGAGCTCAGCAATAATTTAAGGGAAATCTATGTTGAAGCATACTCAAATCCCGATGCTACCGAATATCTGTGCAAATGCATAACTGAGGAAGCACAAAAGATATTCTCCAAATACAATCCGGAGCTTGAAGAAAGCGATTTTTACGAGCTTGTAATAGGTTCGTCGGGACTTATGCGCGGATATATGGCAAGACCGTGCGACCAGTATTTTACCTTAGAAAAGAAGCTGAGAAGATTTTTAACGTCCAGCTTTAAGATATACAACATTCCTGACGATACAATTAATGAAGCTGTAGAGTTTGTTTTAAATCTTGACATAAAAGGTATATCGAACAAAATTATGCACGATTTGTTTACAAAGCTTGAAATGCAGTTTGATTTTAAGCTTGACGAAAGCCTGATACACTGATTTCGCGCTTGCCGGCGGTTCGACCGCGGTTAAATCGCCGGCCGTGCAAACAGCGCGCATTGACAGATTTTTTTCAAAAAAGAGGTTTTCACAAAAAAATTCGGAATAGGCACAGCCTACTCCGAGTTGGTGCGGATAACAGGACTTGAACCTGCACGAGTCGCCTCACATGAACCTGAATCATGCGCGTCTGCCAATTCCGCCATATCCGCATAAATTATGTTGATATTATAACACGCATTTTATGCAATGTCAAGAAAAATTTTTTAATCAAAAAAAATACAGCATAAAATGCCGAACAAGCATTGACAGTGTCACGCTTGATTTTGTATTGTATATATGTGACAAAGCACTTTGTGCGGCGGCAAATTTAAGAGTAAGAGGTAGGGCAATGTATCCGTTTGTATTCGGTTTCAGGGCATACACCGCGTGCCAGACTGCCGGCACGGTATGCGCGGCGGTTATTATGATGATAATGCTGCTTAAAGACAACAGAAATTTTATACGTTCACTGATTATCGGCGCAATGTTTGCCGCAATTATAAATATAGGCAGTGCGGCAAGTCAGTTTTTGCGCAAACTTACATATTGGCGCGGTGCCGACAGATTTGTGTCGGAGTTTGCCGATTATCAGGGCAAACACTTTTTGGGGAGCGTACTGTTTGCGGTGATAGTATTTCCGTTGGTGTACAAATGCGTAATGCGCAGGGAAAGCGGCGTGTTTGCGCGCGGCGGCTTGGATAAAGCAACTGAGATTAACGGTGTGTTTATAACGGTACAGCATTTTTTCAACAGACTGGGGTGTCTTTTGGAGGGGTGCTGCTACGGAAAAGCGTATTACGGTTTCGGCGCGATGCACTTTCCGAATGTTGCACATCCGGTTTACCCCACACAGGCGTTTGAGATGCTTGCAATGGCAGTGCTTTTTGCGGTGCTGATGCATACTATATATAAGAAAAAAACGTATTCATTCGGGATATTCTGCATAGGATATTCCGCGGCGATTTTTGTATCCGAGTTTTTTATGGACCAAACGGGTACTTTTATGTTTGCCGGAATGTCGTTTATACAGCTTGCCGCGTTGGTGCTTGCGGCAATCGGGGTATACTCACGGTTAAAACACAAAAAACGTGTTTGACCGCCGACACACCGAAATATAAAAACATAATTTTCAAATCAGTATATAAATTGCGTTCTCCGCAATTATATAAATATTCATATTAAGGGAGGAGAGAAAATATGAGGATAGGTAACAAACCTAAATCCGCGATTGCCGGATTGCTGGCGGCTGTTATGTCACTAACCACAGCTGCGCCGGTTTTTGCGGCAGACCCGAGTGAACAGGCATTGATAGCCGAACTGGCGGCAGATGCCGAAAAGTATCCCGAGGGTGCTTTTGAATTTTACACATCGCAGATGGAAGTGACCGAAGGCGACGGCAAAATTACTTTTGACATCGTGCGCCGCGGAAACGCTGACGAAGAAGCGAGCGTTGAATTCAAAGCAATTGACGTTACGGCACAGTATGGCGAGGACTATACTATGTCCGTAAAAGAAGGCATATTCTTTAAGAGTGTGCTTGAAAAAGATGCAGATTCCCAAATGCTTGCCGAGCTTTACGCTCAGGAGCTTGACGGCGACGAAATCGCATCGGACGAAGATTCTCAAACAGACGATTCGCAAGCGGAAACGCCGACGGAACAGCCGGCAGATACCGCTGACGAAACAGAAACACAGCCGGTCAAAAGGAACGGCTTGAAAGAGCTTAAAGGCGCTGTACTGGGCATAGAGTCCGACAGACCGAATTGGACCGATTTGGAAGACGAGGACGCGCAAATGCTCGGCGAAACTCTTGATGCAACAGCTCAGGAGAAAGAGTATATCGCAAAGGTGGGCAACGACCTGCCGGGTACACATCACACTCTCAAATTCGCCAAAGGCGAATACAAAAAAAGTGTGACCGTAAACATCATTGACGATAATATATCCGAAACCGACGAACAGGCGGTATTTATGCTCTATGACGCAGTAAATGCGGACATTGCGGCTAATATTACGGCTTATCTGAACATTAAGGATAACGACAATGACGAACGCGTTGTATTCTCTATGCCTGAAAAACAGGTTATGGTATCGCGTGACGACGAATACGCATATGTAAAGGTTGACCGTATCAGCGGCGGCGAAAAGTTTGCAAGCGTTGTCGTAAGCACGGGTGCAATCGACGCTGTCAAAGATGTTGACTACGTTTCCACAAGTGTGGAAGTTGTGTTCCCGCAGGGAGTTATGAGTAAAACCGTAAAAATCCCTATTTTGCCGGGTGACGGCACAAAAAATGCGGTGAACTTCGCAGTGGGTCTTGACAAGGAAAGCGCATATGTCGATGAGGAAAACGACCATACGGTAGTTACGGTGCTCGCAGACGAAAGCGACGAAACAATCGAGCTTTACAACGAGCAAATGTCCGATAACATCGAGCTTATGGCAAATGAGAAATCATACCTGGTATATGCAAATAAAAACAACGAAACTCTTTCGACAACCGGTTCGGGCAAATGGCCGTCAAAGGATATTACGTCCAATGCGGATTTGCTCGGCGCAACAAAGCTCAAGGTTGAGTTTGAGGCCTCGGGACAGACTGTGTCATCATACGAGGAAAAAGTCGGATGTAAAAAATACGAAACAAAGTATAAATATTATCCGAACAAATATGTCGAAGTATGGGTAAACGGTACGCTCTGCTACCAGAAAAAGTTTACCACCAACAAAGTTTCCGAAACGGTAGAAGTTCCTATAGGCGAAAATCTGAGGAAAATGAATTCAAAAATTACCGTTAAAATAAGTAACTGCGACAAAAACACAGGCAAATCAACCCTCAAAATCAAAAATATTTATTCGATTCATAGTCCGATTACATTCAGCGTTGATAACAGTAAAAACATCGGTGACAGTAATAATCCGGGAACAAACTATTATCAGGAAAAGATTTATGATGTAAACGGCACAGAGGTTGAAAGCGGAACAAACCTGAGATATAACAAGGGTAACGAGATTAAACTCGGTGAAACAACGGTTTCTTCATCAAACTCAAACGGTCAGCAATCTCAGGCTACAGTATACCGCGGCAGTGATTCGCTGTCATTCTTCACCGTTTCCGATGCATCAAGCAAAAACAGCAACGGTGTTTCGGTAACTCAGGGTACAAACGCAAATGTATATCTTGCAGGTTATCAGCTGAAACGGCCTAACGCAAACAACAGCTGGAGCCCTAATATTATTCTTCCGCAGGATATGACTTACAGCAATATTATGCAGAGCTACAAAGACTATTTGTGGACTTCTAACGATACATTTGTTGTACGTCCTGTTATAAGACCGTATCCGGCAATTATGAGAACCGACTGCGACAGCTCAAAAGGCTCTTATACAAACTTCAAAAACGCCGGTACATATTCGTGTACACAGCTTGACACAATCAATATGAATGTGACGGCGGCAAGCGGTTATGCGGTTAAAGGCTTTGATCTGAAAGCATATCGTTCGGGTGCGTATTCATCGTCCAAAGCCAATGAAAGAGCCGTTGCCGGTAATAACTTGGTTAATATTGCCGCAAACAGCGATCAGGCAATAAATCACGCAAACACTTACATCGGTAATGTAAGTTCTTGCTTAAAATCGAGTACGTCTTCGGGCAATGCAATCCCAAATAAGAAGTTCTCGGAGGCTCTTGGCAATGTTATTACATTTACACCGACAGGCGATGTAATATATATATCGCCTATATGGATGCAGCCTAAAATTACAGTTAAAATCGACCCTAAAAATAACGACAAGGACAAGGGTTCTGTAATTTATTCCGACACAGCAAATCCGTCAAACTCCAAAGACGGCGACAAGGACCACCCAATGGAGATTACTCCTGTTTCTCTCGGTCAGGTTTACACATTCAACGCCGTAACCGAGGATGGTTACAAGGCATACTGGAAAGACTGGACAGGTGATACTGACGGTGACGGTGAAATCAAGGGTACTGAGGCAAGCAGCGTTCAAAAAGAAGTAGACAACGGCTACATCGTAAGAACGGCAAGCGGCGGCAACGCATTTGCATACAACGCAAGAATACCGAACGCCTTGATTTACTACGGCTTTAATCCTGTATCGAAAAACAGATTCCCGGGTATGATTATGGGTGTTGTTCAGGTTGAGGAATATCCTATATTCGGCGGTGAAAAACGTATCACCGAAGTAAACGATGCATCTGTTTTTGTCGACGATATGCAGACAATCACAGCGGAAGACGACAATTACGGCGGTGCGGCTTTTGAAGGCGGCGACGGTTTCTTCCAATTTACAAGTCCTAACTTTGTAACAGGCGAAAACCACAATGTAATTGTTAAATACGGTCCGCTTACAAAGTCGTTTACAACTCCTGTAAACACACAGAGCTTGTTCAGACTTAACTCGTATGACACATTCAGCGTTACAAGCGCAAAACTGTCGTGCGACGGCAGTGAAATAGGTGTCGACGAGCTTACAAACGGTGACTATTCGTATGAAATCGAATTGCTTGCCGTAAGCGATAACGAGGCACTCAGTCCTGTAAAAGCCGAGTTTACGTTCTATCGTGAGGACGGCTCGCGCATTACATCGGAAATCGTGGAAAACGATACTTTCGTTGACGGCGAAAGCTACGGTAACGGTATATTCCACTATACCTTTAACCCGAAAACACTCTCTATTCCGGCAGGTGCAACGATGACTGTAAAGTTTATCGACCAGCAGGGCAAAGAGTATTACGAACACGATTTGGGTGTTGAATTTGCAAAGTCAATCGGTTTGCTCGGACTTTTGGCAAGCTTTGACACACCGCTTTCAAAACCGGTTGCCATTATCGGTACCGTTGCCGGAAAATTCGATTTCGGCTGGGACAGCGGTTTTGACAAAGACTACAAAAACGATAAATCGTCGTTGACAACAGTAGAAGAAAACGGCGTTACAAAGAAATATCTGAGCGTAGGTTTCAGCTTTGACTACGGTACGGAGGACGACCCTAAGGATATCGAAAAACGCGAAAACCTTAAGGAACAGGCACAAAGCTCATCCGACTCGACCGGCGGCAATACTTCCGGTGGCAATACTTCCGGCGGCAACACCGACAACACGGCACGTCAGGACGCTGTAGACGGTGCGGTTGATAAAAACAACGCACAGCAGAGCAAAGCAGACGTTGCGGCAAGTTGTTATGTAAACTTCTCGTTTGCGCTCGGTATGACACTCGCTAAGAGCGTAGCAGACGGTCATAAGGGTGAATGGTATTTCGTTGATATCACGCTTGTTGTAAAAGCGGGCGGCGGTATATCGGCAACAATAACCTATGTAACACCAATCGGTATACCGATTGGCGTAACAATCGGAACGGGTATTTCCGGTGAGGCTATTGTAGTGCTTGAGCGTGCAAACCAAAATGCGGAATACTATATTACCGGATTTATGGATTCGGACGATGAGAAAGCAAGTCAAATCCCTATACTTGATATAGACAATAACGATTCGGAAAGCGCAATGTTTATATACGGTGACTTTATAATAAAACCGTATGTCACACTGCACGCAACGGTTGGCTGGGATATATTCAATATCGGTCTGAAAGGCCGCGCGGACTTTGAATTCTACTTCTCAACCCGTTCTGACGTAAAGAATACCGGAACGGTAAATCTCAGTGCTTACCTTACAGCAAAGGCACTGTTCTTTGAAAAAGAATGGGAAATAGCAAGCACGGATATTTCGCTGTTTAACGACGGCAAGCTTACAAGCGAGTCATTCCTGCACGAAAGCTTATCGGAATTTAAGCTGTCGGGAATTACAAGCAGCGGCGTAAGCGCATGGAACTCGGCAATTAAGCTTGCAAGCATTGAAGGCACAAACGGAATAGCCGAAAATGCACTACTTGATGACAGTTATCAGTATCCGGAAACGCAGTATGTCGATTTGGGTGACGGAAGCCGTTTGGCTGTGTTCATTCAGGAGGACACGACGCGCGAGGCTCAAAACGCAAAAGCGGTTTACTATTCAGTCAAAGGAGCCGACGATAAATGGAGTGCACCTCAGATTATAGAAGACGACGGTACACCTGACGATTCGTTGGTTGTATACGATATTCCTGAAAGAAATGTCGTATTTATCGCATGGTCAGATGCCAACAGAGTGCTTGGTGCCGATGTCGGAGTCTTCGATGCACTCAATTCGCGAGATATAACGGGCGTATTCTTTGATAAAGCCACAAAGACAATGAGTGCTGTTGAGCAGGTAACCAAAACTACGGTAAATACAACCGGCAACAGAGATAATGACAGTTGTTTCGACTCATTTGCCGACACAAAGCCTACTATCTCATATGACAGTGACTCTAGAAAGATGATCGTTTACTATACCAAGACTGACTATTATTCAAACAGCAGTCCTGAGGGTGAGCTCGGCGATGTGGTAAATGCATATGATGCGTTTGCATTTCGTGTATACAATTTTAATGCAAACGACGGAAAAGGAGCTTGGGAATCATTTACTGATGAATATCTTGACAGTATAGCAGAGCTCGGTTATGACCGCAATGCATTCAATGAAGGATTATACGGACAGAAATTCTTGGCTCTCGGACCTACGGTAGCAGTTAACGAATCTATTGACGAAAACGGTTTCTGGACACAAGAACCTCAGGTAAGCGACTATGACAATATACATGATGCAAGCGTTATAGAAAGTTGCTCTATCGCATTTAACGGACTTTCACTGCATGCATATGTGCTTGACAAAGATTGCAAGAAGGATACGGAAGATGACAGGAATGTGTATTTGCAGCTTTATAACTTTGCCGAAAACAGCTTTATACATCCTATCATAGTTACCTCAGGCAACACAAAGAAATCAAATCTCAGATTTGTAAAGGCACTGGACAGAATTTTCCTTGCATGGCTTGAGGACGGCGATGTAAAGATGTGGGACGTATCGCATAACTTATCAGCACCGGGTGTATTAAAATCCGCAACAACAAGCGAAGGTACGAATTACTATTATCTGAACAGAACCGAAGAGGCACAGTATGTTCCGCCGATGACGGTTGCGGAAAGTGCCGAGGCACAGGATAATGCTCAGATGATAACGGAATTTGATGTTGCAAGCAGTGATAATTATGTTTACGGCTTGTTTACACAGGGTAAATATACACTGAAAGACGGTATTGACGAGGCCTCTGAGGCGGCGGCTGATGTAGAAAACAAATATGTGGAAAATCAGCTTTATGCGGTAAGATATGATTTGACAAACAATATACTTACATCTGCGGTACAGGTTACCGAGGGTAAGGGCGCGAACTATGCAGATATAGACTTTATCGTTACCGAAAACGGCGGTATCGAGGTTGTCGGCACAAAGGCAGAGTCAGAGGTAGTTACCGAAACAACCAAAGACAACGAAACTATGAAATACCTTGCGCCGGCATCAAGAAACATTAAGTTTGTCAATCTTATGTTCACACCTACATCTGTATTGAAACTTGCCGAGGCGGATATATATGAGATTTCTGCCGGAAGCACAACAAGCGGTATGATTGAGATATACAACGAAGGTCTTGACAATTTTGAAAAGCTGACTGTTACCGTTACCGGCAAAGACGGCAGCGAATTGTATAAGCAGTCGGATTTGAGTCTGTTCGGCGGTCAGTCGCTGTATGCAAACTTTGACGTTGATATTGCGGAGGACGCACAGTCGTGCACCGTAAAAGTCACTGTTACAGACGAGTCCGGCGAAGAGCTTTTGAGCGAGGAATATACAAAAGAGGCTGAAAAGAAGCTTGATGTTGTAAGTCTTAACACAAACATTACAGAAAGAGGAATAATTAACCTTAACGCCGTTGTAAAGAACAACAGCAAGGTTAATCTCAGCAACCAAAAGGTTGAAGCTTACTACACGAACAAGAACGGCGAACGCGTAGTATTGTACAGTACGACAATTGATAAGATTGCGCCGAACGAAATATTTACGATAAACGAAGATATTTCGGTTGACTATACCGAAATATTTGACGAAAAAGTAAAAGAAAGCGGCGCGGTTGAGGCGGTAACGGAGATTACAGCCGCTACAGGCACAGGCTCAGCACTGTCCGACACGGTTTCGCTGTATGCGACAGCCGAACAGATGGCTCGTATGAATTCTATCAGCAGTGTCACAGTCGGTGCTGACAATAACATAAAGAACAGCACTGTTATTCAGGCAAGTGTCGTTACGGATAATTACAGCGGTGCATTTGCAAACGCCGAGGAAACAGCAGGTTCGACAGGACTCAAGGTGCTGTGGTCAGCGGCTGACAACACCATTGTAAATGTATTCGAGGACGGATATGTTGAAGGCTTAAAGGACGGTCAAACCACTATCACCGCAAAGATTATGCCGGCGAACAACACCACATATGAGAGCGGTACAGTGGATAACTATGCTACATTGCCTAACAAGGCAATTAAGGAGTTTACGGTAAATGTAAGTGTAGAATTGCCTACACCTGTTCCGACGGTTGTTCCGACTGTTGCACCAACTGTTGCACCGACAACTGTTCCGACTGTTGCACCGACAACTGTTCCGACTGTTGCACCGACAGCTGAACCGACAACCGAACCGACGAAAAAACCTAGCAAGCGTCCGTCGTCGGGCGGCGGCGGTTCATCGGGCGGCGGTGTGGTTATAGCACCTGCAACCTTTACCGGAATATCATCGTCACAGACAGTGTCGACACAAACTCCGGCACCTGTACAGACACCGGCACCTACAGCAAGCGAAAAATTGCCGTTTACCGATGTTAAAGAGGGCGTTTGGTATTACGATGCCGTAAACTATGCGTACACAGAAAAGCTGTTCAGCGGAATGTCGCAGACAGAGTTTGCGCCTGATGCAAATATGACAAGAGCAATGTTTGTTTCTGTTCTTTACAGAATGTCGGGTGAACCTGAGGTAACTCAGAAGAGTGCATTTGCTGACGTGGCTGAAAATGCGTGGTATGCAGAGGCAGTTGCGTGGAGCGCGGCTAACGGCATTGTAATGGGTGTAAGCGATACTGAGTTTGCGCCTGACGCACCTATTACGAGAGAGCAGATTTGTGCGATATTGAACAGATACCGCATACACACAGGCAAGCAATTACCTGAAAACAAGGTTGAGGCGTTTAAGGATACAGCGGCAATAAGCGAGTATGCGCTTGCAGATGTTGAAGCAATGCATACGATAGGCGTTGTTACGGGCGACACAAACAATATGTTCAACCCGACAGCAAACGCAACACGTGCCGAAGTTGCATCAATGATACATCGCTATGCGGTGTTGATGAAATAATAATTTCAAGGAATGGAGGAATGTAAAATGGCAGATAATAAGGACACAGAGAAAAAGGTATCCGCACAGGCAGAGGAACTTGATTTTGACGATTTGGAAAAGATAAGCGGCGGTTCGCTCAAGGATCTTCCGAAAGTGAAAACAAACAGCATAAGCGACGACACCAAATCGAAACTGCGCGGTAACTAATCAACAAGTAAAGCCGACCTCGAAAGAGGTCGGCTCAGACTGTAGACAAAACACAATGTGTTTTGTATTAAAGTTTAGGTCAAGCCTTTTCAAAGGCT
>CAYRCC010000009.1:0-12329 GCA_964422725.1 uncultured Lachnospiraceae bacterium
TCCGCAGACAGCGAAACCTCTTCAAAAATTTTAAGCAAAACTAATAAGTCTACACACAAAAAAGAGCATCGAATTGCGATGCTCTTTTTTGCGTGCGTGAACACGGTTTTTTGCGTTATAATGAAGCAGAGCGGATTTTGAAAACGGCTGTACAAAATTTCCGCGGATTACACGTGATTTTTACTTGAATTGCGCGTGAAAAAATGATATAATATTGTATTATATTTATTAAGGTGTAAAAGGTGGATTTATCGGTTTGAAGCACCGTGAACGGAGAAACAGATGCGAGAAAAAATTTGGGTTTATCATAACGAGCTGACTGAGGACGAAATTTTGAATTTGTCCGCAAGATTCGGTCTGCCGAGGGTGATAGCCGTGATATTGGCAAACAGAAAAATTAATACCGAGCTTGCGGTTAAAAATTATATTGTAAAGCCTATGAGCTGTATACACAATCCTATGCTTATGAAGGATATGCAAAAAGCGGCACAGCGATTGAAAAGTGCGGTTGAAAAAAAGGAAAAAATCGTTATTTACGGTGATTATGATGTTGACGGGATAACGTCGACATCACTGCTGTATATGTTTTTAACCTCGCTCGGAGCTGACGTTTCGTATTATATTCCCGACCGTATAGGTGAGGGTTACGGGATAAATATAATGGCGATAAATAAGCTGATAAAGGAAAAAACGGATTTGGTTGTTACGGTTGACTGCGGTATTACGGCGGTTGGCGAGGCTGAGTTTGCAAGACTCGCCGGACTCGATATGATAATAACCGACCATCACACCTGCAAGGAAAAAATACCGAATGCATTCGCTGTGGTAAATCCCAAACAGCCGGACTGTGAGTATCCGTTTAAGGAACTTTCGGGTGTCGGGGTGGCGTTTAAACTGGTTCTTGCCGTAACGATGGAAATGGGGGGCAGTACCAACGAATGTTTCAGGAAGTACTGCGATATTGCCGCTATAGGTACTATTGCCGATGTTGTACCGCTTACGGACGAAAACAGAGTGATAGTGGACAGAGGACTTCAGCGGCTTGCCGATACGAACCTTGTCGGAGTGAAAATGATATTTGAGATTGCCGGAGTTTTGGGAAAACCTATTACCGGCGATACGGTTGCATTTGCACTGTCGCCTAGACTCAATGCCGCCGGCAGACTGGGCAGTGCGCAGACGGCTGTGGAGCTTATGCTCGAAACTGACGAAAAGAAAGCATACGAAACGGCACTGCGCCTTAACGAGGACAACAGAAAACGTCAGCTCACCGAACAGGAAATTTTTAACGATGCCATGGCTATGATACGGCAAGATAAGGATTTTGAAAAGAAAAAAGTTATCGTGCTTGCAAAAGAGGGCTGGCATCACGGGGTAATCGGAATAGTTGCCTCAAGGATAAACGACAGATTTTATAAGCCGTGTATTTTGATAACTTACGAAAACGGTGTCGGAAAGGGTTCGGGGAGAAGTATAGCCGGATTTAATCTGTTTGATGCACTCAGTGCGGTGAGTGATGATTTGGTAGACTTCGGCGGACACGCAATTGCCGCCGGCTTGAGCATTAATACGGATAAACTTGCGGATTTTGAAAAGGATATAAATGATTATGCAAAAAAGGTTTTAAAGCCTGAGGATATGATACCGCATATTACGGTTGATACACGGATATCGCCGTTTGATGTAACATTGGAGAATGCGAAAATGTTGTTAAAGCTTGAGCCGTACGGTATGGGGAACCGCAAACCGGTATTTTCGATTAACGGAGTGAAAATAGCTTATATATCACAGATGGGCAACGAAAATAAACACCTAAGACTGCGCCTTGTGTCGCAGAATAAATATATCAATGCGGTAGGCTTTGGTATGGGCGAATATTTTGACAGCTTTAAAACAGATGACACTGTTGATATTGCATTTATGATGGAGGTAAATTGCTATCAGGGTATGGAGCAGGTACAGGTGAGATTGCTGGATATGAAAATGCACAGCGAGGATTGTCAGTGCGGCGAAATGGAGTGATAATATGGATAAGAACACAAAAAGCGATGAAGTAATTCCCGAAAAAGTGAGCAGTGAACAGAAGAAAGAATATGTGCCGATAGACACCGATGCGGTTGTGGAAAAAATAATCGAAAAGGTTAAAACATACAGTCCGAACGCAAATATTGACGATATACGGGTTGCGTATAAATTGGCAAAGTCGGCGCACGACGGGCAGTTTCGGCGCTCCGGTGCACCGTATATCGAGCATCCTGTAGCGATTGCCGAAATTGCGGCGGAGCTGTCGCTTGACCCTACCGCGATTGCGGCGGGACTTTTGCATGATGTGGTTGAGGATACGCATTATACATACGAGGATATAAAAAATCTGTTCGGACAGCAGACCGCCGAGTTGGTTGACGGTGTCACAAAGCTTGCAAAACTGCAGTACAATACGCACGAAGAACAGCAGGTGGAAAATTTAAGAAAAATGTTTTTGGCGATGGCAAAGGATATAAGGGTTGTTATAATCAAGCTTATAGACAGACTGCATAATATGCGTACGCTGAAATATATGTCGCCGGCAAAACAGCTGGAAAAAGCCAAAGAAACGCTTGAGGTTTATGCACCGCTTGCGCACAGACTGGGTATGTCTAAGATAAAGATTGAGCTTGAGGATTTATCGCTGAAATATCTTGATCCGGTTGCGTATGAGGAAATTCGCGTGGGAATTAACCAGAAGAAAAAAGAGCGCGAGGAGTATATCGAAAGCATAATACAAACATTGACCGAAAAACTGGACGAAATGAACGTAAAATGCCAGGTTACGGGCAGGGCGAAGCATTTTTACAGCATATTCAGAAAAATGTACGCTCAGAACAAAACGCTTGACGAGCTGTACGATTTGTTTGCGGTGCGAATAATTGTCGATACGGTTGCCGACTGCTATGCAATACTGGGTATGGTACACGAGATGTATACGCCGGTGCCGATGCGTTTTAAGGACTATATCGCAATGCCTAAGCCGAATATGTATCAGTCACTGCACACAACGGTTATAGGACCTAACGGTGTGCCGTTTGAAATACAGATAAGAACGTGGGAAATGCATAAGGTTGCCGAGGAAGGTATAGCGGCGCATTGGAAGTATAAAGAGGGCGTGTCTGGCGTTACCGATATGGATTCAAAGCTTGAATGGGTACGTCAGCTGTTGGAAACTCAGATTGACATTATTGATACGGACGATTTTTTAAACACATTGAAAATCGACCTTTTTGCCGACGAGGTTTTTGTGTTTACACCTAACGGCAAAGTAATAAGTCTGCCGGCTAAGAGTACGGTTATAGACTTTGCGTTTGCGATACATTCGGCTATCGGCTACAAAATGAGCGGTGCTAAGGTAAACGGCAAAATCGTCAATAACGATTATCAGCTGCAAAACGGTGAAATTGTGGAAATTATGACATCGTCAAGCATACACGGTCCGAGCCGTGACTGGCTGAAAATAGTAAAAACATCTCAGGCGAAAAACAAAATCAATCAATGGTTCAAGAAAGAGTGCCGCGATGAAAATATAGAGCACGGCAAAGATTTGATAGAAAAAGAACTGCGCCGTTTCGGATTTACGCACGCACAGCTGTTTAACCCCGAATGGGTGGAGCATCTGCTCAGACGATATACATTCAATTCTATCGAGGATTTGTACGCCGGAGTGGGTTACGGCGGCTTGACGGCGCAGAAAGTTGTGTTAAGACTGCGCGATGAGTATATAAAGAAAAAACGCGAGGACGAAAAGAAAAACAGCCTGAATGCGGTTGTTGACACGCCGCCACAAAAAAACGAACACCGTCACAGCAGTCACGGTGTGATTGTGGAAGGACTTGACAACTGTCTTGTAAGATTAGCGCGCTGCTGCAACCCTGTGCCGGGCGACACAATAAAAGGCTTTATAACCAAGGGCAGAGGAGTGTCGGTGCATAGGGCGGATTGTCCGAATATGCGGGACTCGGCACTGAGCGATGAAGATAAGAAAAGGTTTATCAAGGTATCTTGGGAAAGTTCGGAAAATGCGGGGTATGTTACAACCATACAGGTTGAAGTGTATGACCGCGACGGGCTGCTTGTTGAGATAAGCTCGGTTATTGCGGACCTTAAAATTTCGTGTAAGTCGATAAACGCGCGTGTAAATAAAAAAGGAATTGCGGTAATATCGCTGGGACTTGAAATTAAGGGTAAAAGCGACCTTGACAGAGTCAGCAAGCGGATAAAGCAGATGCAGGGAATTATTGAAGTGACGAGAACGTCTAATTAGGAGGCAGATATGCAGACAGAGAATATTGCAATCAGAACAGAATTTATTAAATTGGATCAGCTTTTGAAGTTTTCGGGGATTGCCGAGTCGGGGGCAGATGCAAAGGATATGATATTGTCGGAAATGGTGCTTGTGAACGGGGAAGTATGCACTATGCGCGGTAAGAAAATCCGCGGCGGTGACGAGGTTTTGCTTGAATTTGAGGACGGACAGTATAAAATCATAGTAGAGAATGAATAGAAATGAATATTAATTCGCTTATATTAACCGATTTCAGAAATTATGAAAAAGAAAAGATAGAATTTTCACCCTATACAAACATAATCTACGGCAATAACGCACAGGGAAAGACCAATCTTTTGGAGGCTGTGTCTATGCTTTCGCACGGGAGAAGCAGCCGCGCAAAGTCTGACAGGGAGCTTATAAGGTTCGGCGAACAGCGTGCGTGTATCGAGGCAGAGCTTGAGAGCGGAGTGCGTGTGCATAGCGTGTGTATGAGGGTTTTGAAAAACGGCAAAAAGCAGATTAAGGTCAATGATGTGCCGATTGCAAAGCTGAGTATGCTTATGAATTATTTCAATACGGTTATGTTTTCACCGGAGGATTTGGATTTGATAAAGGGTTCGCCGTCGGTGCGCAGACGGTTTCTGGATTTGGCAATAAGTCAAATGCTTACCGGATATCTGAGTACGCTTATCGAATATTCAAAGGCACTTGTTCAGAAAAACAGTATGCTTAAACAGCTGCGCGCACACGGCAAAACGAGTGACGAACTGCTTTCGGTGTGGAACGCACAGCTTTGCAGAACCGGAGTAAAGCTGATGAAGTACAGAAAGGATTTTATCGGTAAGCTGAACTGTTTTGCCGAGGACATACATTCACAAATAAGTATGGAAAAGCTTGTAATAGCATATGCGCCGAGTATGGATTATACCGAGTGTGACGAAAAGACGGCGTATGAGCGTATGCTCGGAAAGCTTGAGGAAAATCAGCGGCGTGAGATAGAAAACGGTGCCTCGCTTTACGGCGTACACCGTGATGACATTAAAATTATGATTAACGGCAACGATGCAAAGATGTTCGCCTCACAGGGACAGCAGCGTACAGCGGTGCTCAGCATGATAATGGCACAGACGGAATATATATATTCCGTCAAGGACGAATACCCTGTTTTACTGCTTGACGATATAATGAGTGAGCTTGACAAGAGCCGCAGGGCGTTTTTGTCACAGCGGATAAAGGATAAACAGGTGCTTATAACCTGTACCGATGCCGATTTGGTGAATACATCGGACAATGTACGTTTATTTGAAGTGAAAAACGGAAAAATTATATTTTGAAGGGCGTGACTTAGTGATATGTTTTTGCATTTGGGCGGCGAAGAAATTGTAAAGAAAAGGGATATTGTCGCAATATTTGATATGGATAATACAACGGTTTCAAAATCAAGCCGCAAATTTTTGGCATATGCACAGGAGCGCGGAATTGTCGTAAATGTATCCGAGGAGTTGCCGAAGTCGTATATTGTGACGTGCTCGGAGGGTAAAGATAAGGTATACATATCGTCAATATCGGCGGCAACGCTTATGAAACGCGCACAGGGAAAAAATGTATTGGTATAATAATGCTTTAATATAGATAAAACGCTATGACGGAGGAATGTAAGAATGTTGGAAAATGAATTTGACAATAAGGTAGAAAGCACATATGACGAAAGTCAGATACAGGTGCTTGAGGGACTTGATGCCGTAAGAAAACGTCCGGGTATGTATATCGGTTCGACATCGGCGGCGGGACTGCACCATCTGGTGTATGAAATTGTGGACAACTCTATTGACGAAGCACTTGCCGGTTACTGCGACAAGATTATCGTGGATATTAACGAGGACAATTCCGTAACCGTAACGGATAACGGACGCGGTATCCCTGTGGGAATACACCCGCAAATGGGAATTTCCACGCTTGAGGTTGTGCTTACGGTACTGCACGCCGGCGGTAAGTTCGGCGGCGGAGGATATAAGGTGTCAGGCGGTTTGCACGGTGTGGGTTCGTCGGTTGTAAACGCGCTTTCGGAGTGGCTTGAGGTTGAGGTGTCGGACGGCAGAAACGTTCATTATCAGAAGTATGAACGCGGCAAGCCGCTCGGACCTGTGAAAATTATAGGCGATACCGAAAAAACGGGTACAAAAATCACTTTTAAGCCGGACGGCGAGGTGTTTGAAACTCTTATATTTGACCGTGACGTGCTTTTGAAAAGACTGCGCGAACAGGCATTTTTGAACAAGGGTGTGCGCATAGTGTTTACGGATAAGCGCTGTGAACAGCCCGTAACGGACGATTTGCATTTTGAGGGCGGTATAAAGGAGTTTGTGAAGTATATTAACCGTAATAAAGAGGTATTGCACGATGATGTTATATATTTTGAGGCAGAGCGTGAGGATATGATGGTTGAGGTGGCTATGCAGTACACCACGTCATATAACAGCAGTACGATTTTGAGCTTTGCAAACAATATACACACAAACGACGGCGGTACACACGAAACAGGTTTTAAGTCGGGATTGACACGCGTGATAAACGCTTATGCGGAAAAGTATAATTTTGCTTTGAAGGACAGAAAGTATTCCGGCGACGAAACGCGTGACGGTTTGACGGCGATTATCAGCGTAAAGGTACAGGAGGCGCAGTTTGAGGGACAGACTAAGGCGAAGCTTGGCAACAGCGAGGCGCGTAACTTGGTGGAAAATGCGCTGAACGATAGACTGAGCCGATTTTTTGAGGAAAATCCGAAAGTGGCAAAGCTGATAATGGAAGTGGTTCAGAGTGCGGCAAGGTCTAACGAGGCGGCGAGAAAAGCAAGAGAAACCGTAAGAAAAGGTTCTCTCGGCGGCGGACTTTCACTGCCGGGTAAGCTTGCTGACTGCTCGGAGAAAAACAATGAATTTACAGAGCTTTATATCGTCGAGGGAGATTCTGCCGGCGGTTCGGCAAAGAGCGGAAGAAACAGACGTTTTCAGGCTATACTGTCGCTTTGGGGTAAGATGCTGAATGTAGAAAAGTCAAGGGTTGACAAGGTTTACGGCAATGATAAGCTGGTTCCGGTAATTGCGGCAATCGGTGCGGGTATCGGTGCGGAGTTTGACATAGAGAAAATAAGGTACGATAAAATAATAATTATGGCAGATGCCGACGTTGACGGTGCGCATATCAGAACGCTTTTGCTTACGTTCTTTTTCAGATATATGCGTCCGCTTATTGAGGATGGACATGTGTATCTTGCACAGCCGCCGCTTTATAAAATTTTCAAGGGAAAGAATAAAAATTATTCGGAAATGTATGCGTTTTCGGACGAGGAACGCGACGAGTGTATGCTGAAAATGGGACCGACGGCTAAAATACAGCGCTACAAGGGTCTTGGTGAGATGGACCCTCAGGAGCTTTGGGAAACGACAATGGATCCGGCAACGCGTACAATGCTGAAAGTTACTTTGGAAGATGCTATTGTGGCAGATCAGACGTTTACGGTGTTGATGGGAGATCAGGTTGAACCAAGACGTGAGTTTATTGAACAGAATGCAAAATATGTATCTAATTTGGATATATAATGTGAAAGGGGAGCTTTCATGGCAGACAAAAAAACCGAAACAAAAACTTTGGCACAGAACAAAAAAGCAAGACACGACTATTTCATTTTGGAAACCTATGAGGCAGGCATAGAATTATTCGGTACTGAGGTTAAATCGGTCAGACAGGGTAAAGTGAATATGACGGATTCGTATGCTTCTATAGTAAACGGCGAGGTTATATTAAAGGGTATGCATATAAGTCCTTATGAAATGGGGAATATATTCAATAAAGATCCGCTGCGTGAACGGCGGCTGCTTTTGCACAAAAGCGAAATACGTAAGCTGATAGGTCAGATAAAACAGGACGGTCATTCGCTTATACCGCTTTCGGTGTATTTGAAAGGTTCGCTTGTGAAGGTTTCTATTGCACTGGCAAAGGGTAAAAAATTGTATGATAAGCGTGACGATATAGCCAAAAAAGACGCAAAACGCAGTATGGACAGAGCGTTGAAGGAGCGCAACAGGTAAAAGGCTGTGCATTGACGGCAGTTTTTGCGAATTTGTCGGGGAGGACGTAAAATGGAGATAAGTATTAAGCGTGACGGTATAGTGTTAAAGGGCGATTTGATTAAGCCCGACGGCGTGCGGAAATGTCCGGCGGCGATAATTTTTCACGGTCTTATGAGCAGCCGCGGCAATGTACGGCACAATATGTTTGCGGATATAGCCGAAAATCTTGTAAAAAACAATATTGCGGCAATTAAATTCGATTTTGACGGTCACGGTGAAAGCGGCGGAGAGTTCTCGGATATGAATGTTTTCAGCGAGATACTCGATGCCGCGAAAATAGTGGATTTTGTGAGAAATTTGGAGTGGGTGACGGATATTTATATTGTCGGTCATTCACAGGGCGCACTGGTCGGCGGAATGATTGCCGGATATTACCGCGAATATATTAAAAAACTGGTAATGCTCGCGCCGGCGGCAACCATAAAAGACGATGCACTAAAGGTTCGTGCTTCGGTATACCGTATGATGAGTATAACATTCCTGAAAGTATTGAAATGACTGATGTTTACGGTGATAAATACAACATAGGCGGCTTGTATTTCAGAATTGCAAAGACACTGCCGATTTATGAAACAACGTCAAGATTTAAGGGTGAAACGCTGATTATACACGGTTCTGCCGATGAGGCGGTCGGGGTTGTCGGCTCTGAGCGGTACAACGAATGTATGGAAAATGTAACCTTGCGCATTATTGAGGGTGAAACCCACGGACTGGACAGTTTTTCGCTTGACAGCGTAATAAGCGATGTGGTTGAGTTTTTAAAGTGATGATATATTTTTTGAGTTTATCGCCGTCCGCAGATGGCGGTAAATTTTTTTGGAAAGTTAAATTTGTATAATTTGAAAATTTTGCTGTCGGAGGTATCGGAAATGGAAACCGAAAAAGAAGTTTTTGCAAAAACACCGCCGCACGGACACGAAAACGTCGGCGCGGATATGCAGACAAAAACCACAGACGAAAAAGATTTTTTTGCCGCACTCGATTATGCCGGATATCCGGCTCTTGCCGACGTAAAAACGGCAGTTGATGAAGGCGACTCGGCAACAGCAAAAAAACGGCTTTTGCAATACTTTAAACGTAGGAGTATAGAAGGCAATATATCGGGGTTTGGGGTAAGCAAGGCTGACGAAAATTATAATATGGCTGTACTGCCAATGCGCAATATCCTCACAGGACCGTATGAATTTGATATGTGGCAGGGCGAATTTAAGGTAAACGCCGGAGCGGATTATACGTTTTACAGAGTCGATGTGACAGACCGCATAATTCGCGAAATGCCGAACGGTGCGGCGGCGTTTATGCTGTTTGCCGGAAGTAAGCAGACAGATACGGTATATGTGCAGTCTAAGGAATCGGCAAAAGGCGGTGCGCCGTATCTTGAAATTGCGTTTGACAATGACACCGGCAGACATACTGTGAAGATAGCGGTAAGCGAGGATACTTACATAAGCTCCGAAAACGGAAAAACCTCGGTTTCTTATGGTGATGTTTCAAAACTGCCGATAAAAGAGGGCGGTGTCGGTGGTGACCCGACAGGCGCGGAAAGCACAAGAGTATATATGATTTTTCCGCTTGATTTGCCGTCAAATGCACAGATTAAGCACGCAGAGCTTGTAGTAAGTGCGGTGTGCAAAGGCTGTGCAGATGTGTTGGTGCTTAATGTCGGCGATACGGTGTGGAGCGCGGACACGCTCACGTGGAAAAATACAAGAGGCAGTATTTACTCATACGAAAACACCGATGTGCCCGTATGGAACGCCCCCGCGCCGAACGCGGACAGCGAGTACCATAATGTGACGGCGCGGTTTTGGTTCGGAAAACCTATGCTGTATGAGTATCTTTCGTATCTTGAGTCACCGACGGAGTATAACGCGGCGCACCCGTACTGTGATGTGTATTCGGGCGGCGATTTCGGTCCTAAGCTGATAGATTTGATGAGTGCATTTGCGGTGCAGATGAAGTGCGGTTATCCGCGTACACTGGAAACCGGCGAAAGGCTTAACCGCTGGGTCGATATAGTGGACGCACTCCTTAAAACAACCGCATTTGATGGTCGTGAAGATGATTTTTACAGGATTATTGCATTTATGTACGGTGACTGCAAGTATATCAACAGCCTTGACATAACGGACGGAAAAGTGTGGTGGAGCAATTGGAGAATTGTTGCAAATGCCGGATTTTTCAAGACGGCAGAATATCTTCGAGAGCTTTGTATGCACGATTCGTTCAGGAAAAAGGCTGAGTATAACGTTGAATACACAATGGATTTGCTGTATAACAGCGATATGAGTTTTACCGAGGCGGGACCGTCATATGCGCAGTGGTGCGCACAGTTATTCGGGGATTGCGCCGTAATGGCGGAAAAAGCCGGAAAGCCTATGAGCGGCAGTTTTATCGAAAAGCTGAAGGGTGCGGCGAGATACGCGGCAAACGCATTTTATCCGGACGGCTTTGACAGCAATGTCGGCGATTCAAATTATCGTGACAAAATGCCGAATTTCAAAGCACTGGCAGACTTTCTGAAAGACCCTATGCTTGCGGCGTACGTCAGCGGCAGTGATGAATATAAGAAAAATCTTTCGATATTGTATCCGGAATCCAATTCGGCGTATATGCGCACCGGGTGGAATCCGCAGAAAAACATATATGTTTCTTTCGCCAATCACCCCGGTGAGGGACACGCGCACCCTGATGCGAATCAAGTGCTTATGTATGCTTACGGACAACCGCTCTTGGTTGACAGCGGACGCTACAGTTACAGCACGACAAACAAAATTTACGATGAACTCCGCACCGCAAAAGCACACAATACAATTTCGGCACAGGACTCAAAGCTGGGTTTGCACACCGGCGCAGACGGGTTTTCGGTGTGGCGCGATAACGGACTGTTTGTTTTTGCTGGCTCTGTACAGAACGGCTGTACGGCGGTGCATACAAGAAACGTATTGTTTTTCAAAAGGACGGATATGCCGACACTTGTTACGGATTATATCAGCGGTGAGGGAGAGTGTACATATAGTCAGAATTGGCATTTTATGCCGTCGAGCAATGCAAGGTTAATCGGAAACACAGCGGTAACGTTTTTTTACCGAAAGGCAAATATTGCTGTGGCAAACTGTGACAGTGATGCGCGTGCAGAATTGCTTGACGGGTATTTCAGCGCGGATTACGGCGTTGTGGCGAAAAGCAAATATGTGTCGTTTGAAAAAAACGGCGCACAGGTTAAGTTTTCAACGGTATTAAAACCGCTATCGTCAGGCGAGGTGCTTGACGTGACGGCAAGGGACAGTGCGCGCGGAGAGAATGAAAGCGCGGTGTATTTTACGGACGGTACAAACGCGGTAAGCTTTTATGTAAGAAACGCCGATATGGCAGGCGGTGAGTTCGGAGAGTATAAAACCGATGCAAGGGCGGCATTTGTGAAAGACGGCAAAACACAGCTGTTGTACGGACTTGCAGACGGCAGTGAGATTATTTCAAAGGATAGGGTGTACATCAAAGCCGCAAAGACGGTTGTGTCGCTCGGAGTGGAAATTGACGGTGCGGCAGTGAAGATTTTCGGCGAGAAATTAGTGCGGGATTCAAATAGAGCAACGGCAATAAAGCTGTACGCGCCAAATTCGGAATGTGTACTGTTTAACGGCGTGAGGACGGAGTTTGTGCGCGACGGCGAATATATTTATGCGGTCGGTACAAAAAGTGATTAATAGAAAAACGAAAATTACAGGTGAATACTTACAACAAAATCGGCACAATTTTCTTGTAAGCGAACAGCCGTAAAAAAACAAAAACTCCCGAAAACAGCTAAAATCAAGCTGTTTTCGAGAGTTTTTTAACATTTTGCGCTATTATTCTTCGGACAAATCATCGCCGCCGAGGTCATCACCGCCGAGGTCATC
>CAYRCC010000009.1:12429-61166 GCA_964422725.1 uncultured Lachnospiraceae bacterium
CGCCGAGGTCATCACCGCCGAGGTCATCATCGCCGAGGTCATCATCGCCGCCGATATCGTCCGCAGCGACTCCGTCACCGCTAACTTTCATTATCGGTTTCATATTCTGCAATGAATCCCACATAAACAATTTAACTTTGTAATCTCCGATTGTCTTGTCAAACACAAATTCATCGGTGAAGTTTGTTCTTTGCTGTGTAACCTTAATATTTTTCGCTTTAATATCGGCAATATTGCCGTTATCGTCACACAAAGCGGCGATAATTACTATATCCTCCGTACCGTCAATAAGTGCATACGAAACAGCCGCTTTATTGCCGTCTTTGCTGTCCAGCTTAAAATAAGCCTCCTCGACAGGGTCGTCACCTGCGGCAAACTGTGTAATTTTAATGCTGTCAATGCCGTTAGGATATGCCCATGCGGACGTACCGTTTTCGCCTACCTGCAATCCGAACGACACCGAATTGTAGGTTGTACCCTCAGGCATTGCATAATCGGTATAATCGCTGATTTGCACGCCGCCGAACTTGAACGAATTGATTTTATTGTTCGTAGGGTCAAATATAATTTGTACATTCTTTACATAAGTTTCGTTTTCACCGTCAAATATACTCTTTGCCGCATCAACATTACCGTCCGCATCAATACCTATATAGTTTGCGCCGCCGTCTGTGCTGACGAATGTGTGGTAACCGTTTGCCCAGCCGATACGCAGATTTGAACCGAACTGAATGTATTCAAAATTAGCATCTTTACCGAGGTTGCCGCCGAAATACCAGTTAACGTCATATGTTACAAGAGTATTATCGTTAATATCGAATTGCTTTAGTGCATTATATCCGACAGTAGGTTTTACCTGATTGTACCAAATACGTCCGTTGTCGGAATCGTATTTCAGCGAAGCCGAGTCGCTGCTTTCCTGTGTCCATTCGGTAATTGTGCTTTCGGTCATTTCTTTTTTCTCATACGTGGTGTCGGTTCTTCCGGATACACTTTTCGTTGAGAAGTACGTCAGATTTTCAAGTTTAGGAACGGCTTTAACTGCTCCGTCGCCGTCCTTTGTTATTTCACAGCGGAAGGTTTTGAGTTTTTTGCCGCCAAGATTAATGGTTGTCGTGTATTTTGCGCTTTCTGCCGTCCACGAGCTGTCTGTACCGATAAGCGTTACATCTGCTTTGTCGTTTGCATAATCAAATTCAACCGTCACATTCCAACGCTTTGCACTTCCCTGTACATTGCTGGCACTGTCGATAACTTTATTCCAGCTTGATATGAGTCCATCAGCATCTTTTTCTCCGACTTTGCTCATAAGTGTTTGA
This sequence comes from uncultured Lachnospiraceae bacterium, assembly GCA_964422725.1. Taxonomy (GTDB): domain Bacteria; phylum Bacillota; class Clostridia; order UBA1381; family UBA1381; genus CAKSNH01. Next base: position 13,749 of record CAYRCC010000009.1, read on the forward strand.
CCGCTTGATTTGTAAGCCTGTGACATAGTAAGAATATTGCCGCCGTTTTCGTCAAGCATTTTAACGGCAAAGCTGTATTCGTGCCCGTCCCAATTCCAATCACTGCCGTTGTATTTCACACCGCCTGTGGTGAAGTGGAAATTAAGTGTTGCGCTGTCGTCGGTGCAGACGGTGAAATCCTTATGGAACTCATTCAAAGCATTATTGCTGTCGGAAAGATTCAGCGAACCGCCGTCAACAGTACCTGTAAAATCAGATGTGTTCGTGTCTGACACAAAATTTCCTTCAGGGTTCAAATTTGTCTGATTGTACGGCTTTACTCTTACAACGCATTGCGCGGTAAGTCCGCCGTCAACCGTTGCTGCGGTGATTACCGCTCTGCCGTAGCCGACTCCGGTAACGTTTCCGTTGTTGTCCACAACCGCAACTTTAGTATCGTCTGACGACCACTTAACAGCCTTGTTGCTTGTTTCGTCCGGCTTTACGGTAGCTGTCAGCTTGGTGGTATAGTCAATACCGGTGTCGATAATGCTTTCGCTGAGAACAACGCTTTCGGCGTGTCTTGCGGTAACATTAACGGTACAGCTTGCGGTAAAATTGCCGTCAACCGTTGTTGCGGTGATTGTCGTACTGCCCTCGGCAACACCTGTGACAATGCCGTTTTCAACCGTTGCGATGCTTTCGTCGGCAGATGAGTATATAATCTTTTTCTTTGTGGCGTTTTCAGGAGAAATAACCGCTTTCGCCTTAACTGTTTTGTTCACCTCAACACTGACCGTTTCTTCGGAAAATGCGACTCCGGTTACGGCAACCTGTTCGGGCTGTTCGTATGTAACGGTAGTGTATGCAACAGCCGGAGCTAGGTAGTTTAGCTCATTTCCGGCATCATCGGTTGCCAGCGCCGCCGAACCGACATAATAGCTTGTGTGCGGCGGCTGATTGTATGCGACATTCTGCCATGCTATTGCCAGTCTGTACTGGCTGTCGTGCATAAGCGTTGTCAAACGGTAGTCGGTAGGTATGGTTGATGTAAATATTCTGAGTACCGGTGTTTCGTCCTTACCTTTACCCGATGCCATAATTATTTCTTCGCGCCAGTCGCCCCACAAATCGGCAACAAGACAAGGATTTCGCTTTGTGTAGTTATTAGTTGTTCCGCCTGTCAGTGTATAACCGTCATTTTCACCCCAGAATCTGGTTGTATAACCGTTTGCGGCATCATACTTTTGAATAATGTTTGAGTCGAGCAGTTCTCTGCCCAAATCGCCGTCCCAGTATACAAGGAAGTTGTCAAAGCTGCCCTTTCCGGCACCGGCTGGCTTTGCCTTGAGTTCAGCTCCCGTCAAATCAAACACATTTGAGTGGTTACTCGTCCAGCCGAGTGCAAGTGCGTTTGGATTTTCCTTTGCATAAGCATCGTCGATATTATCCATTACGCCGCGTCCTGTATCACCTGACGCGCCGACTCCGAATATATTCTTTCCCGTTGCCGCGACTCTAAAGTCCGCCGCATTGTTTTTAATTCCTTCGGATTTTTCTTTTACGGAGAAAACCTCCTGTATACCGTCGTTGTTAAAGTCATTTACGTGCATAGCGTCACCGTGTCCGAGCAGTGTGTTTCCTATAACAGTACCGTCATCGTCAAGCGTAGCCGAGCCGTATACGATTTCGTCTTTGCCGTCGTTATCCACATCGGAAACGGATAAGTTGTGATTTCCCTGTCCGTAAAGTGAATCGGTACTCTTTTGAGCACCATCGTGTTCCCATTGCAGCGACATATCACTTCCGTCCCATGTGTATGCGCGTACAACAGCTCTGTTGTAGTAACCGCGGCACATTACGATGCTCGGATGTACTCCGTCGATATACGCAACCGCCGCCAAGAATCTGTGTGCACGCTGAAGTTTGCTGTCGCCCCAGGCAGAGCCGTTTGTACTGCCTAGCGGAATACCGGCGGTTGTACACATAGCCTCGCCGGTTTCACCGTCAAACACAGTATAGAAATCTGCGCCGATATTGTGTCCTTTGCTAAGCTGTATATTCGTGTTATCGGTATTTCTTATTTCTTCCGTATCGCCGACCTCGGTAACATATTTGCCTTTAGAATCCTTTGAACCCGGCGCGGTCTGTGTTGCAACTTCTGCCTTTCCGTCACCGTCAAAGTCGTACACCAGAAACTGCGTGTCGTGTGCACCGGCGCGGATACTCGGACCTAAATCGATTCTCCATTTGAGATTATCCGTATCGGTTGTTATTTCGTAAGCATCAATGTAAACATTGCCGCTGAGTCCTGTATTGGTGGTATCCTTTGAGTTTGTCGGGTCCCACTTTAAGACTATTTCATAATCTCCGTCACCGTCAAGGTCACCGACGGACGCGTCGTTTGCGCCGCCTTCGTGGTCTTTGTCAAGATTGTAGTAATACGACATTTCGCCGCTTGACGTTTTCATATCAGCCGGTCTTTGAATAGGCACGTCCATATATGTAAACGAATTTGCCAATGTGGAGTATTGGCTCTTTGCGGCAACGTGATTTGCCGTCGGTGAAACCGATGTCTGTGCGGCAACCGTTTGCGCATCTGCACCTGCCAAAACAACCTTATATTTATCCGAAACAGTTCCGGCTTCGTCGATGTAATTTGTACCCTTTGCGCCGGTTGTGGTTGCAAGATAGGTATCGTTTTTGTATATGTCGTATTCCGCAGTTGCGAGCGGTTCATCGCCCAATAATCTCCACGACAGATACACTCCTGTTTTATTGACGTTTTGAGTGTCGGCGGTTCTGTAAACCGCAACCAAGCCGCGGTTTAACTTTTCCATCTGCCGCACATTTGTCTGCCAAACAGGCGTTTTTGCCGCCGCATAGGTTGTCGGTGAGAGTGCCGTGAAAGCTGACACAATCATAGAAACGCTCAGTGCGGCACTGATGATTTTTTTCTTCATTATTCTCCCTCTTTCCTAAGAAATTACTACATATTTTCGGATTGCAGACAAAACCTATCGTATTTTATCCGTAATCCGATATTTTATAACTTATAATATTATTGTATCACATTTCAGCACATATAATCAATAGTTTTTCGTCAAAAAATAAGTGACTTTTTGTGCAAAATCACAATAAATATACTGTAATTTCCAATGTTATCTGTTTAATATCGGAAGACCGTTTTCGTCCCACGCAACTTTTCTTATACGCGCACTTCGGCAAGGGTCATACAGCGAATCGCCGTCGGAGTAACCGCATTTGCCCTCAAAACATTCCTTTGGACGTGAATGGTACACAAATATCACATCACCGTTTTCGTCGACAGTAAACGAGTTGTGTCCCGGACCGTACTCGTCGACAAGGTCGTCGGAAGTGAGAGCCGGTTTATCTGTTTTTGTCCACGACGCGCGGTCAAGCAAGTCAGCCTTTTCGTCGGCGTACATAAAGCCTATGCAGTATTCCGGACCTGTTGCCGAGGCGGAGTAAGCTACAATGACTTTGCCGTCGTGAAACAGCACAGACGGACCTTCGTTTACGGGTATACGTATTTTTTCCCAGTCATACTCGGGTTTTGTCAAAAGCATTGCGGGGGTGACGGTTTTCCATGGCTCGGACGGGTCAACTTCAGCTATATAGAGATTTGAGTTTCCGCCGTTCTGCGCCCAGATAACATACGATTTGCCGCCGCACTCAAAATACGTCATATCAAGAGAAAAGCGTGTGAAAGCGAAATCGTCGCCCTCTGATGCCTGAAATTTTCCTTTTGTTACCCATTTGTCGTTGTACGGGTCAGCACCTGTGCAGACAGCGGCGTGGCAGTTTATATCCCAGATATTGTCGGCAGAACCGCTTGCCGCATAAAACACATACCATTTTCCGCCGATAAAGTGCAGCTCCGGTGCCCATATAAATCTAAATTCGCTGTCTGAGTCCTTTTCGTCGAGAATAACCTTTTCTTCGGCTGTTTTAAGTCCTTCTATTGTTTTTGACCGCCTTAAAATTACTCTGTCGTAGCCTTCTTTGTCATCGTGTCCGTACATAGGGTATGATGCCGTAAAATAATAGTAGCCGTCATTGCCGAGGGTTATAAAAGGGTCTGCCCTGTCGGCAATAAATATAGGTGCGTTTGTTTTGGTGTTCATAGCGTTACCTCCAAATTTAATGTTTTGTTAATTTGTTAATCTTATTGTAATATTGTTTGGGTTATTTGTCAAGACGGTGCAATGTGTATTTTGTTAAAACGATTTTGGATTTGCCGTCAGCTTGAAATATTAAAATATATTTTTTAAAACTACCCCTTTTATGCACAGTTTAACCGCGAACAATATAGAGTAAAACAAATTACTGACAGAAAGGTGAGTATTATGCGAAAAAAGAAATTAATATCAATCGTAACTTGTCTTGGAATACTGCTTTCGCAAACCGCGCAGGCGGCTATAACCGGACTTGAGATTGACAGCGGCGGCAAAATTACTATGTCGGTCAGCAAAACCGATACGTCAGCCGGAGAAAAAGGAGTGGTTGCGGTTTATGATAAGGACGGATATTTAACCGATATAAGTATATCCGATTTGTTCGCAAAAGACGAAACGGGCACAAAAACCCTGAATTTCGGGGAAACGGTTAATGTGGCGGAAAATTCAAAGGTAAAGAGCTTTTTGCTGAAAACGGACGATAACGATAATATTATCGCTATACCGGCAAGCGGTGCGTTCACTCCGCCGACCGAGCCTACACAAACACCGTCGGTTACGCAAACACCGTCGGCTACGCAAACACCGTCGGTTACACAAACACCGTCGGCTACGCAAACACCGTCGGCTACGCAAACACCGTCGGTTACGCAAACACCGTCGGCTACACAAACACCGCCGGCTACACCTGCACCTACTCTGCCGCCTCTTGACGCGGGCGTTGTATCGGCGTTCAGGTATCTTGCCGGTTCCGCGATAAACGGCTTTAACACCGAGGGAGCCGCACAGGCAACCGTAACCGCTAGTGAGGACGGCACAACGGTTACAGCACTTACAATGGTTGCAGATGATTATATTGATAACGAATTGGGGTTTGTGAGAAATACTCCTGTGCTTTCGCCGAAAACGGCGTGGGGCGAAAATCCTTATGTACAGATTGCTTTTGCGGCAAAGGGCTACACCGATATTTCTGTTTCGGCAAAAGTCGGTGCAACAAACAAAGGTCCGGCAAACTATAAATTGCAGTATTCGACGGACGGCGAAAGCTTTACCGATGCGGCAGCGTTTACGGCAACGGAAAAAAAGACTCTTTACAGTGCCTTTGAAAAGGTTAAGCTTGAGGGTGCGGACGAGTGCGAAACGGTTTACATAAGGATTGTACCTGACGGCACGGCTACGATAAACGGCGGTGTGCTTAGCGGAACGAGCGGTGAGTATGCCGTAAATGATATTTTGATTTGGGCGACCGCCTCGGGACAGCCTACAGCCGAGCCGATACCGGTGCCGTCGGCAAAGCCGCTTTCCAAGATAGTGCTTGCCGACAGCGGTATCAAGCTGTTTGACGAGGACGGCGGCGAGCTTGAAAGTGCGGCGGAGGCGGTTGTTTCAGGTTCAAGCGTAACGATTACGTCAGCCGGTACATACACAGTTGAGGGAAGTCTTTCGGACGGACAGATAGGGGTTAGCGCAGCATCATCTGATGATAAGGTTATTGTAAACCTCAGCGGTGTAACGGTTACAAACACGACAGACGATGCATTCAAGGCTACAGTCGGAAAAGTAACGCTTGTGCCTATGAATGATACGGAAAACACATTTAATGCAAGCGCGGACGGCGCGTGTGCGATTTACGGAAAACACGACATTACCATTAAAGGCGAAGATAACGGTAACGGCAAGCTCACCGCCAACTCGACTCTCGGCAACGGTATACGTTCCAAAAAGGATATCGAAATAGGTGTGTGCGACCTTGTGGTCAATGCCGGAAAGAACGGTATTAAGGGTGATAAATCGGTTACGGTTACCAAAAAGAATAAATCGGTAACGGTTGTGTCAAACGGTGATGCGATTAAGTCGGATCTTGCACCGGAGCTTGATGAAACAGGCGCGGTTGAAGGCGGTACAGTGACAATTAAGGGCGGCAATATAAATCTTACCGCAAAGTCGACCACAGATACGGAAACGAATACCGTTTCAACGGGTGACGGTATTCAAGCCGACACGCTTTTGAAAATTACCGGCGGTACAATCGGTATTACCGCCGCCGGCGAGGCACTCAAAGCCAATGCGTCAAGCATAGCTTATCTTGAGGACGAAACGGCAGTCGCGGGTACACCGGCTGAGGGCGATGGCTGTATAGAAATCAGCGGCGGTACACTCACTCTTTCGGCTGACGAGGATGCAATAAAAGCGGTTAAAAACGTGACAATCGGCGACAGTGCCGATATAACGGTTACAAAGGCGCAGGAGGGTATTCAGGTAAACGAAGTGATTTATACCGACGAAACCGAAACAGCCGTACAGGCAATTATTGACGGTTCAATATGCATTGACGGCGGAAAAATCAATATAATATGCAGTGAGGACGGTATTCAGTGCGGTACAGGAAATGTTGCCGTAACGGACGGCGAAATCACCGTAAATTCTCAGCTTGACGGTATACAAGCCGAGAATACATTAAATATTTCCGGCGGTACAATTAATATCACCGCTCACGGCGGCGCGTCGGGTTCGTCCACCGAGGACAGCTGTAAGGGACTTAAAGCCGGAAAGCTGTTGTATGTTTCCGGCGGTAAAATTGATGTTAATTCGTATGACGATGCACTTCACTCAAATCATACCGCAAGAATAAAGGGCGGTGACATAACCGTTCAAACCTCCGACGACGGTGTGCATGCGGATTATTATCTGTATATAAGCGATGAGGCGAAAATTAACGTTACAAACAGCTATGAGGGTATAGAGGCGGCTGAAATTTATATTTCGGGCGGCAGTACATATGTAGTATCTTCTGACGACGGCGCAAATGCGGCAGGCGAAAAACCGACGGAATCCGCATATGATATTGATGCGCAGAGTGTCCAGATGCTTAGTCTGTTTGCCGGCGGAATGAACGGCGGTCCTAACTGGGGGCAGGAGGACACCTCCGATTACGGTTATATGGAAGTTTTGGGTGGTTTATTATATATAGAAGCTGAGGGCGACGGCTTCGATTCTAACGGCAGTGCGCTCATTTCGGGCGGTACGGTGCTTGTAAACGGTCCTACAAGAGGCGGAAACGGCGTGTTCGATATAGGTGACAGCAGCGGCTCGACTCTTAAATTTACAGGCGGAACCATAGTCGGTGCCGGTATTGCGGATATGGCGGTTACTCCGGATTCTACGACACAGTACTATGTGCTTTACGGCGGTTCGTCGTCCGGCGGAATGAGCGGCGGAATGGGCGGACGGCCGGGAAGCAGTTCAAGCTCGGGTTCAAGCAGTATACAAGTCGGAAAAGCAATTCAACTTACCGATTCGTCGGGCAGTGTGGTTATGACGTATGCACCGTCCAAGACTACAAGCTGGCTGTTGATATCGACTCCGGATATGCCTTCGGGCAGTTATACTTTAAGCTGCGGCGGAACGGTAAGCGGCGGTACATATACAAAAGACAGCTACGGTATCGTGACGGGTGGCACATATTCCGGTGGTTCGACAACAACGCTGACCGCAACTAAGTAAAATACAAAATTGACAAGCGGATAAGTTAAGCTTTTGAAAATCTCCTCAAGGCTCGGTACGGCTCAAAGCTGTACCGAGTTTTTTTGTTGCTTTTTATATCGGTTTGGAGTATAATCAAATTAAAGAGAGCTTTGAGTAAATACACAAAGAGGAGGAGTTTTTTATGAAAAAATTATTGTTTGTTTTGATGATTTGCACGCTTGTTTCGCTGAATCAGGTATTTGCCGCCGAAACAATCCCCGATACGGTGAAAGAGTGTGCCGGGAATGAAACCAAAATGGTGGTGGGCAGTCCTGTGATGAACGCCTGCGGAGTGATTAAGGAGATTGACGAGGGCGGCAGTGTATGCCCGATTATTGACAGCGGATATACGCTTGTTCCGATACGGGCGGTGATTGAGGCGTTCGGCGGAGGTGTGTACTGGGACGGGGACAGACAGGAGGTAAATGTTTTCATACGCGAAAATGCTGTGATTATGACGATTAATTCCGAACAGGCTGAAGTATACAGCGGCGACGTAAGAAATACGGTTACACTTCCCGTTGCGCCTAAGATAATTGACGGCAGAACGATGCTGCCTTTAAGATTTGTTTCGGAAAACTGCGGTCTTAAAGTTGACTGGGACGAACAGTCGCACTTGATTACGATTACACAGCCTAAATCCGAACCGGTAACATTTGCCAATGTTGACGGCAGTTTTTATCCTATCGGCGATATGTTTGATATGCGGCTTGGTGCTGATGATGCGGCAGTGTACAGTTACGGAGAAAACAGTTACCGTATAGAAACCGATATTGTAAGCACCGAAGCTGTTGAATGGGAGAGCGGAGAATTTGATTTTTACAATCCTCAGACCACGCTCAGCACTGTTTCAATCAACGGCGAAAAATATTCCGTTTCAAATGTGTTTAACCTCGAATATGTAGGGGTTGCGGACTTGACAAGCAATATGGACGGCTTTGAAATAATAATAATCGACAGCGGTATGAGCAGTGACTACACCGCAGATATATATACATACAATAACAGTCTTGGACTTTCGCATATCGGCAGTTACAGCGGTATGGCGTACAATTATTACGAAAACGGCACAGCAACGGTATACTGTGACGGCAGCGGCAGAATTATAAACCAATACACCGGCTTTACCGCGCCTATGTATGCACTGTGCACGAATACCGTACGCGGTGACTCGGAAATGACGGAATGTGAAGTTAATATATTTGATGAGGACGTTATAGGAAAAGAGCTTGTTTTCGGCGGGGACTTGTTTGCAAGTTACATAGAGGTCGGTGATTATCCGGAGAATTTCAGTGATATATGGTCGCTGTATACGGAAGATGCACTCACAACCGTAACAAAGGGTACGCCGGTTGTAATTGACAATATTAGATTTCATTATGACGAGTCTGACGGCGAAAGGTATATAATGGGTTATTACGTCCGCATAGACGGCAAAAAATACGTAATGGAACTGCAATATGCCGGATAAAGAGTTTTGTCGGTTTGGAGCAAATCGGTATAGGCTATGGATTGAATAAGGTAATAGCTTTAGAGAATAAAAACAAGCATCGGAATTTGCTTTTTGCGGATTCCGATGCTTGTTTTTGACTTTGCGCTTGGGCGCGGTTTGCCGTATCCCGAAAACGGTTTTTATGCTGTTAAAACGGGACATCGGACGAAACAAAGAGTAATTTCATCAACTTTGCCGTAAAAACAAATATGCTCTGTTTTTAACAACAAAAATCATTTACTGCTGACGTATTCGTTATACACTTCGCGCTTTGGTACATTTCTGTCTTTTGCGGTCTGTCTGACAGCCTCTTTGTCAGTCATACCGCGGCTGATGTATTCGCAAATATGCTCGATAACCGTCATTTCACTCCACCAATTATCATCACTGCCGCTGTTTTCCTTTGCACCCTCTACGATAATTACATATTCGCCGCGCGGATTTTTTTCTTCGTACAGCGCAATAGCCTCGTTGAGCGTAGCACGGATTATTTCCTCGTGCAGCTTTGTAAGCTCGCGAACCAGCGCAATACGTCTGTCACCGCCGAAAGCCTCTTTCATATCCGCAAGAGTATATCTGAGCTTGTGCGGTGCCTCATAAAATATAAGAGTGTGTGAGTCGTTTTTCACACTTTCAAGGTGTTGTTTTCTGTGGCGTTTATTAACGGACAAAAAACCCTCAAATGCAAAACGCGTAGCGTTTAGCCCCGAAAGAATGAGCGCGTTTACAGCCGCAACCGGTCCGGGCACAGATGTAACATTCAGTTCCTTTTCAATGCACAGGCGCACCAAATCCTCGCCGGGATCGGATATTGCCGGTGTGCCGGCATCGGATACGAGCGCAACGTTTTTGCCCTCGGCGAGCAGGCGTGTGATATATTCGCCTTTTTCGTGTTTATTGTGTTCGTGATAACTTGTAAGTGGCTTTGATATTTCAAAATGATTTAACAGCTGCAGTGTACGCCTTGTGTCCTCGGCGGCGATTAAGTCGACCGCTTTCAGCGTTTCCAGACAGCGTATTGAAATGTCACCCAAGTTTCCTATCGGTGTTGCACATAAATATAAAGTACCGCTCATTATTTAAACCTCATTACCATAAATCTTTTTTAATTCATCACTGACCGAACCGTCAGCACTGTATAAAAACAGCGGCGGCTCAATTCTCAGCTCACTTCCGGCACCCGACATTCCCTCAATCAGCACAAGCTCGGGTTCTTTGCCGATACGCGAATGAACCGTACGCATACGTTTCGGCTCTATCCCGTGACAGCACATTGTATGAATAATCTCCGCAAGGCGGTTTGGCTTATGCACAAGAAACAGTCTGCCCGAATCCCTTAAAAGGTATCGGCTCTGCACGATAACATCTTCAAGGGTACAGCAGACTTCGTGTCTTGAAATGGTCTTTGTATCGGCGGAGTTTATAATAGCACTGCCTGCCTTCATATACGGCGGATTGCACGTTATCGTATCGAAAGACTGTCTTTTAAAGCGTTGACAGGCGTTATTAAGGTCATCGCATATAATGTCAATTTTGCCGTCCAAGCCGTTTCCGGCAACGGAACGCTTTGCGGTTTCGGCGATATCGGATTGTATTTCCATAGCGGTTATATGCCGAATTTTTTTGCTGTGCGCCAAAAGCAACGGGACAATTGCGGTACCGCTGCACAAATCCATCACATTACCTGCGGCGCGGTTTTTGGCAAAGTCAGCCAAAAGCACAGCGTCCGTACCGTAATGAAAACCGTCTTTTTTCTGTATAATTTTCAGACCGTCACTGTTTAAAATGTCGAGCTGTTCGTCTGCTTTTAAATCAAATAAACACATCAGTCTTGATTTGCGGCGGTGTCAACAACGGCAAAACTGATTTCGCCCATTGCGGCAATTTCGCCGTCCACGGTTGCTTTAACGCTTGCCTTGCCCATCGAGTGGCGATACTTTAAAAGCTCAGCCTCAAGACGGAGCGTATCTCCAGGAACTACCTGACGTCTGAATTTGAAACCGTCTATTCCGGTAAATACTCCGAGTTTTCCTTTGTTTTCCTCAAGCGACAAAAGCATAACCGCGCCAACCTGTGCAAGAGCCTCTGTAATGAGTACGCCCGGCATAATAGGGTTGCCCGGAAAATGTCCTTGGAAAAACGGCTCGTTGGCCGTCACGTTCTTTATTGCCACAATGTTTTTCTCGCCCATTTCGATAACCTTGTCAATAAGCAGAAACGGATATCTGTGCGGAAGAATTTTTTGAATTTCGATATTGTTTAACATAAGCTAATCTCCTTGTAAATTATCTTTTATAGAATGTATGTGTAGGGTCGGAAATGACATCTATGTGTTCGAGTGCCGCTCCGGAACCCTTTGCCACGCAAGAAACAATGTCGTCTGCAAGTATAGCGTGAATACCGGTTTCCTTTGTAATGCGCTTGTCAAGACCGTACACAAGCGAACCGCCGCCCGTAAGCAGTATACCGTCCTCCAAAATGTCGCCGACAAGCTCGGGAGGAGTGTTTTCGAGCACGTCTTTTACAGCGTCGATTATTTCGCACGCGACATCTTCAAATGCCTCGCGGATTTCTTCTGAGGTTATTTCTATCGTCTGCGGCAGCCCCGTAAGCAGACTTCCGCCGCGGATTTGTATGGAAATATCGCGCTCGCGCGGATAAACACAGCCGATACTTATTTTTACGTCCTCGGCGGTTCTTGCGCCTATATTCAGACTGTATTTTTTTCTGATGTATTTAATAACCGCATCGTCAAACTCGTCACCGGCGGTTTTAATGGAACGGCTGTATACTATCGAACCGAGAGAAATGACGGCGATGTCGGCAGTGCCGCCGCCTATATCCACAACCATCATACCCCTTGGCTTTGAAATATCAACACCCGCACCTATCGCGGCGGCAATAGGCTCTTCTATGATATACACCTTTCTTGCGCCCGCCTGATGTGCCGCATCAATTACGGCACGCTGTTCAACCTCGGTAACACCGCTTGGGACGCATATCATTATGCGCGGTTTTATAAGTCTGCGTTTGCAGACCTTGCCTATAAACGCCTTGAGCATTTGCTCGGTAAGGTAATAATCCGAAATAACGCCGTCGGCAAGCGGACGTATTGCCTGAATAGCATCTGGAGTTCTTCCGAGCATACGCCGCGCCTCCTCGCCGACCGCATAAATTTTATTCGTATATACATCAACGGCAACAACCGACGGCTCTTTAAGCACGATTCCCTTATCCTTGACATACACCAAGACCGTCGAAGTGCCCAAATCAATGCCGATATCATTTGAAAATACTTTCATTAAAGCATATCCCTCCTCATAATTAATCCGTAATAATATTCAAACTGCGAGCCTATGTTTTTCCGATAAGCCGCAACCTCAATAATTATTATATAACATTTTTGCGTATAATCAATAGCCAAATCAGCTTAATTTCAACAGTTTTTTCGCGTTTTCACAGAATATTTTGTCTAAATCGGCGCTGCCGAAACCGAGCTTTCGGGTCTGTTCGATTGCCGCGCCCTGATCCTGCCACGGCGAATCTGTGCCGAACAGGATTTTGTCCGTGCCGTGCTTATCGGCTATTTTAAGGAAAAGTTCATTGTCCATTATTTCTGCCGAATAGCTTGTGTCAAGCATTATGTTACTGCCGGCAAGATGCTCTGCAACATCGTCCCAAACCCGCCAGCCGCCCATATGCGCGGCTATTATATTACTTCCGCCGTTTTCAAGGTGGGAAACGGCTCGTTTGAGCATATCCGGCATACAGTGTACGGGCGGCTGTATACCGATGTCGCGGCCGGTGTGCAGTACGACCGAAAGACCGAGTTTTTCGGCTTTTTTCAGTACATTGATACATTCTTTCGAGTCGACGTATACACCTTGGTATTCGGGGTGCAGTTTTATTCCCAAAAGACCGAGCGCGGCAATGCGCTCAAGCTCCTGTTCCCAATTTTCCTGCATCGGGTGTACACTGCCGAACGAAAATATATTATCTCTGCCGTTAATTTCGTGTGCGAAATTGTTGATTGTGACAGACTGCGTAACGGTGGTGGCAATAGGCAGTACCACCGAATAATCAACGCCGTTTTTGCGCATTGAGCTTTTCAGCGCGGACAGTGTGCCGTCCAGAAAAGCATAATGCGCAACTCCTTCAATATCCAAAATATTCTTTTCGAGAATTGAAATTGTTTTTGCCGCTATTTTGTCGGGAAAAATATGCGTATGAAAATCTATAACCATCTTATTACCTTCCTTATGTATTTGTAGCATATTATTATTGTATCATAATAATCCGCGTTTCACAATAATATGATTACGTTAAAATGTAAATATTTTTTGAATAAAACGAAAAAAAACATCAATTATTGTTTGAAAAGTTACGAATAATATGTTAATGTATAATTATAATGGGTAAATATACAAAAGTATAATTGCGGAGTATTTGCTTTTAAGATTAGTTTTTGGGAGGAAAATGAAGATGAAAAGAAAACTGACGGCACTGCTGACTTCGGCGGCGCTGACAATGAGTACATTTGCATTTCCGGTTTCTGCCGGAACGGAAAATACCGCGCGTCAAATGGAATATCTTGACAGAGGAACCGTGGCGGTTGCGGTGAATGACGGAGTGTATCTGTCGTGGAGATTGCTCGGTACGGAAAGCTTGGAAAATCAAGCATTTGATATTTACCGCGACGGTGAGCGTATACACACAACAGGTGCGCACGATGCGACCTGTTATACCGATAAAGACGGTACTGCCGACAATAAGTACATAGTTGTTCCGGCAAATACCGTAATCGGCGGCGAAACCGCGGTGACACCGTGGACTACAAATAATACATATACACCGAAAGGCGGATTTTCAAATTCGGTAGCATATAAGGATATTTTGTTTGCCCAAGCTCCGGCGAACGGTGTGACACCCGATGACGGACAAGAATATACATATGAAGATAGTGACGGCAACACTCAAACAGCAGTTATAGACGGTACATATACATATTCTCCGAACGATATGAGTGTCGGTGACCTTGACGGTGACGGCGAATACGAGCTTGTGGTAAAATGGGATCCGTCGAATGCGAAAGATAATTCAAAGACGGGGTATACGGGAAATGTATATTTTGATGCGTACAAATTGGACGGAACGCATTTGTGGAGAATGGATTTAGGTCCTAATATCCGCGCCGGCGCACACTACACGCAGTTTTTGGTGTATGACTTTGACGGTGACGGCAAATCCGAGCTTGTACTGAAAACAGCTCCGGGGTCAAAGGACGGTAACGGCAGATATGTTTCCGAGGTCGGAAAGGATATCGGCGAGGTTGACGACAGCAAGAGCTATGTAAGCAGTAGCGGACTTATTTTGGACGGTCCGGAGTATTTGACGGTGTTTGAGGGTGAAACGGGCAGAGCGTTACAGACGGTTTTATACGATCCGCCGAGAACAATACACAATGTAAACAATAGAGAATGGGGCGACAACTACGGCAACAGGTGCGAACGTTATCTTGCCGGAGTGGCTTATCTTAACGGAAAGACACCGAGCATTATCGAGGTGAGAGGATATTATACGTATGCTTATGTTGCGGCGTATAATTGGGACGGCGAAAATCTGACGGAGCAGTGGCTGAGCAGTAATGATCCCGTTTCGGCTAACGGCGGTACGGGCTGTACCGTTAAATATGCCGACGGTACGACGAAAAACGACCCGACCAAAACTCTTTACGGTCAGGGTGCACACAGCCTGTCGGTTGCCGATGCGGATAATGACGGTTATGACGAAATTATTTTCGGTTCGGCAATTCTTGACCATGACGGAACGGTACTTCTGTATGACGGCAGAGGACACGGCGATGCCGAACACGTTTCCGACTTTGACAATGACGGTAATCAGGAAGTATTTATGGTGCATGAGGCAGGCAAAGGAAATTCCGATGAAATACCTTATGCAATTGATGTGAAACGTTATAACGGCGATGTTGTTCTGCAAGCGGCAACGGGCGATATCGGCCGCGGAGTTATGGCGAATGTCGACGATGATTATGCAAAAGAAAGCGGCGACCTTGCGCTGTTTTGGTCAGCCGGTACGAACGGTATATATAATATGAAAGGTGAAAGCGTAGGAAACAGACCTGTATCGAATGCAATCGGTTTCCAAAACTCGCTTATATACTGGGACGGCGATTTGGGGCGCGAATTGCTCGACAAAACAACTATGGGCAAGCACAGTATCGCAAATAACGGAACAACAAGAATATACTACAGTAAGAATAACAGCGGTGCGTTGCCGGGTGTATCTTGTATAAACGGTACAAAATCAAATGCGGGGGTTTCGGCGGATATTTTGGGTGACTGGCGCGAAGAAGTGGTATTTCCGCTGAGCGACGGTACGGGCGCAAGGCTTTTCTTCTCGACAATACCTACCGAGTACCGACTGACAACGCTTATGCACGACAGTCAGTACCGATGTGCGGTTGCCTGGCAGAATGTGGCGTATAACCAACCGCCGCACCAGAGCTATTATATAGGAAGTGCGGCACTTGCAGTCGATGAGAGCGGCAACACATTAAACTATCTTGCACCTGCAACCGAGTTTGATACGATAGAGTATCCTGATACAACCAACGTAACGCCGCGCCCTACTCTTACGCCTACTCCCGAACCGGTAACCGAAACGGTGGAAATACCGGTTGAGGCAGATACATATTTGGTGTATAACGATACGCAAACCGTTCACGGCAATGATGCGGAATTGAAAATCAATATGGCAACAGCTATGTATACAGACAAAACTCCGGGACTGAAAGAGGCGAAAGGATTGGGATTTTTGCGGTTCAATCTTTCGGAGTATGCAAAGCGGAAGGTGGTTTCGGCAACACTTCGGTTGTACGGCAAACATTCCGAAAATTCCGACGGCAAGGTATCAACACTTTATCTTGATTATTGCTCGAAAGACGATTGGAACGAAAATTCATTTACGGCAGACGATATAACGATAAGAGGAGAGGGTACACCGCTTTCGTCGCTTGGGCTGTCCGATAACAGAAAGTATAATACAAGTTATCAAAAAATAGAATTTGACGTAACGAACGCTGTAAAAGCCGACAGTGATAACGTTTACACATTTACGCTGTGGACGGGAACGGGAAGAGAACAGACTGTTGCGGCAAAGGAATACACCGGAACAGATGCCTCAGGTGCGGTTTTGGTTGTTGAACTGGAGAAGGAAACCGAAGTGACCCCGACACCATCGGTTGCGCCGACGGCAAGTCCGACAGTGACCCCATCGGCAAGTCCGACGGCGACCCCATCAGCAAGTCCGACAGCGACCCCATCAGCAAGTCCGACGGTGACCCCATCAGCAAGTCCGACAGCGACCCCATCGGCAAGTCCGACGGCGACCCCATCGGTTGCGCCGACGGCAAGTCCGGCAGTAAAGAAAATCAATGCGGTTGTTTCGGTGACGGAAAACGGCGCAAATTGTGTAATTACTCCCGTAGGCTGTGAAAGCGGAAAGCTTATCAGTGCATTGTTTGATGATGACGGTATGCTTATCGGAGTGGATATTGCCGATTATGACGGTACAAACGCAGTGACACGCGACATAGATTGCGGCGGACGTGCCGCAGCGGCGGCATACGTGAAAATAGTTCTTTGGAAGGACTTTGACAGAATGAGAGCATTATGCAGTCCTTGCATTAAGAGCAAAGCTCAGGATTGGAAATAGAAAGAGTTAAAGCTCCCCGACAGAGGTTGGTTACTTTGTCGGGGAGCTTTGATGTCTGGCTTGGGTATGTGCTGTAATTTGTGCGGATAGGTTGACAAAATTGTACAGTTGTTTTATAATTAAAGTAACACTTTAAATTGAAAAAAACTTTGAAACGGGTGGGTTTGTATTAATCCGGATTTCGCGTTTATAACCGCGAAATCGCGGCTTATATAATAATCTATTAAATTAAGGGGAGGTATTTTCTATGATTGGAAAAATCAAAAAACCATTGGCATTGCTTTTGGCGTTTGCAATGGTGACGATGCTCAATATTCCGAGGATTGATTTCGGAATCGGCGCAAGCGCGGCGACGATTACGGCAACGGAACCGGAAAACGGCAACGGAACCGAAAGCGCACCGTATCAAATCGGTAAGGCGAGCGAGCTTTATTGGTTTGCAGACTATGTAAAGAATACTGACAATGCCGCAAACGCTGTGCTTACGGCGGATATTGTGGTAAATGAAGATGTGCTTGCCGCTGACGGCAGTGTCATAAACGAAACCAACGGAAGGCTGGTAGCGTGGAAAACGATAGGTACTGCCACAAAGCCGTATACCGGTACGTTTGACGGCGGAGGACACACAGTAAGCGGCTTGTATTACGGCGCAGTGGCGGAAGGTAATGACTATAAGGGCTTGTTCGGCTACATCGGCATAAGCGGTTCTGTTTTGAATGTGGGCGTTGTTGATACGTATATGGCAGGTGCTGACAGAGTCGGCGGTGTATGCGGATACAATGAGGGAACAATTAAAAACAGCTACAGTATCGGAACAATAAACTGTAAGGGTAACGCCGGCGGTGTATGCGGACGCAATAAGGGAGAAATTGAAGATTGTTACGCTGTGACGGTAGTACGGAATAATATATTGTTCGGCGGTGTATGCGGATATAATGCCGGCGGAAATGTTAAAAACTGTTATTACGACAGCACAAGGTACAGCGGTAACGGTGTCGGAGTGAACAATGACGGTTATGTGGCTGATGTATACGGCATAAAAACCGAGCAGTTCAAAAACGGCTTTGCGACACATATGATGAATGAGAAATCAGCCAAAAGTGAATTGATATGGGGTCAGAAACTGACGGGTGATGATGCGGATTTGTACCCTGTAATGCACACCGGCGACAATACCGTTTATGTGTCGGCGGGCTGTGCTGCGCCGAGCAATGATTCTGCGGCAGAGGGACAGACACAGGAGCACGAGTATGATAACGGAATATGTACAAAGTGCGGCGAATACAAAGCGGGTGAATATGATGCCGAAAATGACAGATATGAAATTTCGGATATTTATCAGCTTTATTGGTTTGTGGAATATGTAAACAATGTAGACGAAAACATAAATGCCGTACTCACATCGGATATTAAGGTAAACGTAAATCTGATTGACAAAAACGGCGCACTCAAAGCAACCGATACTTCAGCTTTGAAAAATTGGATACCGATAGGTACTGTCTTAAAGCCGTATACCGGTACGTTTGACGGAGAAGGACACACAATAAGCGGATTGTACTGCGGAAGCGGTGCTGATTATGTGGGTTTGTTCGGCTGTATCGGCAACGGCGGTACGGTTTCCAATGTCGGGGTTGCCGATTCGTATTTGAACGGAAGAGAGTATGTAGGAAGTATATGCGGTAAAAATCAAAAGGGAACAATAAGTAACAGCTATGCCGTTGCGGCGGTTGCCGGCAGTGCGACGGCGATATATGTCGGCGGTGTATGCGGAAATAACGCCGGCGGAACGATTACGGCTTGTTATCACAACTACACAGTTTGCCCTAAGAATGACGTAGGTGCCGGAAGTGAGTCAGAGAAATATACGGCGGAGGTATTCAAAAACGGTAAAGTTGCATATTTGCTGAACAACTCCAAAAGTGACGGAGAGCTTGTGTGGGGGCAGACCTTGAGCGGCGACAGTGCAGAGGCGCACCCTGTATGCCGGACGGCTGACAATACGGTATACATAACAGGCGGTGAATGTAAATATTACACAAACGATGCAGAGCTGTCGGGTAAAGCGCAAACGCACGTGTACGTCAGAGGAATATGCGAAAAATGCGGTTCGTATGAGGAGGCGGTTAAAAACGAAACCACTTCCAAATACGAAATCTCGAATGTAGGTCAGCTTTACTGGTTTGCGGAAAAAGCAAACAGCGGTGAGTCGGTAGATGCGGTACTCACAGCCGACATTACGGTAAACTCAAATGTAATTAACTTTAAAGGTAGGCTAAACAGCGAAAATGTTGACAGCTTTATTAAATTGATACCGGCAGGTACGTCTAAAAATCCGTATACCGGTACATTTGACGGTCAGGGACACGTAATAAGCGGATTGTACTATGACGGTTCCGAAGACAATGTGGGATTGTTCGGTTATATCGGCGAGGGCGGTTCTGTTTCAAATTTGGGAATTGTGGGTTCGTATATGAAAGGCATGTCGAATGTCGGCGGAATATGCGGATATAATTTCAAAGGAACAATAGCAAACAGCTACACCTGCGCATATGTTATCGGAAAAACCGTCGGCGGAATATGCGGAAAGCTTGAAAGCGGAATAATTAAAAATTGTTTTTGCAACAGGACATACGGAAATACAAAGGTTAGCGGAAATAATACCGGCGGTACTCAAACGGGCAGTTACTGTGCAATATCAAGCGCTTTCAAAAACGGCAGTGTTACATACTATCTGAATAATATGTCAAGCACGGGAGAACTTGTATGGGGTCAAATTCTGACGGGAGATAATGCGGATAAATATCCTGTGAGCCATACAGCTGCCAATACGGTTTATTATACTTCGGAAGCCGGTGAGTGCCAATATTACACAAATAATTCGGAGCTGTCGGGCAAAACCGAAACGCACGAGCATGATAACGGAATATGCACAAAATGCGGCAAGCTGCAGGCTATGACTTTAAATGAGGAAACTTCAACATATGAAATTTCAAATTTTGGTCAGCTTCTCTATTTTACGGAACGAGTATATAACGCAGGAGCATATCTGACAGCGAAAGTTGCTTTGAAAGCGGATATAACGGCAAATAAGAACGTTATTGACGGACAGGGCAAGCTCAACACCGCTGAGGCGGAAAACTTTATATCGTGGACACCTATAGGTACTGCCACAAAGCCGTATACCGGTACGTTTGACGGCGAAGGACACACAATAAGCGGATTGTACTATGACATCTTTGCAAGCGGCGGTTTGTTCGGTTACGTCGGCGAGGGCGGTTCTGTTTCAAATGTAGGTGTTGTAGACTCATATTTTTGCGGTAACAATAAAGTCGGCGGCGTGTGCGGTTACAGCGAGGGAGCAATTGAAAACTGCTATAATAAAAAATCGACGGTTGCCGGCGCTGAAAGTGTCGGCGGTGTGTGCGGAGAACTTGCGTACATCGGAAGTGTCAGCGGATGCTACAACACCGGTTCGGTCACCGGCACAGATGATGTCGGCGGTATATTCGGATACAGCGATGCGACAAGCATCAGCGAATGTTATAACACAGGCGCGATAAGCGGTGCAGACGAAGTCGGCGGTATATGCGGTGACAGCGAAGGAATAGATGCCTCTGTCAGCGAAGTTTATAATACCGGCTCGGTCAAGGGAACGAGCAGTGTCGGCGGTATATTCGGATACAGTTTTACCGCGGATATCAGCGAAAGCTATAATACGGGAAAAATTGAAGGTATTTATGACTCCGCGGAGGAGGACAAAGGATATTGTGTCGGCGGTTTGACCGGAAATGTTGAAACCGGCTCAATCGCAGATTGTTACAACAGCGGCGAGGTAAGCGGTAATTATAATGTCGGCGGTATTTGGGGATATTCTGAGTCGGCAAATGTCAGCAAAGTTCACAATACCGGTAAAATAAGCGGTGATGCGGCAATCGGCGGTATATGCGGTGATGCCGAATATGTAAATGTCAGCCAAGCGTATAATACAGGCGAGGTAAGCGGTAATATCGGTATCGGCGGTGTATGCGGATATCATCTCGGTGCATCGTCACATTCGTTGGATAACTGCTATAATACCGGTAAAGTAAGCGGTAAAGAAGAGGTTGGCGGTGTATGCGGCGAATGTGGAGGAGGAATAATCAAAAACAGCTACAGTGTCGGCGCAACAGACGGCGACAGCGAGGTCGGTGGTATATGCGGAAACGGCACTAAAGAAAGTATCAGCAACAGCTATTATGATAATACGGTTTACACAGGTGATGCATTGGGTACACAAAAAGAAGTTGTTATGAGCAGTGTAAACGGAAAGCCGACGGAGAGTTTTGCTGACGGTACCGTTGCATATTTGCTGCAGAGCGCGCAGACGGCAGACGAAACCACAACGAGTGCCGCACAGGTATGGGGACAGACCTTGACGGGTGACAGCAAGGACAGCAGTCCTGTTCTTGACAGCAAAGCCGAAAAGAGCGTTTGTAAAGTGAAATTTGCAACAAAGGCAAAGGCGGAATATGCGGCTAAGTATACAAATCCTAACGGTACTGTTGAGCTTCCGGCCGCACCGACAGGCGGCAGTCAGGCATTTTACAAATGGTCAAAGACAAACTCGGCAGACGGCGAGGAGTTCACAGCTGAAACCTTGGTTGCCGGGGATATGACGGTTTGGGCGGTAGGCGCGGAAAAATACGGCGCAAACAGCGGTGAAAAGAATATTTCCGCAGCGTACGGAGTCGGAGTAACACAGGATTTGTCAGAGTATACGGTGTTTGCAAGTTACACGCCGGCAGACGGCGGAACGGCGGAAAGCGGAACGCAGTCGGCAGGCAAATTCGATTATGTAATCGAGAAGATAGTCAGCGGCGCCGCCGAGATTACCGATTCGGCACAGATTGCGCAAATCGCCTCAATAAGCGGTGACACGCTGACAGCGGCAAATACGCTTTCGGCAGGCGTGTACACGATTACAGTTAAGGCAACCGCGAAAAAACCGATTCTGTCACTTATGGCAGACGAGCTTGATACAGAACCGTTTAAGTTTAATGTTACGCTTACGGTTACGGGAGTGCCTGAAACGACACCGAGTATAGCGGTTGATTATGCAAGCGAAATGCTTACGGGCTTTGCTGACGGCACATATACGGTTGACGGTGAGGAAGTAACCCTGACAGACAGCAAAGTGTCAGCAACTGCATATATCGGAAAAACAATTTCAGTTGTGAAAAAAGCAAGCGATGCAAACCACACTGACAGTGCACCGCAGACACTTGCGGTTCCGGCACGTCCGAGTGCACCTACGGCAAGCAATTTCACAGTTGTACAGCCAAGCGTAATCGGCGGTACGGGAAGTATCGAAGGTATTACGGCGGATATGGAGTACAGCACAGACGGCGGTAAAACATGGCAAGCCGGAACGGGTGTTAAGATAGAGAATATAGCCGGCGGCACGAAGTATACAGTACACTATAAAGCGACGGAAAGTAAATTCAAGAGTGCAAATTATGCGGTTTCCGTAAATGTATTCGGCGCAGTGTCTGAAACGACACCGAACATAGCGGTTGATTATGCAAACGAAATGCTTACGGGCTTTGCTGACGGTGCATATACGATTGACGGTGAGGAAGTAACACCGACAGACGGTAAGCTTTCGGCAGATGAGTATATGGGCAAAACAGTTTTGGTCGTAAAAGCCGGAAATGCGGTAACAACAAGCGACAGCGAACCGCAGACACTTGTGATTCCGGCGCGTCCGAGTGCACCATCGGAAAGCGGTTTCAAAGTTGTACAGCCGAGCGAAGTCGGCGGTACGGGAAGTATCGAAGGTATTACGGCGGATATGGAGTACAGCACAGACGGTGGTAAAACGTGGCAAGCCGGAACGGGTGTTAAGATAGAGAATATAGCCGGCGGCACGAAGTATGCGGTGCGCTATAAAGCGACGGAAAGCAGCTTTAAGAGCGCGGAATATAAGATATCCGTTATTGCTTTCGGTGTAGAGCCGGCTGATGAGGTTGCGCCTATAGGAAAGTATACAGGTAAGGTTAAAATTGAAAAAGAGGTTGTAGAAAACGAGGTTGTATTCACCATATCACCGCTTGACGGCAATAGTGTGTCAGCAACACTGTATTTGGCTGAATATGATACTATCGGCAATTTGACAGACAAAAAACTCGGCACAAAAAGTACCGTTGACGGCAAAACGATTATAAAAGTTGAAAAGCCGAAAACGAGTATTTATAAACTTATGCTTTGGGACGATGATTGCGGTCCGATAATTGCACCGGTAACGGCGTTGGATTAATTTTTATCGACACTCCGATATGCTATGCGTATCGGGGTGTTTTTTTATGAAATAAACGGTTTTTTAAACATAATAGTGCTTGATTATTGGATTATATTCTTATATAATATAATAAAAAACCATAAGGAGAACCGGTATGAGTGTGACAATAGGGGCAGAATATTATTTTCATAACGGCTGGAGCTTTTTGCTTGCAGATGTGTTTCCGCTGAAAAATGCACTGGAGGTGTGCAAAGACCGAAACGGAAAGTATTTTTACGAAACGGATTACTGTGAAGAAAACTGGAAAAAGGTTACATTACCGCATACATTTAACGACGTTGATTTGTTTCGCGACCGAATACAGGATGCCGGCAGCGGTCAAAAGCGTACAATGGCTTTTTACCGCAATTGGCTGAATATTGCAAGCGAGCGGAAAGGACAAAAGGTAATTTTGGAGTTTGAGGGTATGCGCCAGACCTGCTATTTGTATGTAAACGGAGTGTTGGCGGGGTATAGCGAAAACGGTACGGCACCGTTTGGGTTTGACATAACAAGGCTGGTGGACTGTGATAAGCCGAATTTGATAGCAATTGCCACAGATAACACCGCAACGCGCAACATCAAATATTGTATTGCGGAAACGCCCAATAAGCCTGACGTTGAACCGGGGAGCTATTTGCAGTCACAGGAGGAAAAGGTTGATAAAGCGTGTGAGGGAGTAGGATTTTTTTGGAATTGCAACGATTTTAACCCATCAGTAGGCGGAATAACGCGTCCGGTTAAAGTGCATTTTAAACCGTCGGTGTATATCACACTTCCGCTGTACAGTAATTTGCAGACAAAGGGAGTTTATGTCTATGGTACGGATTATGATATAGAAAATAAAACGGCTAAGATTTCGGCGGAGGCGGAAATAAGAAATGAAAGTGCGCAGGCGGTAAATGCGGTAATTGATGTCGCGGTAAAAATGCTTGACGGAGCTGAAACGGTACATTTTAAGTCGGAGGAATGTGTAATTTTGCCGTCGGGCAAAGTCGAAACGCCGCTGTCGATTACGCCGTCCGATGCGTATAGCGAGGAAATTCTGCCGGACGGCAGAAAACATTATGTTCCGATTGATGATGAGAGTGCGGTTGCACCTACGGTTTTGGAGTCTGTTGGGGTTACCCGCCTGAAAGCGGTGTCGGAAAAGGCGCGGCTGCGGTTTTGGAGTATAGCCGACCCGTATTTGTACCGCGTTGAGGTGTCGCTGATTGTTGACGGTGAGCTGTACGACAGGACGGTTATTGAAACGGGTTTCAGAAAAGTCGGTTACGATAAGGACAAAGGCGTAATGATAAACGATGTTCCCGTGTGGCTGAGGGGTTATGCACAGCGTGCCTCTAATGAATGGGCGGTTATAGGTATTGCGCCGGAATGGCTGAAGGACGTTGATGCACAGCTGATAAAAGAGAGTAACGCAAATCATATACGGTGGATGCACGTTGCGGCATCGCCGGCAGACGTGAGAGCGTTTGACCGCTGCGGCGTGGTTTGCACTCAGCCGGCAGGCGACAAGGAAAGAGAAAGTTTCGGCAGACAGTGGGATCAGCGTGTTGAGCTTATGCGTGATATTATAATATCATTCCGAAACCACCCGTCAATACTGTTCTGGGAAACCGGTAATAACTCGGTAGGTCTTGAGCATATGCGTGAAATGCGGATTTTGAAAGAAAATCTTGACCCCGACGGCGGACGGTTTATGGGTTGCCGAACACTTAATACCGTTGAGGTGGTTAATGAATCCGAGTATGTCGGAACTATGCTGAACCGCCACGCGGCGCGTTTTTTGGCGGAGCACGGACCTATTACCGAAACGGAGTATTCAAGAGAGGAAGCACCGCGGAGAATATGGGACGATTTTTCACCGCCGGATTTTGATTACAGAACCAAGTGGCTCGGCAGAGGCGGCAGAAAACAGCCGGGGCGGGATTTTTACGATTTAACCTCCGAGGACTTGGCAAGAAGTGTTGCCGGCGGTTACAGTGAGTTTTTCAATGACAGGATAGGCGGTGCGTCGGGAAAGAATTTGTACAGTGCGTGCGCGGCACTGTGCTGGACGGATTCCGCACAGCATGGCAGACAGGCATACAGCGAAAACGGCAGAATGAGCGGCAGAGTCGACCCGATAAGAGTTAAGAAACAGAATTTTGACGTTTACAGAGTAATGCAGTCGCCGACTGCCGAAATTAAAATTTTCGGACATTGGAATTATCCAAAGCCGGACGGAACGAATTACGCTTACCGCAACAAAGTATTTAACGGAAATTATTGGGAAGAAACGGACGAAATATTATACCGCGACCCTACACACAAAACGGTGTATGTAATCGGAAGCTATGAAATTGCAAAGGTAGTGCTGGAGGTTAACGGCAGAGTTGTCGGTTCGTGCGATAAGCCTGTAAGTGCGTTTGTTTTTCCGATTGAGAATGTTGATGTTACCGAAAGCGGCAGAGTAATCGCATACGGTTACGACTACAGCGGTAAAGCGGTTGCCAAAGACGAACTGCATACGGTAGGTAAGCCGCATAAAATAAATATGACAGTGCATACGGCACCGCACGGACTTAAAGCAAATCATAATGATATTGCGTATATTGACGTTGAGGTTGTTGACGAAAACGGCGATGTTTGTCCGCTGTGCTATGACAGAATTGATTTTTCGATTGACGGTGAGGGTGAGTTTCTGGGCGGCTATAACAGCGGAAGATTTACGGGATTCGGCAAAGATGACAGTGTGATACATAAAAGCTATGTGTATGCCGAGTGCGGTACAAACAGAGTGTTTGTACGTTCAACCGAAAATGCCGGAAGAATTTCGATTAAAGCTGTAATGGGCACTACTGCCGAAGGGACAGCTGTGTTTGAAAGTACGGCGGCGGATTTGAGTGTATTGACGGATACGTATGCCGATGTAATATACGCCGATTATGCCGATACGGCGGCAGAGTGCGAAAGAGAGTTTGCGGCTATACCGCAGGCAGATGCGGTTAAATACAAAGCCGAGGATCGCGTTTACTGCAAAATACTCATTAACGGTCAGGAACCCGATACGCGCGGAGTGCGGAGTGTAAACGAAAACGGCTGTATATGGGGAAATGTTTTGTGTATACTCGAACGGCTCAAAACCGTTGTCGGTGATAAGTTTGAATATGAGTATTCGGATAAAGAGAAAAAGCTTACAATAAAGAGCGGCGAATATACGGTTGAGGCTGAGGTCGGACGTACGCATCTTGTGGTCAACGGCGCGGAAAACCTTATGGACGGTGAACCGTATCTGACACCTGAAAATATGCTTGTTATGGAAGTGAGTGCGGTTGTTTCGTACATAAGCGGTGTAAAAAGAGCGTTGTATGACGATAAAGTGAACGTATTCAGAATAGAAACGCAGTAAAAACTTGTATACAGCAAAACCGATAAGTCGGCAGTTCGGCTTATTGGTTTTGCTGTTTTTTTGCATATTTCGCGGTTGATGAACATAAATTTACATTTTATCTATTGTATATTTTACGCAAATGTTATACAATACACATAATGTGATTTATTGAATATTATTGTGAAAATTTAAAAAACGGATATGATAAAGATGTTGTAATTGCATAAAAAATGAAAGTGGGGATAAAATGACCGGAAAAGAAAAGATACTGGCTTATATGCAAAGCAAGGAGTATATACCGCTGAAATTTGAGGAGCTGTGTACGGTAATGGACGTGCCGGCGGAAAAAAGTGAGGAGTTTGCCGCAGCACTTTGCGACCTTGAGGAAAACGGGGAAATTATACAAAGCAAAAAGGGCAGATATGCGGCGGCGGAAAAAGCGGAAAATAAAGCGGTAGGGAAATTGAGCTGCAGTATGCGCGGTTTTTTCGCGTTTCTTATTCCGGCCGACGGCACAGAGGATATTTATGTAAGCGGTGACGGCTTAAACGGTGCGTATGACGGCGACAGAGTTATTGTGCGGATTGAAAATAAACAAACAAACGGAGGAAAGCGCGAGGGGTATGTGGTAAAGATACTCAATCGCGGCAACACATCGTTTACGGGAGTGGTTGGAAAGAAAGAAAAAGGGCATTTTTATATTAAGTGTGACAGCGAAAGAATGTATTCAAAAATATGCGTTAAGCCTGAGGATATGCTGGACGCGGTTGTCGGAGAACGCGTGGCTGTCGAGATTGTAAAATACGATTCGGACGGACGCGTGTTTGGGGTTGTCACAAAAAATATGGGTGATGCAAGGGCGTTGTCGGGAAATGTGGAGGCGATTATTTACGCACACGGTATTGATGAGGAATTTGCCGACGATGTGCTGTGCGAAACGGAAAATATGCCAAACCGCGTTTATAAACGCGATATGGCTGACAGACTGGATTTGCGTGACAAAACAATATTTACCATAGACGGAGAAACCGCACGTGATTTTGACGATGCCGTGTCGGTTGAAATGCTTGGTAACGGTAATTATTACTTGGGAGTACACATTGCCGATGTTACGCATTATGTGACTGAGGGCAGTGCAACAGACCGCTCGGCGTTTGAACGCGCAACGAGTGTATATCTGGCTGACCGCGTGATACCGATGCTGCCGACAAAACTGTCAAACGGTATATGCAGTTTAAATCCGCGTGTAAATCGTTTGACACTGAGCGTGTTTATGGAAATAGACAAAAGCGGCACAATAGTGTGCCATAAATTGTGCAAAAGCGTCATACGTTCCGCGGAACGTATGACATATGATGCCGTTACGGCACTGCTTGAGGGCGGCAATGAAAAGCTGAATAAAAGGTATGATTATATAATTCCGGATTTGAAAGTAATGGCTGAATTGGCTGAGATACTGCAAAAAAAGCGAATGGAGCGCGGAAGTATTGATTTCAATTTTGCCGAATCAAAGGTTATTGTAAATGATATCGGCGAACCCGTTGACATAGTAAAAGTGAAACGGGAGGTGTCGCACAGAATGATTGAGGAATTTATGCTTGCGGCAAATGAAACAATTGCCGAATATGCGTTTTGGGCAGAACTGCCGTTTATATACAGGATTCACGAAGTGCCGGACGGTGAGAAAATAGATGCGTTTAACAGGTTTATACTGAATTTCGGAGTGCAGATAAAGGGCAGATATGATGACGGTGAACTGCTCCACCCGAAAGCATTGCAGCAGGTGCTTGAAAAGGTGAAAGGTACTCCCGAGGAATATATGATTTCCACGTATTTGCTCAGGTCATTGATGAAAGCGAAGTATTCACCGGATAACAAAGGGCATTTCGGACTTGCGGCAAAATATTATACGCATTTCACGTCACCTATACGCCGTTACCCCGACCTTGCAATACACAGGATTTTAAAAGAGTTTATTGACGGCAGGCTGAACGGTGAACGACTTGCCGATTTGAAAAATTTCGCGGCAGAGGCGGCGCTCAATTCGACGGAAAAACAGTCCGAAGCCGATAACTGCGAGCGCGATGTTGATGATTTGATGAAAGCGGTATATATGTCGCAGTTTATCGGCGACAGCTTTGAAGGAGTTATTTCGTCGGTGACGGCGTTTGGAATGTTTGTAAGTCTTGAAAATTCCGTTGAAGGTTTGGTACGCGTTGAAAATATGTCAAAGGACTATTTTGAGTATAATGATGCGTTAAAGCGGTTTGAGGGCAGACGTACTTCAACTGTGTATAAGGTGGGTGACAGCGTTGAGGTGGTTCTTGTCCGTACCGATTTTATGACACGTCAGATTGATTTTGTGCTTTCGGAGGACGCCACCGCACAGAATGTTGACAGGATAAACAGAAAAGCGGAAAAACGAAAGGCTGAAAAAGAACAGGAATTGAAACGTCTTGAAAAGGATAAAAAGAAAAGAGTCGGAGCAAGGCGTGGAAAACACCGTACCGGGGCGGACAGAAAACGCAGAAAATCAAGGAAAAGATAGTGGGAGAATACAGATGGATAAATTTGAAATAATAGTGCCGGTGATGTTTGGTATGGAGGCGTTTGCCGCAAAGGAAATACGCAGGCTCGGATACGAAACAACGGCAGTCGAGGACGGCAGAGTTACGTTTTACGGTGACTGGGAGGCTGTGTGTATTGCGAATTTGTGGTTAAGAACGGGCGAGCGAGTTTTGATTAAGGTAGCCGAGTTTAACGCGGAGAGTTTTGAGGAGCTTTTTGAAAACACGAAAAAAGTCAGCTGGGGCGATTGGCTTGAGAAGGAAGATGCGTTTCCGGTAAAAGGGTATTCGCTCAAGTCAAAGCTTGCAAGTGAGCGAGATTGTCAGGCGATTATAAAAAAGGCGATAGCGGTGGCGATGTCGCAAAGGTATAAGGTGAGTTGGCTTGAGGAAACGGGAGCGGTATATCAGGTGCAGTTTTCTATATTGAAAGACCGCGTAACTCTTATGATAGACACATCAGGCGAACCTCTGCACAAGCGCGGCTACAGAAGAAATTCAAACGCCGCACCGCTGAGAGAAACAATTGCTTCGGCGATGATTATGCTCAGCTATTGGAGATACGAGCGGCCGCTTGCGGACACTTTCTGCGGTTCGGGAACTATACCGATTGAGGCGGCTATGATTGCGAGAAATATAGCGCCGGGACTTAAAAGGAGCTTTGCCGCCGATGCGTTTCATCAAATTTCCGCACGACAGTGGAAAGATGCACGCGAGGAGGCGTTTGAGGAACAGAGGGACATAAAATTGAGCATATATGCCAGTGATATAGACTCCGAGGCGGCGGCACTTACCGAGCAAAACGCAAAAAAAGCCGGAGTGGGTGACTGCATAAGGGTTGGGAGATTTTCGGTTGATAAATTTTACACCACTGCGGAATACGGGACATTTATAGTAAATCCGCCTTACGGAGCAAGACTTGGTGAGGTGAGGGAGGCAAGGGAAATTTTAAAATGTACAGGCGATAAATTCCGCAGTTTTGATACGTGGTCGGCGTACGTTATAACCTCGGACGAGCAGTTTGAAAGGTATTACGGAAAAAGAGCGGATAAAAAACGCAAGGTTTATAACGGTATGATGAAATGCAATATATATCAGTATTTCGGGCCTAAGCCGCCCAGAGAATAGAAAAATTAAGTCCTTAGACAGTCCGAGTTTTGCTCAATATTATAGAAAATATAAAAATTGTCTTTATTTTTCGGACAATATGATATATAATAATATAAAGCTGTAGGCAAAAACGAGGGACGTTTTTGTTTCGTTTGAAAAATACGGTACGGTTTGCGGAATAATTTTTTATTTTAACAGTTCGGAGGAAAAAATGAGTAAAAGACAAACAAGGTCAGAAGCCAGAGAAGAAGCATTTAAACTCATATTTCAGAGAAATATGCATCAGGGTGAGATTGAGGCATTGTATGAGCATTTAATAGAAGAAACGCCGGAATGTCTGCCTAATATGAGGTATATCAAGGGTGTTGTGAACGGGGTAATTGAAAAGGAAGAAGAAATTTCGCGGATTATCAGGGAAAACCTGAGTAAAGGCTGGAAAGCGGAAAGACTGCCCAAGGCGACGCTGTGTATATTGGAGCTGGCAGTGTATGAAATGAAGTATGCCGAGGACGTTCCCGTAAAGGTAGCGGTGAACGAAGCTGTGGAATTGGTGAAAAAATACGATGACCCGGAAAAAGCGGCATTTGTGAACGGTGTTTTGGGCGGAGTTTTCAAAAGTATGGAAAATAAATCGGAGTTAAAGGACTGAGCAGCTATTTATATAGGGATAGATACAAGTAATTATACCACATCTGTTTCGCTTATTGACGGCAGTGAGGTGCACAGTATACGCAGAATTTTGGAGGTTAAAGACGGTGCACGGGGAATAAGGCAGAGCGATGCGGTGTTTATACATTTAAAGACACTGCCGATTCTTTACGGTCAGCTTTCCGAAAAAGCGGATTTGAAAAAAGTGAAAGCGGTAGGAGTGAGCACAAGGCCGCGCAATGTTCAAGGCTCGTATATGCCTGTGTTTGTTGCCGGAGAAAGCTTTGCGAGTGTAATAGCCGATACTTTGAAAGTGCCGTGCTGTAAATTCAGTCATCAGGACGGGCATATTATGGCGGGAATATATTCGTGCGGCGAAAAATCGCTGATAAACGATAAGTTTTTGTCGGTGCATTTATCCGGCGGAACTACCGAAATTTTAAAGTGCGAATACAACGGCTGTACATTCAGCCAGGAAATAGCGGGTGCCTCAAGCGATATAAGCGCGGGACAGTTTATCGACAGAGTCGGTGTCGGTATGGGGATAAAATTTCCGTGCGGCGCAGAACTTGAAAAACTGGCGGCAAAAACTGACAGAGCGGTGCCGCTGCCGGTGTCGGTGAAAGATACATATATGAGTTTTTCGGGCGTGGAAACCAAGGTTGGGAGTATGATAGGCAGTGCGGATACTTCCGAGCTTGCGCGCGGTGTGCTTATGTGTGTGGCAAAATCATTGACCAAAGCGGTCAATAATGCGGCTGAAAATACGGGTGTCGGCAAGGTGCTGTTTGTGGGCGGAGTTGCGTCCGATGTGATTATATGTGAATATTTGAAAAAACATTTGAATGTCGATGTTTATTTTGCTTCGCGTGAGCTTTCTTCCGACAATGCAGTCGGAATAGGATTGCTGGCGCAGAGGTATAATTTGAAATAGGAGTTTGTATGGAACAGAATGTCAGAGTTGCGACGGTGTCACAGCTTAACAGCTATGTTAAAAAGATACTCGACAGCAATATTATTTTGAATAACGTGTGGATAAAGGGTGAAATTTCAAACTGTAAACTGCATTATTCGGGACATATGTATCTCACCCTAAAGGACGAGGGCGGCGTGCTAAAAGCGGTAATGTTCAGAAATGCCGTACGCACGCTTAATTTCAAGCCTGAGGACGGTATGAAGGTTATGGCGCGCGGACGTGTTTCTGTTTACGAGGCGGGAGGCGCATATCAGCTTTACGTTGAGGAAATGACAGTAGACGGAGTCGGTGCGTTGTATATACAGTATGAACAGCTTAAAAAGCGGCTCGCCGCGGAAGGACTTTTCAATGCGGAGCATAAAAAACCGATTGCGGTGTATCCTGAAAAGGTAGGTGTGGTTACGGCGACTACCGGAGCGGCAGTAAGGGATATAATCAATGTAATTACGCGCCGATTTCCGCGTGCGGAAATTGTAATATACCCGTCGTTGGTTCAGGGCAGCGGAGCGGCGGCAAATATAGTTGAGGGAATAAAATATTTTAACGATACTCATATGGTCGATACGCTGATTGTCGGAAGAGGCGGCGGTTCGATAGAGGATTTGTGGGCGTTTAACGAGGAAATTGTGGCAAGGGCGATATTTGAGTCGGAAATCCCTGTAATATCGGCAGTCGGACACGAAACCGATTTTACAATTGCGGACTATGTGGCGGATATGCGCGCGCCTACGCCGTCGGCGGCAGCCGAAATATCAGTACCGTCACAGACAGAGCTTGCCAATCGGATAGATATGATAAGAAACAAGCTTACAAATGATATGCTGAAAAGACTCGAACGTATCAAGCTCAGGTATAACGGCATAAGCCTGAAAAGTCCGCAGGGAAAAATTGACGATTATTCAATCAGGCTTGACAACTCACTGAAACAGCTTGTCAAAACTTTTTCGATGGAGCTGATGAAACGAAGCGAGAAACTCGGCGCAGGCTGTGCAAAGCTGGACGCGATGAGTCCGCTTGCGGTTATGGCGCGCGGATATGCGATACCGATGGATGCCGATAATAAGGTTATACGTTCGGCGGCTGATTTGAAAAAGGACGACGAGTTTAAAATGCGTATGTCGGACGGCGAAAAGAAATGTATTGTTTTGGAGTAAACGGAGGGTAAAATGGCTAAAAAAACTTTTGAAACTGCTATGTCGGAGCTTGAGAACATAGTTAAACAGCTTGAAAAAGGCGATGTAACGCTTGACGAATCGCTGGAGCTTTTTGAAAGCGGTGTTAAATTGTCAAAGGAGTGCCGCAAAATGCTCGACAATGCCGAAAAGAAAGTATCGGTGCTTGTTACGGGTGCGGACGGTGAAACCGTAAAACAGGATTTTCTGCCGGAAGAGGAATAATAATATGAATTTTAAAAATACGCTTGATTTGAAAATCGAAAAGATAAACAATGCGCTTAAAAGCTATATCCCATGTACAGACAATTATCAAAAGAACATATACGATGCTATGTCATACAGCTTGTTTGCCGGAGGTAAACGATTAAGACCTGTTTTGATGATGAGCGTATGCGAGATGTGCGGTGCAGATGAAAATATATGTATGCCGTTTGCGGCGGCGATAGAGATGATTCATACATATTCGCTTATTCACGACGATTTGCCGGCAATGGATAACGACGATTACCGCCGCGGAATACCTACAAATCATATCAAATTCGGCGAGGCAACCGCGATTTTGGCAGGTGATGCACTTTTAAACCGTGCGTTTGAAACGGTATGCACTCACGGCTGCGGTGTGTCGGACACCGAAAGGTGGCTGAGGGCGATGAAGGTTTTGGCACAGTCGTCGGGGTGTGAGGGTATGATTGGCGGTCAGATAGTGGATATAGAGAGTGAGGGCGAGGATATTCCGCTCGAAAAGATAGAATATATCCATGCGAGGAAAACGGGGGCAATTATACGTTCGGCTTCTGTGATAGGTGCAATATTGGCGGGTGCAGATGAGAGTCAAATAGCGGCGGCTGACGAATTTGCCGAAAATTTGGGTATTGCCTTTCAGATACGCGATGATATATTGGACGTTGTGGGTGATGAAAGCAAACTCGGCAAGCCGGTAGGCAGTGATGCGGAAAACAACAAAAATACTTATGCAAGGCTTGTAGGGGTTGAAAAGGCGGAGGAAATGGTGGACGAGTATTCAAAGAAAGCTGTTTCGGCGTTGTCGGTATTCGGAGATAGGGCGGAGTTTTTAATTTCGCTTGTCGAATATTTGGCGGACAGAGCTGTTTAAACACATATAGGAGAGGGGCGATGCTGTGCAATGCGGTATATAAATGATTTTTTTGATAATTCGATTTTGTGGACGGCGGTTTTGGCGTGGTTTGTTGCTCAGGTGTTAAAAGTGATTTTTGTTTTTATATGGAACAGAAAGCTTGATTTCAAAAGACTTATCGGTTCGGGAGGTATGCCGAGCTCACATTCGTCGTTTGTAATATCGCTTGCATCGGCGGTAGGGCTGACAGAAGGCTTTTCAAGCACGATGTTTGCATTGTCGTTTGCTTTTGCAATGGTGGTTATGTATGATGCGGCGGGGGTACGGCGTGCCGCCGGACAACATGCAAGACTGCTGAACGAAATGGTTGCCGAATGGGGCAAGGGTGATTTTGTGTTGGCGGAAAAGAAAATGAAGGAGCTGCTCGGACATACGCCGATCGAAGTGTGTGCCGGAGCATTACTGGGACTTATGATTGCGGTTATACGTCACTTGTGATACTGAAAGGTAACGGATTGATATGAAACATAAAGATGATGTCGGTGCTAATGAGTTGGTGATGATTTTAACAAAATACACTGTGAATATACTTTTGTTTTTATGCTTGTTTGTACACGTGTTTTTTGTGATTTTCTTTTTTGCGGTCGGAGTGCCGGAGCTTGCAAAGATTAATGTTGTAAGCTCGACTTGCTATGTGTTGCTACTTATATTTGCCAAAAAGATGAAAATGTCGGATATGATTATTCTGGTGTTTATCGAAATATTGATATATTCGGTGCTTGCCACGTTCACGATGGGGGTGGACAGCGGATTTTTTATGTATTCGATAGCTATGATACCGGTAATGTTCTTTTTGATGGACAATATGCATCAGGGACAGACCTATCCGATTTTGTGCGGAATAATAGGTACGCTTGTAATGGTACTGCTTATAGCCGTTATGACGAAGGTACAGTCGATGTATCATATGATTCATATAAATTATATACTTTTGATAGTTAATATAGTAATTGTTGCGGCGATAAACATAATATTTTCGTATATGTTTGTGAACAACTCGGCAGAGCTTAACAAATATCTTAAAGAAAAGAACGATATGCTGGATTATTTGTCCAAATACGACCCGCTCACCAATCTGTACAACAGACGCGCTATGGATAAGGTGCTGAAAGAGAACACATCAAAGTCATACGCCATATGCATATGCGATATTGACGATTTTAAAATGGTAAACGATATTTACGGACACGATGCCGGTGATATGATACTTAAAAGTATAGCCCAAATACATAAGGAGGCTGTTGCCGACGGAACGGTGTGCCGGTGGGGCGGCGAAGAAATGTTGATTTTGCTGAACGACATTGATTTGCAAACCGCATTTGAACGTATAGATGCGATACGCGAGCGGGTAAGTCAAGAGGAATACTGCTATGAGGACACAAAATTTAACGTGACAATGACGTACGGCTTGGTTTTGTCGGACAAATGCGAAAATTTTCAGGAAATGATTAAGCTGGCTGACAATAATTTGTATATAGGTAAGCGTAACGGCAAAAACTGTGTTGTTACGGGAAATTAATTGGTATATGCAAAAATAACGGTAATTTACGGAAAAGCAAAGTAATGAATTTGTGCATAATTCATTACTTTGCTTTTTATTGTGTGCTGTCTGTTGAACATAATAGAAAAAATTTTTTAAAAAATTTTGTTTAAATTGTTGAAATCTTATCTGTTTTCTGTTAGTATATATAGTATAGAAAATTATAAACGAGTTAATAAAAATATTTTTATGATAGTTTTTTTGTAAATTTCAAAATAAATATATGCACTTTGCATAATTTGGTAAAAAATGAAATTGTGTAAAATATATAAAATATTTTGAATATACATAATTAAACTTGTTTGGCAATTAAGACAAAGGGAAGTGAATGAATTTGAAAAAAAGTAAGTTAAAGAGAATTTTAACTGCGTTGTTGGCGGCAGCGATGCTGTCAGCGTCATTTTCGGTACCTGCAACAGCTGAAAGCTACAGACCTGAGTACGGAACGAAAATTGATTTTGATTATGACTCGGAAAATTCATATCAGAACTTTTTGAAAAAGTATTCGGCGGCTGCGGTTCCGGCGGTAAGTGCGGAATTTGATGCCAAGAATTATACGGCGCTGAGCGGCACTGATTTTGCGGTTGTTGATTATCAGGGTGTCAGCGGTGTATTGCAGTTTCCCGAAGGAAATGAGGCGTGGGCAGAGTGGAACATAGAGGCACCGGAGGACGGACTTTATAATTTTGCGGTTGAGGTGAATTTGGGCGAAGATGCCGGAAATGACCTTGAGGTTTCGCTTGATGTAAACGGTGAGCTTCAGTTTAACGAAGCATCAAACAACGAAATTGCGAGAATTTGGGTGGATACAACGGATATACGAACCGATTCGCGCGATAACCAGTTGCGCCCTAAAATGGCTCAGAAACCTAAGTGGATTGTACATTCATGGACCGACCCTGAAGGATATACCAAAGAAAGACTTAAAATATATTTGAAAAAAGGTTCAAATACTGTCCGTCTTACCACAGAGGGGCAAATGTTTTACATAAGTAAGTTAAAAATTTATCAAGAACAGGAACCGAAAGCTTACAGCGACGTTAAGGCGGAGTACAGCGCGAAGGGTTATAAAAAAGCCGTAGAAACGATAAAAGTTCAGGCTGAGAAAACCTTTGAAAGAAATGCCTCGACTGTTTATCCGGTTACCGATAAAACGAGTCCTTTGACAGAGCCGTCAAGCTCGTCGAAAATAAGGCTTAATTCGGTAGGCGGTACAGGCTGGCAGTCGAACGGTCAGCAGGTTACGTGGGAGCTTGACGTGCCGAATGACGGACTTTACAACATTTCGCTGAAGTTTTTGCAAAACGTAACAAGCGGTATGTTCTCGACCCGTAAGGTGATGATTGACGGAACAGTGCCGTTTAAAGAGCTTGAAAAGGTAAATTTTGAGTTCAGCGACGATTGGCAGATAAAAACGCTTGCCGACGAAAACGGCGAGGCGTATGAGTTCTATTTTACCAAGGGAAAGCACTATTTGACAATGGAGGCTACCTACGGCGATATAACCGATATTCTGCGTGAAGTCAACGACTGTATATTCGATATGAACGAATACTACCGAAAGATAGTTATGATTTCGGGAAGTACACCGGACACACTGCGTGATTATAAGTTTGAAAAGCAGATACCGGGATTGATAGAGGGGTTTGAGGACATTGCCGAAAGACTTTCCGAGCAAAAGAAAAACCTTATAGAATTTGCCGGCGGTAAAACGGGCAGCTCGGTTTCACAGCTTGAACGTATGGTTATCGACCTTACGTCAATGGCGGAAAAGCCTGAGAAAATTGCCTCAAAGCTGAGTACGTATAAAAACGATATTTCCGGACTTTCGGCATGGGTTTTGAATATGCAGAAACAGCCTCTTCAGCTTGACTATATTTTAGTTAATGCACCGGAGGCACAGCTGCCGAGGGTTGAGCCGAATTTTATCGAAAGTATGAAATATAATTTTGATACATTTGTAGCATCGTTTACGGAGGATTATGATTTGATTTCGGACGAGGTTACGGGTGACACCAAGAAAGTAAGAGTGTGGGTAAATCTCGGACGTGACCAGGTAGGTATACTGAAAGATATGATTCAGGACGATTTTACGCCTAACACGGACATAAACGTAAAACTGGAGCTTGTGCAGGGTGCGCTTATCGAGGCAACGCTTGCCGGCAGAGGACCTGACGTTGCACTTACCATCGCATCGACCGAGCCTGTAAACTATGCAATCCGCGGTGCGCTTGCGGATTTGTCGCAGTTTGAGGATTTTGACGAGATTGTCAAAGAGCGTTTTCAGCCGTCGGCAATGGTGCCGTTTAAGTTCCGCGGCGGCTACTATGCACTCCCTGATACGCAGAACTATGAAATGATGTTCTACAGAAAAGATATTCTGACCGATTTGGGTGTCGGAATACCTAATACGTGGAAAGAATTTAAGCAGATTATACCTATTATTAATAAGAATAATATGAACGTGGGCTGGAGTGCGATTTCGTCGGTAGTACCGAATAATGCATCTACCGCGTTTACGATTTTCAATACGCTTATGTATCAGCGCGGCGGTAAGTATTACACCGATGATTTGAAAGCAACGGACCTTGGTTCGGAGGCGGCAAGAGAGGCATTTAGGGAGAGTACGGAATATTACATTAATTACGGATTCCCTGAAACATATGATTTTTACAGTTATTTCAGACGCGGTGATATGCCGCTTGCAATTCAGCTGTACACGCAGGCAAATCTGCTGAGTGTAGGTGCGCCGGAGCTTAACGGTTTGTGGGGAATGGCACCGCTGCCGGGTACGGTTGACGAAAACGGAAAACTGAACCGCACACAGACTTCCGCGGTTACGGCGTGTGTGATGTTTAACAAGACCGAGGACAAGGAATCGGCATGGGAGTTCTTAAAGTGGTTTACGAGTGCCGATGTGCAGGCGAAATACGGTATTGAGCTTGAGAAAATTATGGGTGCGTCCGCAAGATATGCGACAGCAAATAAAGAAGCTTTTCAGCAGATACCATGGACAGCCGAACAGCACAGAATGTTGAACGAGCAGTGGGACGATGTAGCGGGTGTACCGGAAGTGCCGGGAAGTTATTATACGGCGCGCGGTATCCAGAATGCATTCAGAACGGCAATTTATGATTTTGCGAGTCCTTACGAAACACTGCACGAGCAGAAATTGAGTATAGACGATGAAATCACAAGAAAATATACAGAGTTTGGTTTAGAATAAAAAGGGGTGACAACGCTTGAAGGTTAAAGAAACAGCGGTGAATGCACCGGGAACGTGGAAAAAGCCTACATTGTGGCAGCAGATTAAGAAGAATAAAACAAGCTATTTTATGATGGCACCGTTTTTGATTTTGTTTTGCGTGTTCACGGTAATACCGGTTATATCATCTTTGCTATTGAGTTTTACGTACTTTAATATGCTTGAGTGGCCGGAATGGCGCGGACTTGCAAATTATCAGCAGCTTTTCCTTGAGGACGAGGTGTTTATAATTGCGGTTAAAAATACATTGGTGTTTGCGTTTATTACAGGTCCTGTGAGTTATTTGCTGTGCTTTATATTTGCATGGTTTGTAAATGAGCTTCCAAATAAAATACGTCCGATTATGACACTCATATTCTATGCGCCGTCACTGTCGGCAGGTGTTGTAACGATATGGGGTATCATATTTTCGGCGGACGCGTACGGTTATGTAAATGCGTTTTTGGTCGATTGGGGATTTATCGACGGGCCGATTAAATGGCTCACCGATCCGGAATACAATTTCGGAGTTATAATCTTAATCGAGCTGTGGCTGTCGTTGGGAACAAGCTTTCTTTCGCTGGTTGCCGGATTCAGAAACGTTGATGCGGCGTTGTATGAGGCAGGCGCGATTGACGGTGTAAAAAATCGTTTTCAGGAATTGTTTATGATAACAATTCCGTCGATGAAACCGCAGATGATGTTTGCGGCGGTTATGCAGATTTCGGCATCGTTTGCTATCGGTAATGTGGGAAAGACGCTTTGTGGTTTTCCGAGTACAAACTATTCTGTCCATACCATAGTAAACCATATAGAGGACTACGGTAGAGTCAGATATGAGATGGGTTATGCGGCGGCAATTTCGTTTATGCTTACGGTTGTTATGATTTTGACAAAGAATGTAATAACCAAGCTGCTTAAACCTGATGAATAAGGGGGGACGACAATGGCGAAGGAAAAGGTTGCAAAATTAAAAAGAAAATATAAAGCAAGCAACGGCGAAAAAGTCAGAGAAACAAAGAAAAAGCGTGTAAGCCGTTCACGCGGCGGTGACATTGCGATATCCGTTATGCTGATTGTAATGGGATTTTTTATGAGTTTTCCGCTGATATTGTCGGTAGTGAATGCGTTTAAACCGCTTGAGGAAATATTCATTTTCCCGCCGCGAATTTTTACGGTTATAAATCCGACAACTGACAATTTCAAGCAGTTATTCAGACTCAGCAGCAGTTTGTGGGTTCCGTTTTCGCGTTACATCTTTAACAGTGTATTCGTGAGCGTTACGGTTACTTTCTTCCATATTATATTTGCGGCGATGTGTGCGTTTCCGCTCGCAAAGGGGAATTTTCCGGGAAGAAAGAAGATTTCAACGCTGATTCAGATGGCACTTTTGTTCAACGGCGGTACGCTGGCAATACCGGTGTATATGGTAATGTCTGTTTTAAAGCTCGTTGACACATATTGGGCACTGATACTTCCGGCAATTGCCGGCTCGCTCGGACTGTTTCTTATGCAGCAGTTTATGGTGCAGATTGAAAATGAAACATTGGAGTCGGCGCGAATTGACGGCGCTACGGAAATGCAGATTTTCTGGAAAATAGTAATGCCGCTTGTTAAGCCGGCGTGGCTGACACTTTTGATATTTGCATTTAAGGATATTTGGAATAATACAGGTGTAAGCTATATTTATTCTGAAGAATTGAAAATGCTGCCGACAGCGATGAACCAAATCATTACGGGCGGTATAGCACGTCAGGGTGTCGGCGCGGCATCTGCGCTTATTCTGCTGATACCGCCGATTGTGGTGTTTGTAATTTCGCAGAGCAACGTAATCGAAACAATGAGTTATTCGGGCATTAAGTAGGAGGTTAGGTATGAAGAACAGAATTATTACGGCTGCATTGGCGGCTGTCATCACCTTGTCTATGGCATGTCCGGTAATGGCAAAAGAGCCGTATGTGGGATATACATATAATACTTACGGCGAAAAAGTACCGGCACCGAATGCGTATTTGCCGGAAAAGGTGCTGACGGGTATTGATATGGGTGTCGGTCAGTTAAATAAGCCTGCCGATATATTTGTTGATTCAAATAACGATGTTTACATATTGGATACCGGAAACAACAGAATCGTTATTCTTGATGAAAACTTTAAAATGAAAAAGGTCATAGACAAATTTATGTTAAACGGCGCGGAAAGTCCGCTTAAAGATGCGTCGGGTATATTTGCCGTTCCGGAGGAAGGGAAAATTTATATTGCGGATAAGGGCAACGGACGTGTTGCTGTGTGCGATTACGAGGGTACGATTGTCCGCGAGGAGTTTAAGCCTAAGACGGAGTATTTGAGTGATGCGATTGTGTTTGCACCGAGGAAAATTGTGGTAAACAGCATAGGTACGATGTATGTGCTGTCGGAGAATATCAATCAGGGTATGGTTTCGATTGACTCCGAAGGTGTATTTCAGGGATTTTTCGGTGCTGAAAAAATCCAGCTTACACTGGCAGAACAGGCAGACCTTATGTGGCGTAACTTCACAACAAAGGAACAGCAAAGCTATACAGTAACGTTTCAGCCGACGGAGTACACCAACATATTTATGGACAACGAGGACTTCATTTATACGGCTACCGCTGTTGAAACATACACAACCGACCAAATAAAGCGACTGAATCCTAACGGAAAAAATATCTATTTTTCGCGTGTATACGGTGATTTGGGGGCAGAGATGGTAGACGGCGCCGCGGTAGTGTCGGCACTTATTGACGTGACTGTTGACGATGACGGATTCGTGTTTGCGCTTGACAAAAACTTCGGACGTGTTTATATGTACGACGAGCAAGCGTGGGACTTGGCAATTTTCGGTACTAAAGATACTCTTTCGGGTACATTCGGCGAACCGATTGCTATAGAGAACGTCAACGGAAAAATAATAGTGCTTGATAATATGAAAGCGAATATAGTGGTGTTTGAACCGACAGAGTACGGCAAAAACATTATTTCCGCGGTTAATTATCACTACAAGGGAAGATATGAACAGGCAAAAGAACCGTGGCTTACGGTTAATAAGCTTAACAATAACTATGAGTGGGCGTATGCCGGAGTCGGCAGAGCGGAGCATATGATAGGTGAGTACAAATCGGCTATGGAAAATTTTGAAAAAGCCAATAACAAGGAGCTTTATTCAAAATCTAAGCTGAAATACAGGACATATCTGTTGCGCGAGCATTTTACACTGCTGACGGTTTCGCTGTTGGTGATAATAGTGGGTGCTTATCTCGGAGTTAAGTACAGGAAAAAAATCACAGGTTTTATTAAAAATAAAAAAGGGGGAAGGAGTATATGAAAACAAGCTTTGCACAAATGAGTAAATGGAAGTATCCGTTCTATATCCTTCTTCATCCGTTTACCGGATTTCAGGAATTGAAGTATAATAAAAAGGGTTCTGTCGG
This sequence comes from uncultured Lachnospiraceae bacterium, assembly GCA_964422725.1. Lineage (GTDB taxonomy): Bacteria > Bacillota > Clostridia > UBA1381 > UBA1381 > CAKSNH01. The sequence goes on from CAYRCC010000009.1 coordinate 56,236, forward strand.
TTATGCCGCTGTGTTTGTGTTTTTGTGGTATGCGATGGAGGTTACGAGTCGGGTTATGACGGACTTTGCGTTTAATGAGTATCGTCCGGAAAAACTGGATATTCGTATGGTTGCACTTATGACAATTGCGATATTTATTATTGCTGTTATATCAAATTGGTGTTTTTCGACGTTTATGGACGGTAAAGGCGCATTAAAGGATATATTTATAGCCGGTGCGTATTGTCTGATTCCGCTTATAATAACGACTGTCCTGTCGACGGTGTTCAGCTGGGTGTTGGTTGGCGAGGAGTCGGCGTTTGTAAACGCACTCACGCTTATCGGTCAACTCTGGACGGCATTTTTGATTATTGCCGCGGTGACGGAGGTTCACGATTTTAACCCGGGGCAAACGGTTGTAATGATTGCACTGACATTGCTCGGTATGCTTATTATGCTGTTTTTGGGATTTTTGGTGTACAGTCTTGTACAGCAGGTAATTATGTTTGTTGTAAACTTCAGCTATGAGCTGATTTACAGAATAACGATGAGATAGGGGGGATAGCGGTGAAAAAAAGAATTACGGCAATTTTAATTGCGGCCGGTATGCTGCTGTCCTCCGCGACCGCAGTGTTTGCAGAGCCGGAAACGGCTTTGAACGAGCCGGTTCAGACGGCGGCTGCGGCTGTGCCGGAAAACGGCGGAGTCAGTGTAAACTATCCTATACCGGATACGTTTGAACAGATAGCGGAAAACGATAATTACATTTTGTATGCAAATAAGGCAAACGGTGAAATTGCGGTTACGGTTAAGGCGAACGGCTATAATTGGTTCAGCAATCCGCAGGACCGCGACAATGACACCATAGCCGGCGGTGAAATCAAAAAACGACTGGAGTCGCAGGTGGTTATTTACTACACAAACGGCTCGTCAATATCGGTTGCCAGCAGTGCAACAGGCTGTGTGAACAGAAAGGGTTTATCATCGGATAAGATTGATAACGGAATAAAGTTTACATACAATTTCAAAGCCGCCGGATTTACAATTCCGGTTCAGTATGTACTCAAAGAGGACGGCTTGGAGGCGAAAGTTCTTCTTGAGGAGATTGATCCGCTTGTGGTGGTAAAGCAGCAGGGTACGGGCGACAATAAGTATGAAGTGGAATTTTATCTTTCAAAGATAGATTTTCTTCCGTTTTTCGGTGCTGCCGGTGTGAATGAGAACGGATACTTGTTTGTTCCGGAAGGCTCGGGTGCGTTGATTAACTTTAATAACGGTAAGGTTAATTATACGTCGTACAGTGCGCCGATTTACGGACAGTACAAGGATTTGAATACCATGACAAATCTTACCAACGACTTGATAAGATTGCCTGTATACGGTTTAAAACGCGCAAATAACGCTTATTTGGCAATAATCGAGGAAAATGAAAGCACAGGACATATTAATGCGGCGGTAAGCGGCAGAGAAACAAGCTTTAACAATGTTTACAGTACAATCCAATACCGCGCAAGGGAAACAACTCCCGACGGTTGGTATGCACCGTTGTCGGAGCCTGTGTCCAAAGAGGGAAATTACAGTATTTTGTTTAAGTTCCTGACGGACGACAAATCAGATTATGCCGATATGGCACAGTCTTATCAGGATTATCTGATAAAGGAAAAGGGACTGGAAAAGTCGGAGGCGGCTTCAAAGAATGAACTGTATTTGGAAACATATGCCGGCGTGGAAAAGAATACAAGTGTTTTCGGAATAGTGCGGAAAATACTTGAACCGCTTTCGGATTATGAGGACGTACAGAATATGGCTCAAAAATATATTGATGCGGGAATAGACAACCTGGTTATTAAATATAACGGTTGGACAAAAAACAGTCATCGTCAGGCGATTAAGACGAAAACGAGCTTTGAAAGAAAGCTTGGCGGAAAGTCGAAGTTTAATAAGCTTTTGAAGTTTACCGAGGAAAACGGGGTGGCATTTTATCCGGCTATGAACTTTGTTGAATATTCGGACAGCAAAAACGGATATTCACCGATATTTAATGCCTCAAAAACGCCTGACCAGTCACCGGCATACCAGAGGAGTCTTATGCGCAGTGAGGGAATGTTCGGCAGACGCTGGAGTTTGCTGAAGCCTAACGAGGTACAGCAGGCAAGCGGTAAGTTTATGAATTCATATCAAAAGCTGAATGTCGGCGGCATTGCGCTGGACAATATCGGTGAGATTGTCTATTCGGATAACACAAAGGACGGTATAAAACGCGGTCAGACCACGAAAATTTGGAGCGAGATTTTGAAGGATTATAAGGACAATGTCGGTTCTGTAATGGTTGACAATGCAAATGCGTATGCATTTACATACGCAGACCGTATTATTGATGCACCGCTTAATGAGTACGGCACAGAGCTTGCCGATGAGATTGTACCGTTTTATCAAATGGTGCTGCACGGATATGTTTCGTATTCGTCAACACCTGTAAATCTTGCGGGCGATTGGAAAAAGACAGTATTAAAAGCTGTTGAAACAGGCTCTAATCTGAACTTTACATTGATGAGTAAAAATACTGACAGCTTGCGTGATTCGTATTTGAATAACTTATACAGCTGTGACCTTGAGGATTGGTTTGAAAAAACCGTTGAGGAATACAACAGAGTTGCGGCGGCGGCTGACGAAACAGCCGGCAAGGAAATGGTCGGACACTCAAAAATCGCTGAAGGTGTTTATGAAACGGTTTACGAGGGTAATGTAAAGACGATTGTTAATTATAACAGTGAACCTACTGCAACCGCATACGGCACTGTGGACGGTATGGACTTTATTCTTGTAAAGTAAACACTGAATGGAGGCGATTGAATAATGAAAAAGAGAAAGTTATCTTTATCACAAAAAAATGATATGGTAGGCTATGGATTTATAGCCATTTGGCTTATCGGAGCTGTTTTCTTCTTTATAATTCCGGTAATTACGACTTTGATTTATTCGCTGAGCGATGTTACGGTTACTAAAGAGGGAATGAAAACCGCAATGGTTGGTTTGGAAAATTACAAAACAGCGCTGCTTGTTAATCCGGACTTCACACGCAGTTTGTGGGAGTCGTTGGTTGCTATGGTCGGTCAAGTGCCGATTATAGTGCTGTTCAGTATGGTAATTGCCGTAATTCTTAACCAGAATTTCAAAGGCAGAGGCGTGGCGCGTGTACTGTTCTTTCTTCCGGTTATAATAGCATCGGGTATATCAATACAGATTTTGACACAGAACGGTATGTCAACCGATGTAAGCGGTGAGGAAACTATGTTTATGTTTAAGGCGACGATATTTCCGGAGGAAATGGGCAGTTCCGGAATTATAATGTATTTGCAGAACTTGGTAAATCAGATATTTAACATTTGCTGGAAATCGGGCATTCAGATTTTGCTGTTCCTTTCGGGACTTCAAACTGTGCCGAAATCATATTATGAGGTATCGTCATTGGAGGGCGCAACTCCATGGGAAGAATTTTGGAAGATTACGTTCCCGTTGCTATCTCCTTTCAGCTTGCTGTGTGTAATATATACTATAATAGATACATTTACAGATTCGTCAAACAGAGTTATGACTCTTATAAAGAGTGCGTTTGACGGTTTGGATTACGGTTTGAGCTCGGCGATGTCGTGGGTATACTTTATAGTGATACTTGTGGTTGTGTTGCTGGTGCAGAAAGTTATTTTCCGTAATGTAGTGTATATGGAGGACTAATACGATTGCAAAGTGTTTGCTTTGTCAATCAGAAAGGAATGGTTATAAGATGGCGAAAGTTTCAGCTAATAAAGTGAAAAAAGAAAAAAGAGAAAGAAAACCTCTTAATAAAGAAACCATTAAAGAGTGGGCAACGCCGAATAACATAAATCATTTGAAAAAGATTGTGGTATTTCGTGTATCGAAGTGGGTTTGGGCGATATTCAGAACGGCGCTTCTGGTCGGACTCGGATTTATCATTATTTATCCGCTTTTGACTATGCTGAGCTACACGTTTAACGGTGACTATACGGGAAATTCGACATTTGTTTGGATTCCGCAGAAGTTTACAATGAATAACTTAAAGCTTGCGGTAGAATTTTTGGAATATCCGGAGTCGGTGAAAAATACGCTTTTTATAGCGGTCGGCAGTTCGATACTTCAGATTTTGTCGTGTGCATTGGCAGGATACGGATTTTCGAGATTTAATTTTAAGGGTAAGAATTTGCTGTTCCTTATAGTTATTTTGTCGATTATAGTGCCGCCGCAGACGTACATAATCTCTACATATCTTGATTATAAAGATTTTGATTTCTTCGGAATAGGCAGACTGATAGGCTTGATTTCAGGTAAACCGTTTACGGTAAATCTGGTTGATACGTACTGGTCGTTTTGGGTACCGTCTATGTTTGCACAGGGTATCCGCGGCGGATTGTATATATTCATATTTAAGCAGTTTTTTGCCGGTATGCCGAGAGATTTGGAAAATGCCGCAAAAATTGACGGCTGTAATGCGGTGCAGACATTTATGAAGATTATGTTGCCGAACGCGGGCTCGGCGTGTTTGACTGTATTTCTATTCTCATTCGTATGGCACTGGAACGATTACTATGTTTCAAATATGATGTTCCAGAATAAAAATGAGCCGCTGGCGGTTGTTATTTTCCGAAAGTCTGATTTTATGCGTCAGATGACGGGTTATACAGGTACAATAAACTATGAGTTTGTACTGAATGCATCTGTTTTGCTGAGTATATTGCCGTTGTTGCTGCTTTACTCGGTAGCCCAGAGATACTTTATCGAAAGCGTTGCCAAGGTCAGCGTAAAGGGTTAATATTATGTTGTGTCAAGTCATTTTTGCTGTGTATCGGCAGAAATGACTTGACTGCGTTTCGGGTAGCTTTTAATGTGTCACACAAATCGAATTTGCCGCTTTACAAAGGTGTGTACTTTATTGT
>CAYRCC010000010.1:0-57789 GCA_964422725.1 uncultured Lachnospiraceae bacterium
ATATCAGAGTTTTCAATGTGAGTCATCTTTTTTGGTCATTTTATTTTACAACTTTTCAATTTTCGGCGCGGTGTAGATAATATGCAAAAAACAATTGTGTTGAAAAAAATCAAAAATTGTGGTATGATAACTGCATAATATATACTGAACGGAGTGATGTTTTGAATTATATAGGTTCAAAATTATCTTTAATTGATTTTATTGTCGACAGTATCGAGCAGGTCAGCAATAAAAGTGACGGTGTTTTTGCGGATTTGTTTGCCGGAACCGGAATAGTCGGCTCAACCTTCCGTGAAAAAGGTTTTTATGTTATCGCAAACGATATTCAGCATTACAGCTATGTTTTGAATAAGCACTTTATAGAAAATTCCAAAAATATAAATATAGATAAATCCGTCGTAAGCTATTTGAACAATTTAAACGGCGTTGATGGTTTTATATACAAAAACTATTGCAACGGTTCGGGGTGCGGACGCAATTATTTTACAGATGAAAACGGAAGAAAATGCGATGCAATCCGTATAGAGCTTGACAAACTTTACCATAATAAGGAGATTAATGAAACACAATATTACTGTCTGCTTGCCGGTCTTATTAATTCAATAGATAAATGCGCAAATACCGCCTCTGTATACGGTGCTTTTCTGAAACATATAAAAAAATCAGCCGCCAAGCCTTTTACCCTCGAACTTCTTCCTTTTACGGACGGCAAAAAAGGTATTGTTTATAACGAGGATATAAACAATCTAATTACAAGAATAAGCGGTGACATACTGTATCTGGATCCTCCGTATAATGCACGTCAGTATTGCACGAACTACCATGTTCTCGAAACAATATCTCGCTATGACAGTCCAACATTAAGCGGAAAAACGGGACTCAGAGAGTACAGCGGACAGAAAAGCAAATATTGTTCCGTAAAAACGGTGCAAAACAGCTTTTGTGATTTAATCTCAAAAGCAAATTTCAAATATATCTTCCTAAGCTATAATAACGAAGGGCTTATGTCACTTGATACTATCCGCGAAATAATGCGCAAATACGGAAAATATGATGTGTTTACAAAACAATATCACCGTTTCAAAGCGGATAAAGAGGAAAATCGAAATCATAAGGCAGCAACAACCACCGAGTATTTGCATTGCCTTACAAAATAAATCGGAGGTTAATATGGCTAAATATAACGACTTGGACATGAATAATTGGAAACAATACGATGATATTTACACCGACTCGCTCTGGATAATCGACAAGCGCGACAATTCAGGTGCGCACTCCGGCTCATATCATGGCAATTTTATACCTCAAATTCCAAATCAGCTTTTTCGCAGATACACAAAAAAAGGAGATTGGATTTTAGATCCTTTTATGGGTAGCGGAACGGCACTGATAGAGGCACAACGTCTTGGGCGCAATTTTATAGGTATAGAATTACAGGAAGATGTTGCAAAAGATGCTTACCGACGCATTACTTCCGAAAAAAACGACTGCTGCCATGGAAGAATTTATGTTGCTGACAGTAAAACAACGGATATATCGACTTTAATGCAAAAGGAATGTGTCGAAAAAGTTCAATTTATAATTTTCCATCCGCCGTATTGGGATATAATCAAATTTTCCGATAATCCAAACGATATATCTAATTCCGAAACCCTTGAAATATTTCTTGATAACTTCGGGCAAATTATCGACAACACAACACGGTATCTTGAAAAAAACAGATATTGCGCTGTAGTTATCGGTGACAAATACGCTAACAGTGAAATAGTTCCTTTAGGATTTCATTGCATGAATTTATTTTTGCAACGTGGGTTTAAACTGAAAGCTATTCTTGTTAAAAACTTTGAAGATACCAAAGGAAAATTAAATCAGAAAGCTATATGGCGATATAGGGCACTCGCAAGTGATTTCTACATTTTCAAACACGAATATATTTTTGTGTTTAAGAAGGTAAAACAGCTCTGATTCAGCGCAAACCTAATTTCGTTTGCCAAGCATTAATGCAGTGACAATGGCTAACTTCCTTTGTCGCTGCACAGAGATACCGACAAGCTTTCCGAAAAGTATGTTTCTCATTAAATACCTGACTCCACACCTAATACTCTTGTTTAAGCTGAAAAACAGTTATACCCCGTCTGTTTTTTCAACTAAATGCTTTCTGAATTCTATCGGGTCATACCAAAAACAACCTACACAGGCATTTTCCTCACCGTTATGCTCAGCCACTCCCGCATAATATGACATAGGATAGCCAAGCTGTTTTGCATCATATCTGATTCCGGTCCGCATACAATCCTTGCAAAACTGCCTTTTCGCATCATTTGCTGCTTTGCTCAACGGCTGAAAATCCGAAAGGCGCTGTTCTTCGTTCCTCATAACCCTGTCTTCATTCTTCATTCCGTTTTTGTGGTCAACTTCTGGCTTTGACGTGCCGAGAACAACGCATCTCCTGCTTGAAATTTCCCTTTTGATATCAGAGCGAATATGCTGTGAATAATCTCCGTTGTTAAAGCCGTTTAATCGAACTCTGTCTATGCTGTTTCCCGATGTCACTGTTTTGTCAAATTCTATTTTGTATTTTCCGGCAAGAGTTGATTCCTTTCTCGCCCAAGATGCCCCATTGCCGAATTTTAAATCTGCAAATTCTCCGACAAATTCATTGCAACTCACCCAACGGCTTACACCGTTATCGTCAGGGGCAGCAAGTCTAAGGAACTTAGCGGTTTTTGTTTCTTTAGCCATAATTCATTCTCCCTATTAAAACTTAAAAAGTACTTCAACAGGTATTTGCAAAGCATCAGCGATATTAAATGCAAGCTCAAGAGATATCGGTGTAACCATATTCGGAGCTTCAATATTACTCATATGTGTTCTGCTGATATTTACAAGCTCGGCAAGTTGTATCTGCGTCAATTTTTTCGATTTACGCTGATACGCAATGTTCATACCTACTTTACTGTATTTTTCATCGTTTGATATTTTCTTAAATTCAACCATATCATAGCACTCCCATTATTGCAATTATACCATAACTGCGCTTTGCCGAAAAACAAACCTACACTTTGCAAAAAAATCACATATTTTCATTGTTTTATTCAACAAAAAAACACCGCCGCAATAAACCGCGGCGGTATATTCTTTACACTTCCATAATGATAGGCAATATCATAGGACTTCTTTTTGTCTTTTCGTAAATATAATGAGAAATATTGCTTTTAACCGAATTTTTCATTGTACTCCAATCTGTGATTTTACTGTTCATACAGCTTTCCAGACTGTCGCGCGCCACATTTTTAACCGCGTCGATAAGTCCCTCCGACTCTCGTACATACACAAAACCTCTGGAAATAACGTCAGGTCCGGAAATTATCTGATGCGTTTCCGATGACATCGTCGCAACCACTATTATAAGTCCGTCCTGTGCCAAATGCTTTCTGTCACGCAGAACAATGTTTCCCACATCGCCCACGCCGAGTCCGTCAACCAATATCTTGCCCGACTGAACCGTTCCCGACAGCCTTGCACCCTTATCATCAAACTCCAGGACTCGTCCGTTTTCCATAATAAACGTATTGCGCTCGTCCACACCGACAGTAGTCGCCAGCTTTGCGTGCTGTACAAGATGCCTGTGTTCGCCGTGAACCGGAATAAAGTATTTAGGCTTTGTCAGCGCAAGAATGAGTTTCAGCTCCTCCTGACAGGCGTGTCCGGAAACGTGAACCTCTGAAAGGGATTTATATATAACCTCCGCGCCGCTCTTAAACAGCTCGTTTACCATAGTCGCAACGGATTTTTCGTTGCCCGGAATAGGCGTTGCGGATATAATTATCAAATCGTCCTTGGTAACCTCGACTTTTTTGTGGTCGGAAAAAGCCATTCGTGAAAGCGCACTCATCGGCTCGCCCTGACTTCCCGTCGTCACTATAACAACCTGATTCGGACGATATTTTTTAATCGCATCAATATTTATAAGTACACCCTCCGGCACTGTCATATATCCCAAAAGTATTGCAACCTCAACAATATTCTCCATACTGCGCCCCGAAACGGCAACCTTTCTTCCGTTCTTGACCGCCGCATTGATAATCTGCTGCACACGATGCACATTAGAGGCAAACGTCGCAACGATAATACGTTTATTGCAATTTTGGAAAATTTCTTCAAATCTCATTCCGACAGTGCGCTCACTCATAGAATACCCCGGTCTTTCAACGTTTGTACTGTCCGAAAGCACCGCGAGAACACCTTTGTTTCCAAGCTCGCCGAGTCTTGCAAGGTCAATCATATCGCCGACGATAGGCGTTGTGTCGATTTTAAAGTCGCCCATATGAATTATAGTGCCGAGCGGCGTGGTTACGGCGATTGCAACCGAATCGGCTATTGAGTGATTTGTGCGGATAAACTCCACCTGAATATTATTGTTAATCTTCACCGTACCGCCCGGACGTACACGCACCAGCTTGACTCTCGATAAAAGATTATGTTCTTTCAGTTTATGCTCAACCAAGCCGAGAGTAAGCCGCGTACCGTAAACGGGCACATTTATTTGCTTTAAAAAGTACGGCAGACCGCCTATATGGTCCTCATGACCGTGCGTAAGGAAAATTCCGCGTACCTTGTCCGCATTGCGTTCAAGATATGATATGTCGTTAATTACCAAATCAATTCCCGGCATATCATCGTCAGGGAAAGCCATACCGCAGTCAATCAGAAATATATCGTTTCCGTACTCAAAGGCAGTCATATTTTTTCCGATTTCGTCCAAACCGCCCAACGGTATAATTTTAAGTTTTAATTTTTTTGCCACAATTTTACCTCCGTAATTCTATTATTTTCCGCTCAATATATTTACTTTCATTAATAAAAGATAACAGCTGTCCTGCCGTTATCCGACTTGAAAACATTGTTTAATCCGAAGATTATGTCCGCACATAAAATCACAAATATATCTTACCACAAAAATCGGAAAATATCAATACATTTTTGAGTTTTCATGCATGTTGAAATATTGCTTTGTCCGCTGAATTTGTATAAAATCTTTGTATGAACGGCACAAAAGCAACGGTCGGCGTGAATAACTGTGTAAGCGTAACGGTAATGAGGATAATTCAAATGCTGATGAGATTACAGATACTGTTGCAAAGAAAATCGTCGATAATATCAAGAATATGTAAAATTTTGTTTTTAAATATATTGAAAAATCAATGCGGATATGCTATAATAGCATAGTCGGAGCAATCCGATGTTGAAGGTAAGATTTCTTAACGGTGTTTACACCGGCGGTTATGTCCAACTTTTATATACACAGGCAGAAATGCTGAGTCTATGAAAGGGGGAGTGCTTATGAAAAGTAAGTACGCTGCTACATATGGCAAAAAGATTACTTCGAGTAATACTCAAAGTAATTGCAGAAGTTATCGTGTTAATGATAATTTTCGCTGTAAAAGCAAATTAACCGCCCTCAGCCAAAGGTAGCGGTTAATTAAATCGTAAATCTTTGGGCATAACCGTTTGAAGTCTTGCCTTTTTCTATTATCATTATAATACATTTTATGCGAACTGTCAAGCGGATAGTTCTTTTTGTTCACGGTTGTTGATTATTTGTGAGTTTTGTTAATAAACTATGAACATATTATCTTATCGGCATATAATAAATTTATATTGCAAAATCCTAAAAATAAAAATTTCTAATTATCTTACTTTTGCAATAACTGTAATTTCAATGCGTATATCAATAATTTGTTTACTCATTCAAAAACCGTGATTATTCCGATTTTTATGGTTGATATATTGACTCAAACGTGATATAATTAATATGTTATAATTATATCAAACTTAATTTCAGGAGGTATTTCAAATGTTAGTTTCTGCAAAAGAAATGTTGGACAAAGCCGTTGCCGGACATTATGCGGTGGGTCAGTTCAACATCAACAACCTTGAATGGACAAAAGCAATTTTGCTTACCGCACAGGAAAATAATTCACCGGTTATTTTGGGTGTATCCGAGGGTGCCGGCAAGTATATGACAGGCTACAAAACCGTCGTAGGTATGGTAAATGGTATGCTTGAGGAGCTTAATATCACCGTTCCTGTTGCACTTCACCTTGACCACGGCAGTTATGACGGTGCTTTGAAATGTATCGAGGCAGGTTTTTCATCGGTAATGTTCGACGGTTCACACTACCCTATCGAAGAGAATATCGAAAAAACCAAGCAGTTGGTTGATTTGTGCCGCAGCAAGGGTATTTCAATCGAGGCTGAGGTAGGCTCAATCGGCGGCGAAGAGGACGGAGTTATCGGTGCGGGAGAAATTGCCGACCCTAACGAGTGCAAGCAAATCGCCGATTTGGGAGTGGATTTCCTTGCGGCAGGCATCGGCAACATCCACGGTAAATATCCGGCAAACTGGGCCGGCTTGGACTTTGACGCTCTGGCTAAAACAAAATCTCTTATCGGCGACCTTCCGCTTGTTCTGCACGGCGGTACGGGTATACCGGCTGATATGATTAAGAAAGCTATTTCTCTCGGCGTTGCAAAGATTAACGTAAACACAGAATGTCAGCTTTCGTTCCAGGAAGCTACAAGAAAGTACATCGAGGCCGGCAAAGACTTGGAGGGCAAAGGCTTTGACCCTAGAAAACTGCTTGCTCCGGGATTTGAGGCAATTAAGGCTACCGTTAAAGAAAAAATGGAGCTTTTCGGTTCGGTAAACAAGGCTTAATCGAAATTTTGCCGTCACAGACAGCAGTTTTCAGCGCACAAAATCGCTGTAGCAAAACAGCCTTTTTTGAAAAATATTGTATAAAAAATCTCCCGAAACACAGCAAAATCAAGCCGTGTTTCGGGAGATTTTCTTTGTTTTTTTAAAGGTTTGTTTTATGCAAAACGATATTCAAAAATCATTTTACCGCAACCCCTTAATTTGTACTGCCAAAATACAACCTTTGCCGACAGCACGCGCGCCAAACACAACGCAAAATCAGAAAATGCCGAAAATTACTTTTTTTAAAGACTGCCAACTACAGACTTCACCGACCGTTCCTACTTCTTTTTAACAGCTCTCAGCTCTATATAACCGCGACTGCCGCGCGGCTCCAGCTGAATACGTGCGGCACTGTCGTCCCACATATAACCAATCACAGCGGGGTCATAGTCATTCACAGCCTGCTGAAGTGCGGAAATTGCATCGCAGTAATCCTCCTCCTCAAACGGTTCGCCCTGAAACATTAAGTAATCCGTTTCCGGAAATTCAATAACATCAAATCCCTCCGGCACAACACCGTTATAATCGTTCGCAACCTCAACCCCCTGTACATAAACAGACGTGTTCGGCTTTTTGAATTGTTCCGGCAGCCACAGGCACACCGGTTCGCCGCAGAGCGAATCCATACTGAGCAGTGTTCCCCATACGTCACACCCAACCTCCTCGCAGTATGCGAAGTAGTCCCCAGCCTTCACTCCGCGTTTGCAGATGACTTTACGCTCCGGCTTGTGAATAACCTGAATAAATACATTGCTTGTTTTTTTCATAATTGTTTGTTCCTTTCTGAGTTCCCGAAATTTTGCACCGTAAGGCACAAACAGTGTGACAGGAACGGGATTGGCGGCATACGCACTCGGACACATTCCGAATTCGCGGTTAAATGCACGCGTAAATCCGTCCACACTTCCGAAACCGAGGTCAAAAGCCGCATCAATTATGCGTTTACGCCCGTTTTTAAGACTGAGTGCCGCTTTTGCCAAGCGAAGGCGGCGAATATAGCCGGACGGTGTCAGGCTTGTATACTCCTGAAACAGTCGGTAGGAATACCACGGCGAAAACAACGACACTTTCGCCAGCTCCGACAGCCCTATTTTTTCCTCCAAATGCTCCTCAATATAATCCTGCATACGCTGTACCGCTAAAATTTGTTCTTTCATACTGCTCACCTCCTCGCGATTACAAAACTATTTTACCGCTTTTCTCAAAGAAACTCTCGACTTTTTTTGCCAAAACCGCCGCTGCCGTCCAAATCCGCACTTCATTTTTTTAAATATTTAAAAGGGATTTCGCCGTATGTATACAGCAAAATCCCTCTGATACTCAAAAAAACTATTCAAGCTCAAATGCACCGGTGTACAGCTGATAATATTTACCTTTTTGGCTAATAAGTGTTTCGTGGTCACCGCGCTCTATAATCCGTCCCTGTTCCAAAACCATTATGTTATTCGAATTTTTTACGGTTGACAGTCTGTGCGCAATGACAAACACCGTTCTGCCTTTCATAAGCGCATCCATACCGCGCTGTACTATTGCCTCAGTTCGCGTGTCTATCGACGATGTCGCCTCGTCCATAATCATAACCGGCGGATCGGCAACCGCCGCGCGGCTGATTGCCAAAAGCTGACGCTGTCCCTGCGACAGACTGCTTCCGTTACCCGTTATTAAAGTATTGTAACCCTCCGGCAGACGTGTTATAAAGTCGTGCGCACCGACAAGCTTTGCCGCACTTATACACTCGTCATCGGTCGCCTCCAAGCGTCCGTAGCGTATGTTGTCCATAACCGTTCCGGTAAACAGGTTTGTGTCCTGAAGTACCACACCAAGCGAACGGCGCAAATCACCCTTTTTGATCTTGTTTATGTTTATACCGTCATAGCGGATTTTTCCGTCGGCAATGTCGTAAAATCTGTTTATCAAATTAGTAATTGTAGTCTTTCCGGCACCCGTCGCTCCGACAAACGCAACTTTCTCGCCCGGGTGTGCCTCAAGCGTTATATTGTGCAGTACAGTTTTCTTCTCGTCGTATCCGAAATCCACATCAAACATTTCCACATCGCCCTCAAGCTTGGTGTACGTTACCGTACCGTCCGCCTGATGCGGATGTTTCCACGCCCACACTCCGGTACGCTCAGCGCACTCGGTCAGCTTGCCGTCAACCTCTTTTGCGTTTACAAGCGTAACGTATCCGTCATCCTGCTCAACCTCCTCGTCAAGCACCTCAAAAATACGCGCCGCTCCGGCAAGACCCATAACAACCGAATTAATCTGCGGTGATACCTGACTCACACTTCCCGAAAACTGCTTTGTCATATTCAAAAACGGCACTACAACGCTTATACTCAGTGCCATTCCCGATATGCTTATATTCGGCGTGCCCAACGTCAAAAACAAACCGCCCATAAACGCAACCACAACATAAAGCACATTACCTATATTGTTAAGCACAGGCATAAGCGTATTTGCGTATTTGTTTGCACGCTCCGCCTCCTCGAAAAGCATATTGTTTATACGGTCAAAATCGGCTTTGCTTTCCTCCTCGTGGCAAAACACCTTTACCACTCGCTGACCGTTCATTATCTCCTCAACAAAACCCTCTTCCTCGCCCAATGCTTTCTGCTGACGTATAAAATGTCTTGCCGAGCGTCCTCCTACCTTCTTCGTCACAACAACCATAACGGCAACTCCGCAAACCACAACCGCCGCCATAATCGCACTGTAATATATCATAATCGAAAATATCGAAATAACCGATACCGCCGATATAATCAGCTGCGGCATACTCTGCGATATCATCTGACGGAGTGTATCTATATCGTTTGTGTAATGACTCATTATGTCGCCGTGATTATTGGTGTCGAAATATTTTACGGGAAGATTCTGCATCTTGTTAAACATCTTGACACGAAGTTTTTTCAGCGAACCCTGTGTTATAACTGCCATAAGCTGATTGTAAACAATAGCCGACGTGATTGACAGAATATACATCACCACAAGTATTCCCACAAGGCGGAATATCTGTCCCTTTACGAGTGCCCAGTCGCCGCTCTGCCAGCTTTGTTCGATAACCGCAATAACGTTTTGCATAAATATCGACGGCAGTGCGCTTATAATCGCACTCAGAATTATGCACACAACAGCTACAGGCAAAAGTACAGGATAAAAATCAAGCAGTGTTTTCAGCAATCTCTTGATAATATTTGTTTTCTTCATTTTTTATTCCTCCTTCTGCGCTTTATTTTGAGAAACATATATCTCTCTGTAAATGTCATTGTCACGAATAAGCTCCTCGTGTGTACCTACACCGTTAATCATTCCGCCGTCCATAACAATAATCATATCCGCATCTTCAACCGACGATGTACGCTGTGCGATTATGAATTTTGTAGTCTGCGGAATGTATTCGCGCATTGCCTGTCTGATAAGTGCGTCCGTTTTGGTGTCTACGGCACTTGTGGAGTCATCAAGGATAAGAATTTTAGGTTTTTTCAAAAGCGCACGCGCAATGCACAGTCTTTGTTTTTGTCCGCCGGAAACATTCGCACCGCCCTGCTCGATATATGTGTCGTATCCGTTCGGAAAACGCTCGATAAACTCGTCCGCCTGCGCCATCTTACAGACCTGTACCATTTCTTCGTCGGTAGCCTCTTTATTTCCCCAGCGCAGATTCTCCTTTATCGTTCCCGAAAACAGTATGTTCTTCTGCAACACTACGGCAACCTGATTTCTCAGTGTTTCGATATCATAATCACGCACATCGACTCCGCCAACCTTTACACAGCCCTCCGTTACATCATACAATCTTGATATAAGCTGAACCAGCGTAGACTTCGACGAACCCGTTCCGCCGATAATGCCGACAGTCTGTCCCTGTTTTATATGCAAATTTATCCCCGACAGTGCCATACGCTCAGCTTTCTTTGAGTACTTAAAGCTCACATTATCAAAATCAACCGAGCCGTCTTTCACCTCATACAAAGGATTCTCACAGTTTGTAAGCGTGCTGGTTTCGCTCAGAACCTCCGCAATTCGGCTGCACGACTCACTTGACATCGTAATCATTACAAACACCATAGAGAGCATCATAAGGCTCATAAGCACCATAAAGCCGTATGTCAGCATTGCCGAAAGCTGACCGACATCAATCGACGCGCCGCGTGTGGTAATTATCGTGTACGAGCCGAATGTCAGCACAAATACCATTATAACGTTCAGACAGAACTGCATCATCGGGTTGTTAAACGCCAATATACGCTCCGCCTTTGTGAAGTCGGCACAGACATCTTCCGCCGCTTTTTCAAACTTCTCTTTTTCATAGTCCTCGCGCACATACGATTTTACAACTCGCATCGCCTTTACGTTTTCCTGAACCGAGCTGTTAAGATTATCGTATTTTTTGAACACTTTCTTAAACAGCGGCATTACAGTCCGCGCCACAAAAAACAAGCCGCAGCCCAAAAACGGCACCGCAAAAATGAATATAAGCGCAAGCTTGCCGCCCATAATAAATCCCATAGTGAACGCAAAAATCATCATAAGCGGCGAACGTATAGCCGTTCTTATTATCATCATATATGCCATCTGCACATTGGTAACGTCCGTTGTAAGACGCGTAACCAGTGACGACGTTGAAAACTTGTCTATATTTTCAAAAGAAAAATTCTGAATACTGTAGAACAAATCTTTTCTCAGGTTCTTTGCAAGACCGCACGATGCCGTCGAACACGTAAATCCGGCAAGTGCGCCGAACGTAAGCGACAGTGCCGCCATAAGTATCAGCATTCCGCCGTAACCCGCAATAGTTTTAAGGTCGGTACCGTCTTTGATTTTATTTACAAGCTCCGCAACCATAAACGGAATTATACACTCAAGCACTACTTCCACCGCTACCAGTATCGGTGTGGCAATCGAATGTTTTTTGTATTCTCTTATGCTTTTCAATATTTGCCTGTACATAAAGCATTATCCCTCTTTCCTTATTAAATATTGAATTTAAGCTTACGGTATATATTGCATAAACCGCTCCCGTCAAATCAATCCTATTTTCCAAAATCCCTCTTATACAGTATATTTAAACCGTATTTCACCTCCTTTTACAATATTTCCTTGTTAATTTCAGACTGTAGACTTATTGGTTTTCCCCAAACGATTTTTCCTGACTGAACACTTATTCAAAACAAAATGCTTAATCGGTTTTAACCGAAACGCATACCGCCCGCCGACGGCGAACCGTTCAATATTCTAATCAAAACCAATAAATTTACAGTCTGAAATAAAAGTAATAAGATCGCTTTTTGAATTCTGCTGTAAACAAAAGTCAAAGTTTCCGTTGCCGGACTTGCAAAAAAATAGAATCCGACACGCAGGAATAAGGCAGACAAGCACAAAACATGCTTGTCCGAGGCTGTCGACAAAACGTCGAAAGAGGTTTCGCCAAAGCTTTGCTCAAGCCTTCTAAATTCCGATACCCAAATCGGTGTCCGCTGACAGCGAAATCCCCTAAAAATCTTATGAAAATCAATAAGTCTACAGTCTGTCAATTAAACTGACGAAGCTTTTAACACTCCGAAAATATTTGCAATTATATCTAATTATTATAACATTGCAAATCACAAATTTCAATACATATTCTTCTATTTCGGCAAACTGCAAAAAAATCAATTTCAATTTGCGGTGCATTTGTATGTTTTTCCGATTGACTAAAATTCTATTTTATGCTAATAATTTCTGTAGATTGCAAATATATTATGTATAAGGCTTAAAACATATGCAAAACCGTCGATACGGCGGCGTTTTCGCAATATATACACCAAAAAGTACTTTCGGAAAAGGAGATTTCTATGCTAAGAAAAATATGCACCGCCGCGGCACTCACAGCCGCAATACTCGTATGCACCGTATCAGCCGTCGGGACACTGTCACTGACATTCAAAGCGATATTCATTCCTGCGCCAAAGCCTGCCGGACTGCTTTGTCTTGCCGCCGCAACAGCTGTCATAGGCGTTTTTTACCTGACCGCATACAGGTGCAGACACTTTTTTCCGTGTGCGGCTGTTATTTTGACAATTGCCGCATCAGTGCGTGTACCGGCGGTACTGCTTTGGCGTATACCGCCGACATCGGATTTCCTGACTACATTTGAAATTTCAAAATCGTGCGCCGCCGTTCCGCTCGACCGCATACACACGCTCACAGACAGTTTCGGTATATACACCTCTCAATGGAGCGTACATATGCCGTTTGTTCTGTATCAAGCCGTCATAATGAAAATTTTCGGAATGAGCGCACTGCCTATTCAGCTTGCAAACTGCGCCGCCTCGGTAGTTACCGTATATTTATGTATGCTTATTTCAAAAAAGCTGTGGGGAGTCGGTTCTGGGCTTTTCAGCGGTTTTCTCGCGGCTGTGTACCCAACCTTTATATTTTTTATGCCGGTACTGTCCAATCAGCACATCGCGGCTATGTTCTTTATCCTGGCTTTATATATGTTTATATGCCGTCCGCTCAAAAATATATATCTAAATTTTACTGTCTGCGCGCTTGCACTTGCTCTGAGCCAGCTGATGCGTCCGGAAATGTATGTTGTCATAATCGCGGCTGTATGTATCTTTGTGTTTTACACATTTATCTCGGAAAAATTATCCGCAAATACAGTTTTGCGAAACGGCAGTGTGCTGATACTTTTCACCGCTGTATTTTTCGCACTGCTGTTTGCCGTCAACTTGCTGTTAAGCAAATCCGGCATAATAAACGGAAGTATTTTTGAAAGCAATATTGCCTACAAACTGCTGGTAGGACTCAACAGTTCTTCAAACGGAATGTGGAACAGCGCCGACGCACTGCTGATTTACGATTCACGCGCAATTAGCGACGAGTTAATGCGCCGCGTTTGCGATATATCAAGGTTGCCGCCGCTGATGCTGAAAAAGGTACTGCGCCAGTTCGGCAATTACACTTACGCGTGGTCATTTCTTACCGACACCGCATTTCATACCGCCGTATCCGGGCGCATAATCGCACCGCTTTCACAGTCCGTATCAGCCGTTACCGTAACACTTATGGTCATCGGCACGTTTTTCGGCGGCAAACGCTGTACGGATCTATTTGCGCTCTACATCATAATTGCCGGATTCGTATGTGCGTTTGCGCTGATTGAAGTACAGGACAGATACAACTACTTTATTATTCCGTTGTTTACAGTTCTTGCCGGCGGAATACTCACAGTCGGAAAACGCAGTCGCTGAATGTTGTTACAGAGGTTAATGAGGGTGCATACAAAAACCGCTGTAACAACATTCAGCGCGGTTAGGGTACAAAAAAAGAACGGTTTGACTTCAAACCGTTCTTTTTTTGTAGTACAACCTACTATATGGTGACTCGTATGGGACTCGAACCCATGTTGCTGCCGTGAGAGGGCAGAGTCTTAACCGCTTGACCAACGAGCCATTCGACTTAATTATAATATCACAGTTTTGCATGTTTGTCAACACTTTTTTAAAATTTATTACAATTTTTTTTGCGGATAGGTCCGGCTGTTCCCCCATACCAAAAAGACAGGCAAATCCGAAAAATCGGATTTGCCTGTCTTGCAAACGACACCCAAATGCCGTTATCAGTCAACCAATTCAAGAATTGCCATAGGAGCAGCGTCGCCACGACGAGGACCTGTCTGGATAATTCTTGTGTAACCACCGTTTCTTTCAGCGTATTTCGGAGCAATTTCAGCGAACAGCTTTGTTACAACGTCTTCGCTTGTGATAAACTCCAACGCCTGACGGCGAGAATGTAATGTATTTGTCTTTCCAAGAGTAATCATCTTTTCAGCCAAACTTCTTGTTTCTTTTGCTCTTGTAAGTGTAGTTTCAATTCTTCCCTTTTCCAAAAAGCTCGTCACCAAGTTGCGGAGCATAGCTTTTCTCTGGTCTGTAGGAAGATTTAACTTTCTTGTTCCAGGCATTCAATTTCCCTCCTTTGGTTAATGTATTTAGCCTGCGACTATTCCTCTTCCTTCATCAGGTAAAGACCTAGTCCGTTTAATTTGTTTATAACTTCTTCAAGCGACTTTCTGCCTAAATTTCTTACCTTCATCATATCCTCTTCGGACTTGTTTGTAAGATCCTCAACGGTATTTATTCCCGCACGTTTCAGACAGTTATACGAACGTACTGACAAATCAAGCTCTTCAATTGTCATTTCAAGAACCTTTTCCTTCTTATTCTCGGTAGGTTCGACAATTACCTCTGTATTCTTTGCATCGTCCGACAAATCCACAAACAATCTCAGCAGATCGTTCATAATCTTAGCCGCAAGACTTATAGCCTCATCAGGCTTAATTGTGCCGTTTGTCCACAGCTCAACCATCAGCTTTTCTCTGTCGGCATACTGACCGACACGAGTGTTTTCTACCGTATAATTCACCTTTTTTATAGGTGTATAAATCGAGTCAACAGGAATAACTCCTATTATCGGCTGAAGATTTTGTTTATTCTTATCCGCAGAAACATAGCCGCGTCCCTTTGACAGCGTAAGCTCGATATAAAGTCTTGCATCGCTGTTGAGAGTGGCAATGTGCAAATCAGGATTAAAGATTTCCACATCATCGTCTGCCTTAAGATCTCCCGCTGTGACTTCGCCTGCACCTGTAGCTTCAAAATATACCGTTTTCGGGGATTCCGAATACAGCTTGAGAGCCATTTTCTTGATGTTCAGAATAATTTCCGTAACATCTTCCTTAACTCCCGGTATAGTTGAAAACTCGTGCTGCACTCCCTCAATCTTAATTGACGTAGCCGCAGCACCCGGCAATGATGAAAGCAGTATTCTGCGAAGAGAATTGCCGAGTGTTGTTCCGTAACCGCGCTCCAGCGGAGTTACGACAAATTTGCCGTAAGTTCCGTCGTCGCTGGTTTCAACACATTCTATATTAGGCTTTTCCATTTCTATCATTAAACAAACCCTCCTTCAAACAATTACATATCTATATCCAATTACCGAGGGTAACAAGAGTTTATTACTTAGAATACAGCTCGACAATCAAGTGCTCTTCAACTTCATAGTCGATATCACTTCTGTCAGCCAAAGCAACAACCTTGCCTGTCAGGGTTTCCTTGTTCATATCAAGCCACTTAGGTACAACTCTTGAGGCGTTAGTTTCAATGATTTCTTTCATTCTTGCTGAGTTTCTGCTCTTTTCCTTAACGGAAATAACTTCACCCGGCTTTACAAGATATGATGGAATGTCAACCTTCTTGCCGTCAACCGTAATATGACCGTGCGACACAATCTGTCTTGCCTCGCGTCTTGTGTTTGCAAGACCGAGTCTGAATACTACGTTGTCAAGTCTGCTCTCAAGAATCTGAAGAAGCATTTCACCTGTGATACCTTGTCTTTTAGTAGCCATTACATAGTACTTTCTGAACGGTTTCTCAAGTACGCCGTAAATGAACTTAACCTTTTGCTTTTCGTTCAACTGTAAACCATATTCGCTTTGTTTCTTTCTGCCCTGCTTAGGGTTTCTCTTTGTTGATTTGTGAACACCCATAACAGCCGGCTCAATACCCAAAGTTTTGCATCTTTTTAAGATAGGTTGCATATTTTTAGCCATGCTACTTTTTCCTCCTTACTGATAGTTATTATATAAAATCAAACTCTTCTTCTCTTTGGCGGTCTGCAGCCGTTGTGAGGAATCGGAGTAACATCTTTAATCATACTCACTTCAAGACCTGCTGCCTGAAGTGCTCTGATAGCAGCCTCTCTTCCCGCACCCGGTCCTTTAACGTAAACCTCAACAGTTTTCAGACCATGCTCCATTGCTGCTTTTGCAGCTGTTTCAGCGGCAGTCTGTGCGGCAAACGGTGTGCTCTTTCTTGAACCTCTGAAGCCCAAGCCTCCGGCACTTGCCCATGATAATGCGTTACCGGCTGTATCAGTAATAGTAACTATAGTATTATTGAAAGTAGAACGGATATGCGCTGCTCCTCTTTCGATATTCTTTTTGTCACGACGCTTTGTACGCGTTGCTCTTTTTGCTACCTTAGCCATTCTTAATCAGTCCCTCCCTTACTTCTTTTTACCGGCTATTGCTCTTGCAGGACCTTTTCTGGTTCTTGCATTGTTCTTTGTATTCTGACCTCTTACAGGAAGACCCTTTCTGTGTCTTATACCTCTGTAACAGCCAATTTCCATAAGTCTTTTAATATCAAGAGCAATTTGACGTCTAAGATCACCTTCAACTGTAAGACCGTCAACGGCATCTCTGATTTTAGCGACTTCTTCCTCTGTCAAATCTTTAACTCTTGTATCAAAGTTAATACCAGCTTCTGTAAGAATTTTCTGAGATGTCTTAAGTCCGATACCGTAAATGTAGGTAAGACCGTACTCAACTCTCTTCTCTCTTGGTAAGTCAACACCAGCTATTCTTGCCATACTGCGTTTACACCTCCTATTAAACATACGAATAAATAGTTATATACTCTTAAAACAATGTTCAAGCAATATGCAGCCGCGCACTCGAACAAGTTATAAACAAATTGTCATCAACCCTGTTTCTGCTTATGCTTAGGGTTTTCGCAAATTACCATGACTTTGCCTTTTCTTTTAATGATTTTGCATTTTTCGCAAATCGGTTTTACTGACGGACGTACTTTCACTTAAATCTACCTCCTACCGCGTCAATTATTTAGATCTCCACGTTATTCTGCCGCGAGTTAAATCGTAAGGCGACATCTCTATAGTCACCTTATCACCCGGAAGAATTTTAATGAAGTTCATTCTAAGCTTGCCTGAAATGTGAGCCAAAATCTGATGACCGTTTTCAAGCTCGACCTTAAACATCGCATTCGGTAAGGTTTCTACAACCGTACCTTCCAATTCCAAAACATCATCTTTTGCCAAAGAAATCCCTCCTCACTAACTACTGCCGAATTTACTTTAACAAGTAATATTCCTAAATTCCCCGATTGCCTTGCGCAACTCGGAATCAGTAACCTTGCCTACGTTCTTCATTTCTTCGGATATTTTCTCCGAAACATAATTAGTTTTTTGCAGATGTTTCATTTTCTTTTTCTTCGGCCTCTCCGCTTTTCTCAAATCTCCGTTTGCCAGCATTGCATACTCACCTTCAAGACCTATAACAATGAACCAATCGCCTTTGTCGCGCCCTGCTTTTGAAATCACAACGCTCCCGATACGAATTTCCATATAGCCACTCCTTATCCTTTTAAAGAGTCAGAATTTCACATTCATTCGGAGTTATTAGCACAGTATTTTCATAATGCGCCGATAAGCTTCCGTCTGCCGAAACAACAGTCCAGTCGTCTTCAAGTACCAGTACCTCATGACCTCCCGCATTAACCATAGGTTCAATTGCAAGAGTCATACCGGCTGCCAGTTTAACGCCTCTGCCCTTATGCCCGAAATTCGGAACGCTCGGGTCCTCATGCAGATTCTTTCCGATTCCGTGACCTACCAAGTCACGCACAACCGAAAAACCGTTTTTCTCGACATACTCCTGGATTGTTGCCGAAACATCTCCTAATTTGTTGCCATGCACGGCATACTTTATACCTTTAAAAAAGCTTTCTTTTGTAACATCAATCAAACGCTGAGCCTCTTCGGAAATCTTTCCTACCGCAAACGTTCTTGCGGCATCGCCGTGGTAACCTTTGATACACGCGCCGACATCAATGCTGATAATGTCACCCTCCTCAAGAATATCCTTTTTACTCGGAATCCCATGCACTACCTTTTCGTTTTTTGATGAACATATGCTTTTCGGAAACCCGCCATAGTTAAGAAAGGACGGAGTCGCTCCCTTTGAGGTGAAGAACCTGTGCGCAATGCGATCAAGTTCCTCGGTACTCACGCCCGGCTTTATGTGCTGTTCGAGTAATTTCAAAGCATCACCTGTGATTTTGCCCGCCAGACGCATCTTTTCAATTTCAGATTTCGATTTTATCGTTATCATCTGATTACCTCTCCTCAATTCCAAGAATCTCTAACACTTCTTTAGCAGTATCCTCAATTTTTTCCTTACCATGTGCGATAACAACTTTTCCCTGCTGCATATAATATGCTTTGATAGGTTCTGTTTGCTCGTGATAAACCTCAAGACGTTTCCTTATTGTCGCCTCATTGTCGTCCGCACGGCAAATCAAATCCCCACCGCACTTATCACATTTACCATCGGCCGCAGGCGGATTGAATAAGATATGATACGGCTCTGCGCATTTACTGCACTCGCGTCTGCCCGACAGTCTTTCAACTATCACCTCATCATCAACGTCAAGCGTAACCACCTTGTCGATTTCAAGGTTTTTGTCAAGCACCTCTGCCTGATTGACCGTACGCGGAAAACCGTCAAGTATAAAGCCTTTTTCGCAATCGCTCTTATTCAGTCTTTCTTTAACAAGCGAAACCACCAATTCGTCCGGAACCAGCTGACCTTTATCCAGATAAACCTTAGCTTCCTTGCCCAATGGTGTGTTTTCCTTGACAGCCGCTCTCAGCATCGCGCCTGTCGAAATGGTTATAATACCTAGTTTTTCCGATAAAATACTTGCTTGAGTCCCTTTTCCGGCACCCGGAGGTCCCATTATAATCAATTTCATATACAAGTACCTTTTTATTCTCTTTCCGACTCACATATACCGGAACTTGTAATCCCGATATCACACTTATGTTGTTTGTATCATAATCAATCGTGAGTCTAATAAAACAGTCAAATGATACTAAAATCGCAACATAAATCAATTTGTAAGCTTCAACCATTTTATCCGGTATCCCAACCGGCAAAACGTTTTCACGTTTTGCCCGGCAGAACACTCGCCTTTTATTCCAAAAATCCCTTGTAATGACGCATAGTCATCTGAGATTCAATCTGTCTTACGGTTTCAAGTGCAACACCTTCCATAATCAGAAGTGATGTACCGCCTATTTGTATACTCGAAATACCGCACAGAGCACCTACCACAATAGGCATAATGGCAATTACACCAAGAAACGCCGCACCTACCAAGTTGATTCTTGATGAGCACTTTGTAATATAATCGCTTGTCGGTTTACCCGGTCTGATACCCGGAATAAATCCGCCGTTCTTCTTCATACTGTTTGCCATTTCAATCGGATTGAACTGAATAGCCGTATAGAAGTATGTGAAGAATATAATAAGCAAAAAGTAGAGTACACTGTAAACAATATCCGTCCATACAGGAGCACCGCTTGACGAGTTTGCCTGAAGCATACTCAAAAGTATATATCCTATACCCTGAGTCGGCATATTTCCGCCCGATACCAATCTTACGATTGTAGCCGGAAACGCCATAATGCTTGATGCAAAGATTATCGGCATAACACCTGCCATAACAACCTTAATCGGAATGTGTGTATTCTGACCGCC
The DNA here is from genome assembly GCA_964422725.1 of uncultured Lachnospiraceae bacterium. GTDB lineage: Bacteria > Bacillota > Clostridia > UBA1381 > UBA1381 > CAKSNH01. The sequence continues at coordinate 20,157 of CAYRCC010000010.1, forward strand.
GTACATCTTTCTGCCCACAACGCGCTTTGCGTACTGAACAGGAATACGTCTTTCGGCACCGTCAAAGAATACTACAAACGTGATTGCCGCAACCGCAACAATCAATACCAGCGCAATAACTATAATTCCCTTAACCGTAATTCCGCCTTGGATAAACTGCTTGTAAAGCGCATATCCGCCGTACGGAATTCTTGAAACGATACCGGCAAAGATAATCATCGAAACGCCGTTTCCAAGACCCTTTTCTGTAATCAGCTCGCCCAGCCATACGATAAACGCAGTGCCGGCGGTAAATGTCAATACAATTGTGAAAAATCCTATTGCATCCCATCTTACAGTTTCCAAACCGCTCTGAACACCCATATTATGAAGTGTTACATACAGTCCCGCACCTTGAACAAACGCAAGTGCAATACCAAGGTATCTTGTAATCTTGTTAATCATTTTTCTGCCTTCGACGCCCTCTTTCGCAAGACGCTCAAGCGCAGGAATTGCGACAGTCAAAAGCTGAACGATAATTGACGCATTGATGTACGGAGATACACCCATTGCCATAACTGTAGCATTCGAGAACGCACCGCCCGTAAACACATCAAACAGTGCGAATAAGTCTGTGCCGTCACCCAAAAATGCCTTCATAGCATTTGAATCCAAGAATGGCACAGGAATATGTGCGCCAAATCTAAATATTATAAGCATAAATAATGTAAATAGTATTCGGCGTCTTAAATCAGGGATTGTGAACGCTTTCTTAATAGTAGAGAACACTATTACATCACCTCGGCCTTTCCGCCTGCCTTTTCAATCTTTTCCTTGGCAGAAGCTGTGTATTTAGCAACCTTTACGTCAAGCTTCTTTGTAAGCTCGCCACGGCCCAAAATCTTTACGCCGTCCGCAATCTTGCTGATGACACCTTCTTTTTTCAATAATTCTGCTGTAACCTCTGTGCCGTTCTCAAACTTCTCAAGAACCTCAACATTAATCGTTACATATTCTTTAGCAAAAATGTTTTTGAAACCACGCTTTGGCAAACGTCTGTACAAAGGCATCTGACCGCCCTCAAAACCCGGTCTTACTCCGCCGCCCGAACGTGCGTTCTGACCTTTATGACCTTTACCCGAAGTCTTACCTGTTCCCGAACCGATACCGCGGCCTACTCTTTTGCGAGTAAACTTAGAGCCTTCTGCCGGTTGTAGTTCATCAAGTCTCATTTGCTGCACCTCCTTTTTTTGTTGTCTGTTAGTTCTCCTCAACTTCTACAAGATGAGAAACTTTCTTAATCATACCTCTGATTTGAGGAGTGTCATTGTGTTCAACAACACTTCTGATTTTTCTGAGTCCCAAAGCTTCAACCGTTGCAATCTGGTCTTTCTTGCAGCCGATTGTGCTCTTTACCAATTTAACTGTAAGTTTAGCCATCTTAGTTTTCCTCCTTAGCCGCGAATTTGTTCTACGGTCTTACCGCGGAGTTTAGCTACCTCTTCAGCTTCTTTCAAGCCTGCCAAACCGGCGATAGTAGCATTTACTACATTTCTCTTGTTGTTTGAACGCAAACATTTCGTTCTGATATCCTTGATACCGGCAAGCTCGATAACCGCACGAGCAGCGCCGCCGGCGATAACACCTGTACCTTGTTTTGCAGGCTTTAACAATACTCTGCCGGCACCGAATTCACCGATTGTTTCGTGAGGGATTGTTGTGCCAACCATCGGAACTGTAATCATATTCTTCTTGGCATCTTCAATACCCTTTCTGATTGCGTCAGGAATTTCAGCCGCTTTACCCATACCGCAGCCAACGTGACCTGCGCCGTCGCCAACTACAACAAGAGCACTGAATCTGAACGTTCTACCGCCCTTAACAACCTTGGCAACACGATTTATTGTAACAACCTTCTCTTGAATATCAAGAGTTGATGCATCTATTCTTTCAGCCACAAATACTACCTCCTTCTTAGAATTCTAAGCCGCCCTCTCTTGCACCTTCCGCAAGAGCTGCAACTCTACCGTGGTAAACGTATCCGCCTCTGTCGAATACTACTGTCTTTATACCTTTTTCAATTGCACGCTTTGCAACCAATTCACCAACAGCCTTTGCGCCTTCGCAGTTACCGTTGATTTTGCCGCCGAACTCTTTGTCAAGAGATGATGCGCTAACAAGAGTAGTCCCTGTTGTATCATCAATAATCTGTGCATAGATGTTGGTCAGGCTTCTGAAAACGTTCAAACGAGGTCTCTCCGCTGTTCCGGAGATGTTCTTTCTTACACGTTTGTGTCTTCTAAGTCTTGCAACATTGCTGCTTACCTTTTTAACCATTTAGAACACTCCTTTCTTATTTCTTCTTACCGCCGGTCTTACCTTCCTTACGTCTGATAACCTCGTCGATATATTTAATACCCTTACCCTTATACGGTTCAGGCAGTCTGTACTCTCTGATTTTTGCGGCAGTTGCGCCTACGTCCTCTTTGTTTGCACCCTTAACAAGAATTTTGTTAGGAGCCGGAACCTCAAGCGTAACACCTTCCATTGCTTCGTACTCAACCGGATGTGAGTAACCGAGAGTTAGTACCAATTTTTTACCCTGCATTTGTGCTCTGTAACCGACACCGTTAATCTCAAGCTCCTTTGTGAAGCCGTCTGTCACACCTACAACCATATTGTTGATAAGTGTACGTGTCAATCCATGCAATGCTTTGTGATTTTTCTCTTCCGACGGACGCTCTACAGTGATAACACCGCCGTCAACCTTTATAATCATATCAGGATGAAGCTTACGGCTGAGTGTTCCCTTAGGACCCTTTACCGTCACTTCATTGTCATTACCAACTTTAACATCAACACCTGCCGGCACTGTGATAGGTAATTTACCGATTCTTGACATTGTATAGACACCTCCTTGAGTTGTGCGCCGAGTCTTACCAAATGAATGCTAAAACTTCGCCGCCAATATTTTCTTTTCTAGCTTTCTTATCAGTCATAACGCCCTTAGATGTTGAAATAATAGCGATGCCCAAGCCCTTCAATACTCTAGGCAATTCCTCAGCACCCGCATAAATTCTAAGACCCGGCTTTGAAACTCTCTTCAAACCGCTGATAACCTTTTCTTTGCTAGGACCGTATTTCAAAGCAATTCTGATTACACCTTGCTTGTTATCTTCGATAACCTGATAATTTTTGATATAGCCTTCCTCGCTGAGAATTTCAGCAATAGCCTTCTTCATTTTTGAAGCCGGAATATCAACAGTTTCGTGTTTTGCTGAGTTTGCGTTTCTGATACGAGTAAGCATATCTGCGATAGGATCAGTTATTTGCATTATTTTACCTCCTTCCATTCTTCCTTTTCGGAAAAACGAGTTCTCATTCTATCTGTAATACTAACTTAATAGCAGCTTGTTTTTACCAGCTTGCTTTTCTTACTCCCGGAATCTGACCCTTGTATGCCAATTCTCTGAAGCAGATACGGCAGATGCCGAACTTTCTGAGATAAGCGTGAGGTCTGCCGCAGATTTTACATCTGTTGTAAGCCTGTGTGCTGTATTTCGGAGCCGCTTGTTGTTTTAATACCATGGATTTTCTTGCCATTTTTGTCCCTCCTTCTGTTAGCTGCGAACGAACGGCGCACCCATAAGTGTCAACAACTCACGAGCCTCTTCGTCTGTGTTTGCGGTTGTAACAAAAATAATATCCATACCTCTGATTTTATCAATCTTATCGTAATCAATTTCAGGGAAGATAAGCTGTTCCTTGATACCCAAAGAATAGTTACCTCTGCCGTCGAAAGCGTTAGGATTGATACCTCTGAAGTCACGTACACGAGGCAGTGCCACGTTAAACAATCTATCCAAGAACTCATACATTTTATCAGCTCTCAAAGTTACTTTACAGCCGATGTTCATACCTTCTCTGAGCTTAAAGTTTGCAACTGACTTTCTTGCCTTTGTAACAATAGGCTGCTGACCTGTAATAGTCGCCAAATCGTTCATTGCAGCTTCGATAGCTTTTGGGTTATCTCTTGCCTCACCCATACCGATGTTGATAACTATTTTATCAAGCTTCGGGATTTGCATAGGACTCTTATAGCCGAATTTCTGCATAAGAGCCGGAGCTACTTCGCTTTTATATTTTTCTTGCATTCTGGTCATCGTATGAATTTACCTCCTCTCGATAATATTAGTCGTTAAATACTTCTTGACACTTCTTGCAGTATCTAACCTTTGAACCGTCCTCAAGCACTTTGATACCGGTTCTTGCCGGTTTGTTGCACTTTGAGCAAACTCGCATAACTTTTGATGCATAGATAGGAGTTTCTATATGAATTATTCCGCTCTCCTGTCCCTGCATACGAGCCTTCTGGTGTTTGTGAGCAACAGCAACGCCCTCAACTATTACCTTGCCCTCTGCCGGCATAGCTGTCAAGACTTTACCCTGCTTACCTTTATCCTTACCCGACAATACCTGAACCATATCGCCGCGCTTAACATGCATTTTTTTCATTTCACTGCCACCTCCTTAAAGAACTTCCGGAGCCAATGACAAAATCTTCATGTACTCTTTATCTCTAAGCTCTCTTGCAACAGGGCCAAAAATACGAGTACCTCTTGGGTTTTTATCATCTCTTATAATAACCGCTGCGTTCTCATCGAATCTGATGTATGAACCGTCAGCACGTCTTGCACCTTTAACCGTTCTAACTACTACAGCCTTAACAACGTCACCTTTTTTAACAACTCCGCCTGGTGTTGCCTTTTTAACACTGCAAATGATTTCATCGCCAATAGCCGCATATCTTTTCTTGGAGCCGCCCAATACACGGATACACATTACCTCTTTAGCACCGGTGTTATCAGCTACTTTTAATAATGTTTGTTGTTGTATCATGCTACTTCCTCCTTCCTGACACAGGCTTTATTACTGTGCTTTTTCCATAATCTCGACCAATCTCCATCTCTTATCCTTTGAAAGCGGTCTTGTTTCCATTACTTTTACTTTATCGCCAATTCCACAAACGTTGTCCTCGTCGTGAGCCTTCAGTTTGTAGGTTCTCTTAACAACCTTACCGTAAAGCGGATGCTTCACGTTATATTCAATCGCAACAACGATAGTTTTGTCCATCTTGTTACTAACTACTTTACCGATTTTAACCTTACGGCTGTTTCTTTCCACTATAAGTAGCCTCCTTTCAAAAAACCTCAAGCTATATACATAGCCTTCCAAATCAGCATTAACCAATCTGTAACCATTAAATTGCAGAACCGTTTAATTCTCTTTCATGAATGATGGTTTTAATGCGGGCGATAGTTTTCTTAACGTCATTTATTCTTCTTGGATTTTCCAACTGATTAATGGCGTTTTGAAATCTTAAATTGAAAAGTTCTTGTTTGCACTCAGCAAGCTTTTCATTAAGCTCAGCCACTGACAACTCTTTAAGCTCAGTTACCTTCATTATTATTCACCATCCTCTGCTTCACGTTTGACAAATTTACACTTAACAGGTAGTTTGTGCATTGCAAGACGAAGAGCTTCGCGAGCTACTTCCTCAGATACTCCGGCAATCTCAAACATTACTCTGCCCGGCTTAACTACCGCAACCCAGTATTCCGGTGAACCTTTACCTGAACCCATTCGAGTTTCAGCCGGTTTTTCCGTGATAGGCTTGTCAGGGAAAATCTTAATCCAAACCTGACCGCCTCTCTTGATATATCTTGTCATAGCAATACGGGCAGCCTCAATCTGTCTTGATGTGATCCATGCCGGCTCAAGTGCCTGCAAACCGAAATCACCGTTAGACACCTTGTTACCGCGAGTAGCTTTACCCTTCATTCTGCCGCGCATAACTCTTCTGTATTTAACTCTCTTTGGCAATAACATGATTTATCTGCCTCCTTCCGCCTTATTTGAAGCTCTCTTCTTTGTTTCGTGAAGAACTTCACCCTTGTAAATCCAAACCTTAACGCCGATGATACCGTATGTTGTGTTTGCCTCTGCAAAACCGTAATCAATATCGGCACGAAGTGTCTGTAGAGGAATTGTACCCTCGTGATACTGTTCTGTTCTTGCGATTTCAGCGCCGCCTACACGACCCGAAACGGCTGTCTTGATACCCTTAACGCCAAGACGCATACTTCTGCCCATAACCTGCTTCATAGCACGTCTGAAAGAAATTCTTCTTTCAAGCTGAGCCGCAATGTTTTCAGCAACAAGCTGAGCGTCGATGTCAGGCTGCTTAACCTCTGCGATGTTCACATTAACGGTCTTGCCTGTCATTTTCTCAAGCTGTGCTTTCAGCTTGTCAATCTCCGCGCCTGCCTTACCGATAATAATACCAGGCTTTGCAGCGTGAATTGTGACATAAATTCTGTCAGTCTTTCTTTCGATTTCAATCTTAGAAATACCGGCATCATAACGTGTCTTTTTAACAAACTTTCTTATATTATAATCTTCGACCAACTGGTCGCCAAAATCCTTTTTGCCGGCGAACCATCTTGAGTCCCAGTCTTTTATAACTCCGACTCTCAGTCCGTGCGGATTAACTTTTTGTCCCATAGTCAACCTCCTTTTCCGAATTATTCTTTTTCTTTCAATACCAAAGTAATATGGCTTGTTCTCTTCAAGATTTTGAATGCTCTGCCCTGTGCTCTCGGTCTTATTCTTTTAAGAGTAGGACCCTGAGTTGCATAACACTCAGCTACATATAACTTATCAACGTCCATATTGTGATTATTTTGTGCATTAGCCATTGCTGATGCGAGAAGCTTCTCCAAATACTCACTTGCTGACTTTGGAGTATTTTTAAGAATACCCATAGCGTAGTCAACAGGTTTGTTTCTGATTAAATCAAGAACGATTTTAACCTTTCTCGGAGATATGCGTGCATATCTTAATACTGCGCGTGCCTCCATTACGGATTCCTCCTTTCAAAATTAGCTGCCCGAACGGGCTTATATATTAACTAAAGCTTATCTGCTCGACTTAGCTCCAACGTGACCCTTAAATGTTCTTGTAGGAGCGAACTCACCAAGCTTGTGACCTACCATATCCTCCTGAATGAATACCGGAACGTGCTTTCTGCCGTCATGAACAGCGATAGTGTGTCCAACCATTTCAGGGAAAATAGTAGAAGCTCTTGACCAAGTTTTTACAACCTTTTTCTCGCCCGACTCGTTCATAGCATCAATTCTCTTCATCAAACGCTCTTCGACGAAAGGTCCTTTTTTAATTGATCTTCCCACTTTGCTTCCTCCTTTTTTGGAATCTTGTGAATATCTCAAACCGCTATAAGAAAGCTATTATTTAGCGTTTCTTCTCTTAACGATGAACTTATCCGTTTTGTTCTTTTTCTTTCTGGTCTTGTAACCGAGAGCCGGTTTGCCCCAAGGTGTTACCGGTGCAGGACGTCCGATAGGTGACTTACCTTCACCACCGCCGTGAGGGTGATCGTTAGGGTTCATTACAACACCGCGGACAGTAGGTCTCCAACCCATATGACGTTTTCTTCCGGCTTTACCGATCGAAATGTTCTCGTGCTGAATGTTTCCGACCTGACCGATTGTAGCCTTACACTCAAGGCGAACCAAACGAACCTCGCCCGACGGAAGTCTTACCTGAGCGTAACCGTTTTCTTTAGCCATAAGCTGTGCGCTGTTTCCGGCACTTCTTACGAGCTGACCGCCCTTGCCCGGATAAAGCTCAATGTTGTGAATAAGCGTACCGACCGGAATATCTTTGATGAACAAAGCGTTACCCGGCTTGATGTCTGCGCCTTCACCCGATACTACAACATCGCCCTCTGTAAGTCCGAGCGGAGCAATGATGTATGTCTTTGTGCCGTCCTCGTACTGAAGCAATGCAATATTTGCGCTTCTGTTCGGATCGTATTCGATACCCAAAACAGTTGCGTTCATACCGTCTTTATTTCTCTTGAAATCAATGATTCTGTATTTTCTTCTGTTACCGCCGCCTCTGTGACGAACAGTAATTCTACCATATGAATTTCTACCAGCATTATGTTTCAAAGGAGCTAGAAGCGAACGTTCCGGCTCAAACTTTGTAATTTCAGCAAAATCTGAAACAGTCATAAATCTTCTGGCAGGTGAGGTAGGATTATACTTTTTGATAGCCATATCCTTGTCACTCCTTACTTCTATCTATAAGATTTATACTTCAAAAAATTCGATTGTTTTGCTGTCTGCTGTAAGCTTAACAATAGCCTTTTTCCATGAAGCTCTTCTGCCTTCATATCTGCCCATTCTCTTAACCTTACCGAGAACGCGCATTGTCGTAACCTTGTCAACCTTAACGCCGAATACTTCTTCAACAGCCTTCTTTATCTCAATCTTGTTTGCAGTAACCGGTACTTCAAATGTGTACTTCTTAATTTCGTTACCCTCTTTGTCAAGTGTAACTTCCATACTGCGTTCGGAGATGATTGGTCTTTTCAAAATATCGTGTGCGAAAGCCATTATGCAAGCACCTCCTCAATCTTAGCAATTGCATCCTTTGCAACGATGAACTTATCGTTTTTCAGGATTTCGTATGTGTTAAGCGTGCCGACATAGCTTGCCGTAACACCCTTAATGTTTCTTGCTGATTTGTAAACGTTTGTATCATTTTCGGCAGTTACGATAAGTGCTTTGCCGTCAACGCCAAGACCCTTGAGCATTGCTGCAATTTTTGCGGTCTTGATTTCGTCCATCTTCAAATCTTCGATAACCATAATCTCGTCAGCCTGTGCTTTTGCGCTCAATGCAGACTTGAAAGCAAGTTTTTTAACTTTTTTATTCAATCTGTAGCTGTAATCTCTCGGCTTAGGACCAAGCGCAACGCCGCCGCCAACCCACTGCGGAGCTCTGATACTACCCTGTCTTGCACGGCCCGTACCTTTCTGTCTCCAAGGCTTAATGCCGCCGCCGCGTACTTCCGTACGAGTCTTTGTGCTCTGAGTGCCCTGTCTTTGGTTTGCCAAGTAATTTACAACTACCTGATGCAATACAACCTTATTAACCTCAGCAGCGAAGATATTTTCATTCAATTCCATAGTACCCGTCTGCTTACCGGTCATATCATATACATTAACTGTAGGCATAATGTATTCCTCCTTTCCGAAACTTATAATTAAGCCTTAACGCTATTCTTTATAACAACAAGTCCGCCCTTATTGCCCGGAACTGCGCCCTTTATAAGAAGAAGATTCTTCTCGGCGTCAACCTTAACAATTTCAAGGTTCTGGACTGTAACCTGCACATTACCCATATGACCCGGCAATTTCTTGCCTTTCATAACACGTCCCGGTGTAGAACAAGCGCCCATTGAACCTGAGCCTCTGTGATAACCCGAACCGTGAGCCATAGGACCTCTGTGAAGACCCCATCTCTTCATCGGACCGGCAAAGCCTTTACCTTTGCTTGTACCCGTTACGTCAATGTTGTCACCTGCCGCAAAAACGTCTGCCTTTATTTCATCGCCGACATTGTATGCGCTGATGTCATTTAGTCTGAACTCCTTCAAGAACTTTCTTGCAGCCACATCAGCCTTTGCGAAGTGACCCTTCTGAGGTTTGTTAAGTTTCTTTTCCTTAACATTGCCGAAACCGACCTGAATGGCTTCATAGCCGTCAGTTTCATTGGTTTTTTTCTGTACAACCGTGCATGGACCGGCTTCAACAACGGTTACCGGAATTACCTTACCGTCCTCGTCAAAAAGCTGAGTCATACCGATTTTTGTACCCAAAATAGCTTTTTCCATTACTTTTTCCTCCTATTACGGTTATTGGTTCTCATTTTGAGAACATTACCTGCATCATAATCCGTCTGTGCGGATTACTGCCGCCTGCTCTGCGCAGACAATACATTTATCTTGACTTACTTTTGGATAACGTCGATTTCAACGCCTGCCGGCAAATCAAGTTTGATAAGAGATTCCATAGTCTTAGCACCAGGAACTACAATATCAATCAATCTTTTGTGAGTTCTTCTTTCAAACTGCTCACGAGAATCCTTATACTTATGAACCGCACGAAGAATTGTGATGATTTCCTTATCTGTCGGAAGCGGAATAGGACCTGATACTTTAGCACCGGTTCTCTTTGCAATCTCTACAATTTTCTCTGCTGACTGATCCAATACCGCATGGTCATAAGCTTTAAGCTTGATTCTGATTTTTTGGTTTGCTGCCATACTTTTCCCTCCTTATAAAATATATTGTGATACGCACGACAGCTCTAAAAATGTACACACCGCCGGGTGTTTCTACCCACCCTCAAAATAAAACCCGTATCGCTCACTGAGAGCAATCCGGGTGAACATCTCAATTGATGTTAGGTGTCCCCGCTCAATATTTTTTTCCGCACGCGCTACACCCCCGACAAAACAACCGCCGAGTATACGCACTCCAAGCCGCGCACGCCTACACAAGTACAGCGCACCGCCCCGTCAAAAGAAAACAATATTAAGCGTGACCTGCCGCCCGGTTTCATGAATCGGACATTCTCCACGGAAAAACCGAACCTAAAGTCCGCAACCTCCCGCTTCATCGTTTGCCAAGTGTCACAACACTGTTATTATACATTATTTCAAGGGTTTTGGCAAGTCTTTTGTGCAAATTCCGTGCTAAAATTTTTTACAAAATATCAGAAAATCACATTTCGTTTTTGTGCATTTTGACAATAACTCAAATATGCTGTTTTTGCATAAAAAAGCCGCCGGCACGCGGTACGACATTTCCGGCATACAAAAGCCGTTATTCGTCCGCACTCCGGCGACAGATATAAACAAACCGGCACGCGGTATATACCGCGTGCGGTGTTTTAAAGGGGCAAACCCCTTATCTTTACTTATTGATAACCAGTTTTTCTCTGTACGGCTTCAGCAGTTCGTTCCAGAAAAACATCGTCAATGTGTCGTTACAATCCATACGCACCTCGTTTACACCGGCACCGCACATAACAACAGCGAAATTTTCGCCGTCCGCCGCAAAAACATTCAGTACGGCATCGTTTTCCGTAAATACCCTGGTGACTGCCGTATTCGTATCAAAATACGTTTCGCCTATTTTTACGTCACCGAGCGAAAGCTCTCCGCCCTTGACAAATTCCAATATTCCGCCGTCGGCAACACTTAATATAGCGTATCCGAGCGTATTGTTCCTTATAAACAGCCCCGCCATACCCTGTATACTTTCTACCACTGCCGTTTCCTTTGTCAGCGGATTGTATATCATAATTGCGGTATCTGTGTTGAAATACACCTTACCGTTGTACTCGGCTACACCGGCATAGGTGGAGGCTGTACTCATACCGCCGCCCAAATCCCATTTTCCGTCACCGCTGAGCTTTTCAAATATCACATCACCGTCAGTCGTCACGAGCTTATCGCCGTCAACATAATAAGTCTTGCCCATACAATACACAACCGCACCGCTGTTTGTACGCCAAGGCGCACTGTCGTATTTATCGGAATCAGCCGTAATTTCACCCAAATCAAAGCCGCTGTGATTACTATTCGGCGCCGGCATATTCTCGATTGCCGCCGAGCTCAAAAGTGCATATGTATGTTGTACCTGCGCATACCTATCGGCAACAGGATCGTCCCACGTCAAATCTATATGATACCACTCTCCGTCAACCTTAACCAAATTCCACGCGTGCTGCATAGAGTCCGATGTCACAAACAGGCAGTCGATACCGATATTATTCATAACATGCTTAAACGCAAGCGCATACGCCTGGCACACTCCCGTTTTGGTTACCATAATCGACGTATCGAAATTCGGATTTTTATTTTCCAGTCCCACAGTATCATATTGGTAATTCAGCACCATATAATCGTGTACCGTCATAACCTTATCAAACTCGGTCATATTGCCGTTGATAAGCAGTAAAATCTCGTCGGTTGCCGCATTGATCTGCGCGGTCATCTGTGCCACCTCTGCCGCGTCGGTCGTTTTATATTTCGGCTTGATTTTTGTTACTTTTTCTCCCGAAACGGACCACCCAAGCTCCGTTTTCGCATAATACAATTCGGGATTATTGTACAATACATTGTAGTACGCATTTTTAAACTTCTCTTCTTCCTCCTCCGTACCCACCTGTATGTTGAACTCCGAAATGTCAATCTCGGCCTCAAGATTCTTCAACCCCGCCACAACCTTCTCCTCAAACGCCTTGTCGGTGTCCTCGTCCATAAGCGATACCTCACCCGACACATACGTTTTCAGCAGTTCACGTTCATCATAAAACTCCTCGGCATATGCAGACACCGAAAACGCACCGCAAAACACCGTAATCAATGCAAGAAACAATATTTTTTTCAAAGCTTTTCCCCCTCAAATGTTATATGTATAATTTTATCACATATTATTCAGGCTGTCAATTTAATCAAAAAATGTCCTGTAAAAATTTCATAAATCCGAACCGCTCAAAATTGCCGCAATTAAAACGCCGAATACCGCTAAAACCAAAACAATACATTAAAGGCTGCCGACTTTCGCCGACAGCCTCAGAGTGCAGACTTATTAGTTTTGCTTAAAATTTTTAGGAGATTTCGCTGTCTGCGGACAGCGACAAACTTTTTTAAAAAGTTTGAACAAAACTTGAACGCTTAGGAGTTTCGTCGTCTGCGGACGACGATTTAAGGCTCTGCCTTAAAAATCCGCAAGCCTTTGAAAAGGCTTGACCTAAACTTTAATACAAAACGCGTTGGGTTTTGTCTACAGTCTAAGGCTGCCGACTTTCGCCGACAGCCTTATTTTAATAATCTTTATTCAACTTTCAAAAAATCGCTTACAACCTGTTTCATCTGGTCTTTTTCGCAGACAATATCAAAAATCACAGGCTTGTCCTTCAGTGCCGCCAAAGAAGCCGGTATTTTCATACCGCTCTTTTTCGACAAATCCTCAAGCAGCTCAAATTCGTTCTTGCCGGCAACCGCCGCATGCCCGTCGAGCGCAATCAGAACACTCTGGTTGAATTTGAACGGACTCGCCGTCGAAGCTATGACAGTTTTCGTTGTGTCGTTCGTTTCAGCAACATACTTGTCATATACAGCCTTTGCGACTGCCGTATGAGTATCCATAACATAACCGTATTCACTGTCACACTGCTTTATTGTTTCTCTTGTCTTTGCCTCTGTGCAGTAATCCGCCCAGAAAAGCTCATCAATCTTAGCTTTCACATACGTCGACACCGTATATCTGCCGTCTGTGTTAAGCCGGTTCATCCAGTCGGTAATCACCGTATCATCTCTGTCGGTAAGGTCAAACAGAAATCTTTCGAGGTTGCTCGAAATCAAAATGTCCATCGACGGCGATATTGTAGAATGAAAATCTCTGTTTTTGTTGTATTCACCGGTTCTGATAAAATCCGTCAGCACGTTATTGTCGTTTGATGCGCAAATAAGCTTTGCAATAGGCAAGCCCATTTTCTTCGCATAATACGCCGCCAGAATATTACCGAAATTACCCGTCGGAACAACTACATTGATTTTCTCGCCGAGCGTTATCTCTCCGCTTTTGAGCAAATCCGCGTAAGCCGAAAAATAATACACAATCTGCGGAACAAGACGACCCCAGTTAATGGAATTTGCCGAAGACAGCATAAAATGATTATTTGCAAGCATTGCTTTATAATCATCATCGGTGAAAATCTTTTTAACACCGTTCTGCGCGTCATCAAAGTTACCCGAAACAGCCGTTACTCCAACGTTGTTTCCCTCCTGAGTAGCCATTTGCAGCTTTTGAATTTCACTGACGCCGTTATCCGGATAAAATACTATAATTCGTGTTCCGTTTACATCTTTAAACCCTTCGAGCGCGGCTTTTCCCGTATCGCCCGAGGTCGCAACCAAAATGACAATTTCCTTATCCTCCGCCGTTTTCTTCATAGAAACGGTCAAAAGGTGCGGAAGTATCTGGAGTGCCATATCCTTGAACGCACAGGTAGGACCGTGCCAAAGCTCAAGAAAATATGTACTGTCATTTAATTTATATACGGGAGCGACATTGTCTGTTTCAAACTTCTCCTTTGTGTAGGCGTTTGCAATACAGTCCTGCAGCTCTTCCTCCGTAAAATCGGTCAAAAATTTACTTAATACGAAATAAGCACGTTCATTATAGCTTTTATCGGCCAAAAGCTCAATATCCTCCAAATCCACCTCAGGTATTGACTTGGGAACGAACAGACCGCCCTCCGCCGACAACCCTGTTTTAATTGCCACGGCAGCCTCAACGGCGATGTCCTTATTTCTCGTACTTTGATACTGCATTTAAAAACCTCCAAAAATTAACCAATTACCGCTGTCGGGCGATTAAACGTATTTTTTAATGTAATCCGGAGCGTCGTTTTCATCAATGCTTACGGTGATTACAAACGAAATGTTAAACTTAGCGCCCATAGCGTCGATTCTCTCAAGAAATTCTTCCATACCGTCGAGTGTATTATCAACAATCTTGAATATACTGTCAATGAAGATATTGCTGATATCGAAGTTACCGCTTACGATACCGCTCAAAAATCCCAAAAATTCCGCATATGTCTTAATCTCAAACTCGCTCGGATCAACCATTCTCACGCACGACTTAATGTCATACATATTTCTGCCCGTGTTCGGACTGATGAATACGATGTTGCCGTTTGCAACCGATGCGGCATTGTTCACCTTTTCAAGCAAAGTTTTGGTTTTACCGGTTCCTTTTTTACCAATTAGAAGTTCTACCATTTTTATTTCCTCCTTTGAAAATAAATTTATTTTTAATGTTTTATTTACAGCAATAACAGCGAATCAACAAATTCAAAGCTGCAACTTTGTGAGCGGCAGCCGTCAAATTCTGATAAAATAATCCGGCATTAGTGCTTATAACGACGTTTACGTCGGTTTTCGCATTTATTATTCTCCGAGTCTTTTTTCAAGAGCCTCTTTTTCGCCCTCATAACCCGGTTTTCCCAAAAGCGCAAACATATTCTTCTTATACGCCTCAACACCCGGCTGGTCAAACGGATTTACCCCGAGAATGTATCCGCTGATACCGCACGCCTTTTCAAAGAAATAAACAATTTCTCCGAAACTGTACGCATCGAGTGCCGGCATTTTAATCACAAGATTAGGCACTCCGCCGTCGGTATGTGCCAGAGCCGTACCCTGTGCCGCCTTTGAGTTTACATAATCAATTGTTTTTCCGGCAAGGAAATTCAAGCCGTCAACATTGTCTTTATCTGACTTTATTTGTATATCTTTTCTCGGAGAATCAACAAGAATTGCCGTTTCAAACAACATTCTCAAACCCTCCTGTATGTACTGACCCATAGAATGAAGGTCACTGGAAAAATCAGCCGCGGCAGGGAAAATACCCTTATTGTCCTTGCCCTCACTTTCGCCGTACAGCTGCTTCCACCATTCACCGAAGTAGTGCAGTGCCGGCTCGAAATTAACCATCATCTCCACGTTTTTGCCTTTTCTTGCAAGAAGATTTCTTATTACGGCATACTGATAGCATATATTTTCCGACAATTTCGGATTTGAATACAGCTTATACGCGTCCTGTGCACCTTTCATTATATCGTCGATACTGATTCCGGCAACAGCGATAGGCAAAAGTCCGACAGCCGTAAGCACCGAATATCTGCCACCGACATCATCACTGATTACGAAAGTTTCATAACCCTCTTCGTCGGCAAGCGATTTAAGCGCGCCGCGCGATTTGTCGGTTGTTGCGAAAATGCGTTCTCTTGCGCCCTCCTTGCCGTATTTGTTTTCAAGCAGCTCCTTAAATATTCTGAAAGCAATTGCCGGCTCTGTGGTAGTGCCCGACTTTGATATAACGTTGACCGAAATATCCTTGCCCTCGACTGCCTCAAGCAAATCACTCATATATGTAGAGCTTATATTGTTGCCGGCAAAGAATATAGCCGGTGACTTTCTTTTGTCCGCATCAAGCGAATTGTAAAACGAATGGCTCAGCATCTCTATAGCCGCTCTTGCGCCGAGATACGAACCGCCTATACCGATTACCACGAGTACGTCCGAATTCGAGCGGATTTTTTCCGCCGCCTTTTTAATTCTTTCAAACTCCTCCTTGTCGTAATCGTTCGGCAGATTAACCCAACCCAGAAAATCATTTCCGGCTCCGGTTTTGTTATGCAGCATATCGTGTGCCGACTTGACATACTCTGTCATATTATCTATCTCGTGCTTGCCTATAAAGCCGAGTGCTTTTGAATAATCAAACTGTAAATTAGCCATTTTTTCATTCTCCTCCTGAGTGTAACTCCCACACTCTATATCTATATTATCTATTTTAATACATTTGTGACTATAAATCAAGTATTTATTTTAATATTATGTGCAATTTGTCAGGCAGCCCACTTTTAAACGGCGCAAACACCGCCGCTGACCGCACTTTTAATTTTTGTTTTATTTCATTATATAATAAATCTTGAAATATATCCGCGCATATGATATTATATCTGTAATTGTATAATCGGCGGTTGTTTAACCGCAAAATCAACAAAAGCGAGGAATATATATGGATTTTAACGTTCGGCAATGGGCAGAACAAACCGAAAAGAAAGTACTTGAAAAGCTCAGCGCCACAGCAGATGAAATAGGCGCATCGTTTCCGCACGCCTCAAAGGACGGCAAATACGACGACAGCCCCGTCACGTGGTGGACCAACGGTTTTTGGTGCGGTATTATGTGGCTTGCATACCGCGCGTGCGGCGGCGAAAAATTCAGAAAAATTGCCGAGCGTTGCGAAGAAAAGCTCGACAGCGTTTTAAACGGCTACGTCGACACCGACCACGATGCCGGATTTATGTGGAGCTTATCCGCCGTTGCAGATTACAAGCTCACAAACAGCGAACGTTCAAAGGTGCGCGGACTCATTGCGGCAAATTACCTTGCCGGTCGTTACAATCCGCGTGCAAAATTTATACGCGCGTGGAATTTTAAAAAGAATTGGGCAATTATCGACTGTATGATGAATCTGCCGCTTTTGTACTGGGCAAGCGACGTTCTCGACGACCCGCGCTACAAGTACACCGCAATCGAACACGCCGACACCGTACTCAGAGCTTTTTTCCGCGAGGACGGTTCGGTAAATCATATCGTTGAGTTTGACCCAGACACAGGCGATGTCGTATCAATCCCCCAGGGGCAGGGCGCAAGACCCGACAGTGCATGGGCGCGCGGCAGTGCGTGGGCAATATACGGTATGGCTTTAAGCTACCGCTACACAGGCGAAAAACGCTATCTTGACGCGTCAAAGCGTATAGCGCATTTCTTTCTTGCAAATCTTCCCGACGACAGTGTATGCTACTGGGATTTCAGAGTCGATATAACCGAGTCTACCCCGCGCGACACCAGTGCGGCGGCGTGCGCGGTATGCGGTCTGCTGGAGCTTTGCGAGCACGTTGAGCCGTGCGAGAGGGATTTATACTATAAAAATGCCGTTAAAATTTTAAAAAGTCTTACGGACAATTACGCCGTTTTGGACACCTCACGTCAGGAGTTGCTCACAAAGGGAACCGGACACGTTCCGCAAAACCAGAATATCCACGTCGGACTCATTTACGGTGACTACTTTTATATGGAAGCAATCGAAAGACTGTGCGGTGATTTTGCATTATTTTGGTAGTAAATGTCGTTTTTATGAAATGTAACGTTTAATTTTAAAAAAAATTGGATAATATCACTTAAATCACTTGAAAAATTTAATTTTTTCTTGTATAATGTTAATATTATCGGATATTCAGGCTGTAAACTTATCAATTTCATTTAATTTTAATAGGTTTTCAAAAGGCGGACCGGCATTTTGCCGACAGCCTGAAATATTATTGTTTGGTTGGGGGTGTATATTCTGTGAAAATCATAAAACATATTATGGCAGGATTGCTCGCGGCGTTCATTTTGCCGCTTTTGGCTATGACCATACATCTTACCGCATATGTACACAGCAATTCGGAGAATACATATCATTCGTATATGTCGTCTATGCTGCAAAATATAAAAGATGAAACTGCCGAATATGTTTCCTCTTTAGTTTCACAAGTCGAAAATATTTCCGATTCACATTCATTCAAACAGCTGTTGAAGAATGTAAACGACCCTGCGGCAGCCGCTGCCGCAAAACACGATCTCGACATTGCCGTTTCGTATTCCGATTCGGCATATAACGGTGCGATTTTAACGCTTGACGGAAACGTTCTTCTGCATTACAAGCCGTTATCCGACAATTACGAGCCGAACTACGATTTTCTCATACAGGCAAGAACCACAAAAAAAGCCGCTATAGACTTTCGCTTTTCCGACTATAATTCAAACCTGTATTTTGCCGTATATACACCTATATTGATTGACGGCAACGTTGAGGGGTACTATGTGCATTTTGTCAACAGCACACATATGGTGTCATCGCTTTCGATGCACAAATCGCATCTGAGCGACGATTTCTTCATAATCGACGGAAACAACAATCTGCTTTCGACAGATAAATTTATAAATATCACCGACGGAATAGACATAACCAAAAACGACTTTGCAAATCAGTTCCAGACAATAGAAGCATGGTATACCAACAAGGTGTATTCCATAGAATATTTCAATAAAGATAAAAAAGAGAAGATGAGCGCAATGTTTATGCGCGATTCTCTCACCAATCTTTGCTATGTGTTCACCTGCCCTGTGAACAAGTTCTCGCAAAGCAGCAATACGGTTATGCTGATAGTGCTGATTTATTCCGTATGTACGGCTTTGATTGTGTTCAGCGTGTACGCGTTTACGCAAAAGCATACACACAGGTCGTTCTCCGAAATTTTCAGAACCATCGACATTTACGAAATGGGCGACTGGACGTATCGGCCGCAGATTACTACCGAGGACGAAATCGGCAAAATCTCAAATTCGCTTTGGAATATGGCGCAGAATCTGAGTCGTATGTATATGGATATAAAGTTTAACGAGCACAGATATAAGCTGGCAATGGAGTTTTCGGGCGACTTGATATTCGACTATGACCTGGAACATAACGTTTTTGAATCGGACAGACGCAAGTGGGAAGATTTATTTGATATTCCTTACACAAAAAACGAAAAGAAAATCTCAGAGGAATTTGTAAAGAAAATGTATCCGGACGACACTGAGGCTTTCCAAAATTACAGAAAACAACTTACGCTTGACTGTTATAACGAGGTTGAAAAGCAATCGTCGATAGAGTTCAGAATAAAGCTAAAGGACGGACAGTATCACTGGCTTGAGCGCAAAGATGTCCTTATAAAAGGAATGTCTGACAATATCGAACACATCGTCGGTATATTCGTACTTATCGACGAACGCAAAAACAGCGAGCTTTCGCTCACAATGAAAGCCACAATGGACTCGCTCACCGGTCTTTACAACAGATTTACCTTCATTAATAAGGTAGACGAATTTTTAAAGCTCGGCAATCTTGATTCGGCGGCGGTAATTTTCGTTGACCTTGATGACTTCAAGTTCATAAACGACACGTACGGACACGATGCCGGTGACGATGTTTTGAGGTTTGTCGGAAAAGTTATACGCGAAGTTTCCGACCAGAAAGGTTTCGGCGGAAGATACGGCGGCGATGAATTTCTTCTGTTCCTGAAAGACAAATCACTCGCCGAGCAGGCAGCACAGGATATCCTCTCCGGACTTGCAAAGGAGTTTACGGTCCGCGGAAACGGAAATGTACTGAACATACATTCAAGTATCGGTATAGCCAAATTCCCCGACCACGACACAGATGTCGAGGGACTTATCAAAAAAGCCGACGATGCTATGTATTACTCCAAGAAAAACGGTAAAAACAGATATAATGTCTATGACATTATCAAAGGAGAAACGAATAATGAAAGTAAATAAAGGTCATTCAATGAAAACAGCATTTGTATCATTGTTTGCAGTATTTATATTGTTTGTATTGTGTATTCTCAAATGTATTTTTGATATGCAGATGACTGTGCCGACGGCAGTCATTTGCATATTGTCAGCCGTTTTGATGCTCGCAAATATGCTGTTCATTGTCAAAATGTACATAAAAAACCGTTCCGACCTCGAAAAACTCGCGTTTTACGACAATATCACCGAAAAAAGCAACTACAATTGCTTTTTGTCGGAGGCGCGGAAAATTCTTGATAACGGCAAACAAAAAAGCTACGCCGTCATAACTTTCGATATTGATAAATTCAAATATGTCAACGATGTATACGGCTACGACACCGGTGACCGCGTGCTCAAGGAAATAGCCGACAGTCTGGAAAAAAATCTAAACAGCGGTGAAATCTGCGCCAGAATACAAAGCGACTGTTTTGTGGTTTTGCTTGAATACAAGGAGCAGAAAGACCTTTCAAGCCGCGCGGATATTATATGTGAGCTTGTCAGACACGTAGGCGAGGCACACGAGCGCCGCTGTGATTTTGTTTTGGCAGTCGGAATATATGAGATTATAGACAGTTCTCTTGATGTACAGGCTATGGTGGACCGCGCGGTTATTGCACGCAAAACCGTCAAGGGACTGCACCGCACCGCCTGTGCATTTTACAACGACCAGATACGAAGTGAAATAATCAACGAAAAGAAAATGGAAAGCGAAATGCATACTGCGCTGGCTGAGGGACAGTTTGAGGTATACTATCAGCCTAAATACTACATTGAAAATCTCCGTTTGTCGGGCGCGGAAGCACTTGTAAGGTGGAATCGCCCAAATAAAGGACTCATCGCGCCGAACGAATTTATAAATCTTTTTGAAAGAAACGGTTTTATAGTTCAGATTGACTTGTATGTGTTCACTCAGGTGTGCCGGAAACTGCGCGAGTGGCTCGATAAGGGGTACACCGTCGTACCGGTTTCAATCAATCTGTCAAGAAAGCATATAGGCAATCCGATTTTCATAAACACGTTTACCGACATTATGAAACAGTATAACATTCCGCCGCAGTATGTAGAGCTTGAGCTTACCGAAAACACGATATTTGAAGGCGGCAGTTCGATTTTGAAGCTGCTCGACAGCATACATTCACTCGGCTGTGCGTTTTCCATGGACGATTTCGGTACGGGATACTCGTCGCTTAATATGCTCAAGGACATACCTGTCGACGTACTTAAGCTTGACAGAGATTTTCTCAGCGGTTCGATAGGAAATTCGCGCGGAAGGGAAATTATCGGCACAATCGTTCAGCTTGCGAAAAAACTGAATATACGCGTTGTTGCCGAAGGCGTGGAGGACGAGGAACAGCTGGAATTTCTCAAAAGTATTGAATGTGACGCTGCGCAGGGGTTTTATCTGTCAAAGCCTATCAGCTGTGACGAATTTGAAAATATTTTGTCGGAGCAAAGCCGCGAGCAAATTGTATTGTAGTTTCATCGACTTTTTCACAAACGGCAACGGCAGTTTTTTCGGAAAGTGTGTTTTTCTTCACTTTCGGTGTTCGCTTGTAAGTAAAAAAAATCAAAAGCTTCGGTAATTAGATTTTGAAACCGAAGCTTTTGATTTTTTTGTCACTTCTGACGTATACGCCGTCAGAAGTGATTTTTGCTTAAAATTATCCGTTGCCTGAAATGCGGTTCGTCCGCGCAAGACTGCATACCGACGGTAAACGCTTTTCGGAGCAGTCCCGCCGACTGCCCTGTTTAAGCAGTCAAAAGCCGCGTTTACTTCCATTCAATAAAGCTGTAACTTTCCAATATTCCAAAATACCGCGCCAGCCGTTCATACAACGGTTTTACACTCTCACCGAAACGTTTTTCCACCTTTTCGCCGAGCGCACCTATATCGCTTTTACCGTCTATAATCGTCCACACAAAGCTCCCCCTTTCATCAAGATGAATATAACTCGTTTTCGGTTTTTTCAACAGCTTTTGCAGCAGCCTGTTAAATACTCCCCTGTTTTCGATGCTCAGCGTAACTGCGCCGTTTTCCGTCGTCCAGCCGATGTCCGCGCACCTTATAGGTACGCGTTCAAGATAATTCTGCGCCGCATCGCTCTTTCTCCTCATCACCTGCCGCGCCTCCTCCACAAAGAAAATTTCAACACCGTCAGAATTATCACCGCAAACACCGCCAAACCCCCGATATCCGAGGCAAACGGCGAAAGGTTAAGCACCGCCCCGACTCCCGACACCGCAAGCAGTGCAAGCAAAATTCCCACAAGTCCCTCTCCGGCAATCATTCCCGAACAAAACAGTATACCGTCGTTTATTATAATCCGTTTTTCCTCGTCGGTGCGCTTTGTTTTTTCCGATACAAGCCGTATAAGTCCGCCGGTCATTATGCATGTATTCAGCTGTATCGGCAGATAAATGCCTATCGCAAACGGAAGTACCGGTATACCCACGACCTCCGCCGCAACCGCAATAAACGCACCGGCAAACACAAGCGCCCACGGAAGATTTCCGCCCATTACCCCCTCAACAATCAGTTTCATAAGCGTAGCCTGAGGTGCGCCCAGCTCCTCCGAACCGAACCCCCACGCGCTGTCCAAAAGATACAGTGTCGCGCCAATCGCAAGTGCCGCCGCCGCCACTCCTACAATTTCACATATCTGCTGTTTCCTCGGCGTTGCACCCAAAAGAAAACCTGTTTTAAGATCCTGCGAGGTATCTCCGGCAATCGCCGACACGATACATATAACCGAACCTATCGCAATCGCCGAACACATACCGCCGATACCGCTGTCGCCGGTCAGCTTTAAAATGAGTGCCGAAACAAGCAGCGTTGCAATAGCCATACCCGACACGGGGTTGTTGCTGCTGCCCACAAGTCCGACCATTCTTGACGACACCGTCGCAAAGAAAAAGCCGAACACAACTATAATCACCGCGCCGAGCAGTGTTACCGGAATTGCCGGAATAAGCCACACCAAAAGCGTAAGTACCGCAATTGCAATGAGAACCGTTTTAATGCTCAAATCGCGTTCAGTGCGTTTATTACCTACATTTTGTGCACCCGTAACACTCCTCAGCGCACCTTTAAACGTCCCCACAATCAGCGGCAGTGATTTTGCAAGACTGATAATTCCGCCTGCCGCCAACGCTCCGGCACCGATATATCTTATATACGCGCTCCAAACTGCACTCGCACCGCCCTGCGCAAGCATCTCACCCACAGGTATTGTCCCCGGATAGATCGTGATGTCTGCGCCGAACAAAGCTATAAGCGGAATAAGCACCAGCCAGCTGATTATTCCGCCGGCAAACATATACGACGAAATACGCGCACCGCATATATACCCCACACTCATTACCGCCGGATAAATCTGTGTGCCTATCGTTCCGGCAAAGCTTTTAAATGTCACCGAAATCTCACCCGACACCGCCTTGAGTCCGTCTATAACGAATTTAAACAACGCCGCAAAACCCATACCGGCAAATACAGTCGAGGCGCTCGCGCCCTTTTCCTCGCCGGCAAGCAGCACTTCGGCACAGGCTGTACCCTCCGGATACGGCAATACTCCATGCTCCCTGACTATAAGCGCGTTCCTCAGCGGAACCATAAAAAACACACCCAAAAGACCGCCTATCAGTGCAATTACAGTAATTTCAAGTATGTCGGGCTTTTCCATTCTGCCCTCAGCCGCCCACAGAAAAAGTGCCGGAAGTGTAAATATTGCCCCTGCCGCCACCGATTCTCCGGCAGAACCTATTGTCTGCACAATATTGCTTTCAAGTATAGAGTTTTTGCGCATAACCACCCGTATAAACCCCATCGCAATAACCGCCGCCGGAATTGATGCCGAAACCGTCATACCCACTCTAAGTCCCAAATATGCGTTTGCCGCACCGAATATTACAGCAAGCAAAACACCGACAACAACGGAAACCACCGTAACCTCAGGCGTAATTTTATCTGCCGGTATATACGGCTTAAATTCGTTTTGTTTATTCATAACTGCTCCTTCCCAATCGAAAAACGCTCTTTTGTTTATATATTCCTAAAATGCCGTATAAATATACGCCTTGCAAGAAAAAAATGGTTCAAGGCGTACCTTGAACCATTTACTGTATACCAATCCCTTATCCGCAATTTCCAAGCACCGTTTTAAGCAGTTCAAACACTGCCGCCGTCGACGATATACTCAGTTTTTCACCTACCGTATGCACATCGGCTATATTCGGTCCTATCGAAATGCAGTCAAAGCCGTCAAGCTTTGAGGCGAAAACTCCGCACTCCAGTCCGGCGTGAATCGCCGAGATTTCGGGTTTTCTGCCGAATTTATCCCAAAATGCTTTTGCATATATCTTACAAAGCTGTGAATCCGCGCGATACTCCCACGGCGGATAATGCCCATACGCCTTCTTCTCCGCTCCCATATACTCGGCAATCACACCAAGCCGTTCTTCCAAAAATTCAAGAGCCGTCCGTTTGTTGCTCCTGAGCGAAAAATGCAGAACTATGCTGTCACTGTGCGTTTTCAGTATTCCCAAATTCAGCGATGTTTCAACAAGACCGTCTATATCCGCGCTCATCTGCATAACGCCGTTCGGCGCGGCAGCCAAAGCAAACAGCAGTCTGTCGCGTGCCTCGGCATCAACCGTCCGCACCTCGCTCTCCTCCGCCGTTTCTGTCTTAAACATCACATTCGGTTCGCGCTCGGAAATCTCGGTTTTTATCACCTCACAGCAGCCGTTGATTTTCATAGCAAGCTCACGTGCGTTTTTTACGGCAACCTTTATCCTACAGCTGTTCGCAATTGCATTGGGTTTATCCCCGCTGTCAACGCTTATAAGCGCAAAATCGGCATTTCTTTTCACATAGCCGAGTATTCTTCCGGCAAGCACCGCCGCATTGACCCTTCCGCTGTTTATCTCCACTCCCGAATGTCCGCCTTTAAGACCGCACACAGAAATTTCAACCGTTTCTGCGCACATTTTCTCCGTCTTTGCCGGAATAATCATCTCAAAATCACTGCCGCCGGCACACGATACCGTCAAAATGTCCTGCTCCTCCGAGTCAATATTAATCATTCGTCTGCCCTTTAAAAGCGACATATCAAGCTTTGCCGCACCCAACATTCCTATTTCCTCGTCAACGGTAAATACCGCCTCAATCGGCGGATGCGCAATGTCTTTGCTCTCAAGCACAGCCAAAATCATTGCCGCCGCAATACCGTTGTCTGCGCCGAGCGTGGTGTTTTCCGCTTTCAGAAAATCACCGTCAATATACAGACTAAGTCCGTCCTTTTCAAAATCAATCTCACAGCCCTCCGTTTTCTGACACACCATATCCAGGTGACCCTGAAGTATTATCGGCTGTGAATTTTCGAGCCCCTGCGTCCCGTCCTTGAAAATTATAACGTTGCCTGTATCGTCGTGCACCGCGCGGAGTGAATGTTTCGCGGCAAAATCCATACAATACGCACCTATTTTATTCATATTCCCCGAACCGCGCGGTATCGCGCTTATCTGTTCAAAATACTCAAACACCTTATGCGGTTTAAGTCCGTCAAGCTTTCCCATAGTCTATACCTCCTGTTTGCCGAGTGTCTGCAATAAAACCGAGTTTATTATTATCGTTTCCGTTTCATTATATCCGCTTTTTACACATCTGTCAATTTAATTGTACAGCCTGTGTTTTCCTTGAATATCAAAGCAGAATATGTTATACTTACCGTAATAAATCGTTTTTGAAAGGAAAAAATATGAACAAATTATT
Source organism: uncultured Lachnospiraceae bacterium (assembly GCA_964422725.1). Classification (GTDB taxonomy): domain Bacteria; phylum Bacillota; class Clostridia; order UBA1381; family UBA1381; genus CAKSNH01. The sequence goes on from CAYRCC010000010.1 coordinate 45,810, forward strand.
ATCCGACTGCACACTATGCCCCAGAAACTGTCACGCCGACAGAAACAGCTCTGCCAAAGGCTACTGCGGTCAGGGCGGAGAAATCACGATTGCGCGCGCCGCACTGCATATGTGGGAAGAACCGTGTATATCAGGCGAAAGCGGTTCGGGAACGGTGTTTTTCACAGGCTGCGGTGTACGGTGCGTATTTTGTCAAAACCACGACATCGCCGTTATGAACCGCGGTATACAGATTGATACGGACAGACTTGTACAGATATTTTTTGAACTCGCCGACAAAGGTGCCAACAACATAAATCTGGTTACACCCACACACTTTGTACCGCATATTATCGATGCGGTTTTATCCGCACGAAAAAAAGGCTTTACACTCCCGATTGTATATAACACAAGCGGTTATGAAAAAGCCGAAACACTTAAAATGCTCGATTCCGTAATCGACATATATCTTCCCGATTTCAAATATATGAGTCCCGTTTTGGCGAAAAAGTATTCAAACGCTCCCGACTATGCCGATTTTGCAAAAACCGCGATTGCAGAAATGGTACGCAGTCAGCCGAACCCCGTATTCAACGCCGACGGAATAATGCAAAAGGGCGTAATAGTCAGGCATTTGGTACTGCCGGGACAGGTTGACGATTCAAAACGCATAATTGAGTATCTGCACCGCGAATACGGAAACAGTATTTACATAAGCATAATGAATCAGTACACGCCGATGCCGAATGTATCAGCGTTTCCGGAGCTTATGCGCACCGTCACCGCCGGCGAATATTCCGAGGTTGTCGATTTTGCGGTAGATATAGGCGTTGAGAACGGGTTTATCCAAGAGGGCGCGGCTGCCGACGAGAGCTTTATTCCGAATTTCGGCTTTGAGGGTGTGCTTGAAAAATAACCGCCAGAGTGCGAACATCCTTTCAAAAAGAGGTGAAAACCGCTTTTGGGGCTGTCACCGCTTTGCAACCCCGTTCATACCGAATTTTCTTTCCTGTACGCCGACGGCGACATACCCTTTATGCGCCGAAACACATCGCCGAAATAGTTGCTGTCGGAAAATCCGCACGCCGAGGCAATATCGCTTACCGAGTTTTTCGTGTTCACCAAGTCCTCGCACGCGTGTTTTATGCGCACGTTAATCAAATACTCCTTAAACCCGAACCCCGTATCTTCCTTAAACTTTTTTGAAAAATGCGAACAGCTTAAATTTACATAGCCGGCTATTTCGTCAAGCGTTATGTTCCGTCGGTAATTGGAAAATATATACTTTGCCGCTTTCTGGCTCAACCCGTCCGAGCCGGTTTCGCTTAACTCGCCGCCTGAGCTGTTTCTGCGCCGCTCGCGGATTATATACGCAATCAGCTCAGTCAGATAACACATAATAAGCTGCGGCGACAGACTGTCGCGGTTATAGTATTCGTCGGCGGTTTTGTCCAAAATCGACTCGACGTAACCGCGCTGCAAAAGCGGCACAGACAGGTACGGCGCGGAAAAACATTCCTCAATCATTTCCGCACCGAAACGCTTAATAAACCGCTGCATCATATCCGGCGGTATGTATATATCGTAACGCTCGTGTATACCGTCCGACACATAAGTGGTCTTGTGCAGCAGTCCCTTTGAAATTATTATAAAATCGCCCGCCTCGATTGTGTATATTGTATCCTCGATAAAAAAGCGGCGCTTACCCTCTATAAGATAGTAAATCTCATATGCGTTGTGGTTGTGCGCCGATGCCATCTCGAAAAGCGGTTCGCGGCGCACTCTTGTAATTTCAAACTTGGTTATTTCGTGTTCTGTTTCGGTATTGACATTCTTTCGCATAGCATACTCCCAAGCTCATTCCCGTATAAAAATTCGTTCTACACCTATGCATTTGCCGCTGTTTGCCTCTATTTCAAACACAGCACCGCAAATCTGCCCTTTCCCGTCGGCAAGCGTAAATTTCTGCGGCATTGACTTTATAAATTTGTCTATCACAATATGCCTGTCCATTCCCAACACCGAGTACTCGGGACCTGTCATACCCAAATCGGTTATGTAGCCCGTACCTTTGGGCAGAACGGTTTCGTCGGCGGTCTGAATATGCGTATGCGTGCCGAACAGCGCGGAAACCTTGCCGTCAAGATACCAGCCGAGCGCCGCTTTTTCGCTGGTCGCCTCGGCGTGAAAATCCACAAGCACGACAGGCGTAATTTTTCTGAGTTTCTCCGCTTCTTTTCTTGCGCACTCAAACGGACACGCGCACGGATTCATATATGTTCTGCCGATAACATTTATTACGCCTATCTTAACCGCGCCTGCCGTAATAACCGTACTTCCCCGTCCGGGGCAGTCACCGTCGAAGTTTGCCGGACGTATAATATTGTCCTTATACCTCAAAAGCGGCACTACATCTTTACAGCCCCACGTATGATTGCCGAGCGTAATTGCATTTACTCCCATATCACACAGCTGTTCATAAACATTTTTGGTTATACCTATACCGTGCGCGGCGTTTTCACCGTTCGCCACAACGGCATCTATATTATATTGTTCGATGATATTTTTGAGATTATGCGCAAGCATATCTCTGCCCACCGCACCCATTATATCGCCTATACAGAATATTTTCATAAAATGTGGTTAATTCCTTTCGTCAACAATAATTTCGGATTGTTTTGCCGTTTCCGACACAAAATGTGAGTCTTTTTATATTTTAACACAAAAACTGTGTTTTGCATAGCACAAACAAAAATTTTTCACTTTCCAATCTCAAAAATACATTTTCGTGGGCAAGACTATTACTTTTTCCGCACAAAAAAGCGAACCAAAATCATTTTTGATTCGCTGATAGTGTAAATTTCTTTCGGACAATATGAAAATTTCACTGTTCCTTTGTCAAAGCATCGGCTATATCGACAACATTTCCGGCACCCATCGTAAATACCATATCTCCGCTTTGCACTTCGCTCTTTAAAATTTGTTCTATTTCCTCAAAATCGGCAACAAACCTCGCGTTTACTCCGCGTTTTCTTATTTCTCCGGTCAGATTTTCGGATTTTGTAATACCGTCGGGTTTTTCTCTTGCGGCGTAAATATCCGTTATTATCAGCTCGTCAACACCGTCAAAGCTTTCAACAAAATCATTCCACAATGTTTTTGTGCGCGTATAGGTGTGCGGCTGGAACACGCACCACAGCCTGTTATACTCAAACGCTTTTGCCGCCGACAGCGTCGCTTTTATTTCCGTAGGGTGGTGAGCATAGTCATCAATTATTACCGCACCGTTCAGCACACCTTTTTTTTCAAACCGCCTGTGCGTACCCTTAAAATTCTCAATACCTCTTGCGGCAGTTTCAGCCTCAATTCCAAGACAGTCACACACCGCTATCGTCGCAAGCGCATTTTTAACGTTATGCTCTCCGGGCACGTTAAGCGTTACGCGGCATATCTTTCCGACACCTTTTTTTATAACGTCAAACTCGTAAAATCCGCCCCTGTTCACCAAGCCGTCCGCCGTAAAATCGTAATCACCGCTTATTGCGTAAGTCAGCACGCAGCACTCGCTGCCCTCAACCGCTTTTCTTACATTTTCGTCATCTCCGAGCGCAACAACATATCCCTTGCCCTTTGTAAGCAGTGCAAACTTTCTGAAACTTTCTATAATTTCATCAATTCCGCTGAAAAAGTCGAGGTGGTCCTCCTCAATGTTTGTTATAAGCGCAATTGTCGGAAAAAACTCCAAAAAACTGTTCGTATACTCACACGCCTCTGTTACAAAATAATCGGAACTGCCGACCTTAATATTACCGTCTATTACGTCAAGTATACCGCCGACACTGATTGTAGGGTCTTTGCGCGCATAAATGAGTGCATGCGCGAGCATAGACGTTGTGGTGGTTTTGCCATGCGTACCGCAAACGCCGACCGCGTGCTTATACTGCTTCATAATCGCCCCAAGACACTGCGCGCGCGTAATAAGCGGAATATCGGCGTTTTTCGCCGCCGCCATTTCCGGATTGTCAAAATGTACGGCAGCCGTATGCACAACAAGGTCAGCACCCGCAACATTTTCGGCGGCGTGACCTATGTAAACCTCAGCACCCATTTTTTCAAGCTTTTCAGTAATATCGCTTGCACTGCGGTCCGAACCGGTTACCGTAAATCCGCGGTTTAAAAGTATCTGTGCAAGTCCGCTCATACTTATTCCGCCTATACCTATAAAATGAATCCTTGATTTGGGATTTAATAAAGATATGTCAAAATTGTTCATTTTCAATTGCTCCGTTCAAAATATTAAATATCCGATCAAGCTGTAGACTCGACGGTTTCCCAAATAAATTCCGCCGTCCTCATACAGCGGAATTTTCCGTAAATATCCGTTCATAACAGCCGCCACTCTTATACCTATTATTATATACCCTGTTTGAAAAAAATAAAACCCCCAATTTAATATTGGGCAATATGCACAATTTTGAAAGATGTTTTAGGTTAAATCCGAGAAAAGAATACAAAAACCTTGACAAAAATGTCAAAATTTCATACTATATACATAATATACAGAAATATTGGGTTTGTATAATATTTAGATAAGGTGGTTGACAAAAATGCAGATTACTGACATCAGAGTAAAAAAACTGGCAACAGAGGGAAAAATGAAAGCCGTTGCTTCGATAACGTTTGACAATGCGTTTGTTGTGCACGACATTAAGGTTATTGAGGGACAGGACAAGCTGTTTACCGCTATGCCGAGCCGCAAAACCGGTGATACGGAATTTAAAGACATAGCACATCCTATCAACAAGGATATGCGCGAATATATCGAAAAAGCTATTTTGGACGAATACGAAAAAACCGCCGCCGAGTAAACCAAAAACATTTTGCGTTTATCGGGTGCGGTGTCTATTCGCGCTTTTTACCGCAAACGGCAGCATATTGAGTTTTTCCCCGTTATACGGGGAAAAACTCATTTTATATTCCGCCGTAAATTATTCGATTGACAATTGCGGATATTTTTGATATACTTATAGCCGAGTAAGTCAGACGGTCGCGTGTATAAGCCGAAAGGCTGTATATGAGGAAAGTCCGGGCTTCATAGGGCAAGGGTGCCGGGTAACACCCGGTGAAGGCGACTTCAAGGATAGTGCAACAGAAAATAAACGCCGGCTTATACCGGTAAGTGTGGAAAAGTGCGGTAAGAGCGCACTGAGGGACTGGCGACTACTCCCTCGTGTAAACCCCACCCGAAGCAACACCTCACAGGGAACGCTGTGTCGGCCCGACAGTTCCCGCTTTGGTGGCATTGAGGACGTGCAGTAATGCCGTTCCCAGATAGATGACCGTTTTGATACAGAACCCGGCTTACAGACTTGCTCGTCTTTTTGAATATTAAATCGATTGCCGCCGGATTTTACGCTGTCGGCAGTCAATCAAAAAAAGTGATGAAAATCACTTTTTTTATTGGAATTTTGCCGTCTGCGGACGGCTTTTTTGTACGCGCGGCTGTGCAAAACCGTTTACGGCACAAAATTTTGTTTTCGCGATTTGTTCGGTTAATCCGTTTTGCAATTATGTAAACCTCGTTGTGTGAACAAAGTTATCCACGGCGTGGAAAAGTGCGTGAATAAGTCGTGGAAATACTATAAATCAGCGGTTGGGTATCCACGGTATTTTGTGTTTTTGCGTGAATAAGTTGGATTATTTTTAAAATACGTTAATTTTTTTAGGCTTATGTAAAACGAACAAACGGGTAAAACAGACAAATTATCCGAAAATCAGCCGCAACCGCTCCGATTTCGTCATAAAAATCCAAAATTTCCGTCCGAACCGTCCGAAACACAAAACTTATTCTTGCATTTATTATCCGGCTATGATACGATTTTATTAAACAAGCATTACTGATTTGATTTGGGAGGAATTTATAAATGAAAAAGTTAAACATCGCACTTGCCGCCGCAATATTGATACTCATATGCATCATACTGCGCCTTGCACCTGACACTCCGGCAAGCAATACCCCATCTGCCTCGCCGTCCGCGCCAGTTTCATCACCGTCCGCTCTCGCCGAAACCAAGGTGTCGGCGGCAACGGCATTTTCCGACGTAACCCCTCAAAGCTGGTACTTCAACACCGTCACCGCAATGACCGAGAACGGTTACCTCAGCGGTTATCCGGACGGCTCGTTCAAACCTGACAGCGCAATTACCGCTGCCGAATTTGTATCGGTTACGGCAAGGATATGCGGTCTTGAAAAATCAGCCGCACAAAACAGTCACTGGGCGGGCGGTCTTTTGCAAACCGCCCTCGACAAGCAGTGGTACGACTGGGACGAGCTTGCGCCCACAGCCGAAAAATACGACGAACCTATTATCCGTCAGATAGCCGTAAAAATAATAATGAAAGCCTTCGCACCCGATGTGCGCGGCGACTACACAACCGAAACGGCAAAAATGGCAGACTTTTCTTCTCTTGACGGCAGATATTACGATGCCGTAATTGCCGCGTATTCAAAAGGTATCGTCACAGGCGACAACCTCGGCAATTTCAACCCTAAATCCTCGCTTACGCGCGCCGAGGCGTGCACGCTGATATACAACGCACTCGAAAATCTCTCTGTCGTACAGCTTCCGTATGAAGATAAAACCGTTTATGCTCCGACTGCCGCTCCCGTTGTGCAGACATCGCAAAAGGGTGTAAGCCAAAACGGACACCTGCGGGTGAACGGCACTCAGCTGTGCAACGAACGGGGTGAGGCGGTTGTACTGCGCGGCATGAGTTCGCACGGCATACAATGGTTTGATTCTTTCCTGTCGGGTGCGGCGATAAAGTCCACCGCCGACCGCGGTGCAAATGTTTTCCGTGTCGCTATGTACACCGACGAAAACGGATACATATCCAATCCGGAAAAAATAAAGCAAACGCTGATAAACGCCGCCGACACCGCAATATCGCTTGATATGTACACAATAATCGACTGGCACATTCTCCGCGACGGCAACCCTCAAACCTACAAAGCCGAAGCAAAGGCTTTCTTTGCGCAAATGGCACAGCGCTATTGCGGCAATCCGGCTGTCATATACGAAATATGCAACGAGCCTAACGGAAACGTAACATGGCAAAACGACGTAAAACCATATGCCGAGGAAATAATATCGGTTATCCGCGCCATTGACCCCGAGGCGGTTATTCTTGTCGGAAGTCCGACATGGAGTCAGGATTTGCACGAAGTCGCAAAAAGTCCGCTCGGCTTTTCCAATATAATGTACACCTGTCATTTCTATTCCGGAACGCATACACAGTGGCTGCGCGACAGAATTTCAAGCTCGGGACTGCCGGTGTTCATAAGTGAATGGGGAATGTCCGACGCAAGCGGAAACGGCGGTGTTTACACAGAAGAAACTCAGCGCTGGCTTGATTTTCTTAACGCAAACGGCATCAGCTGGGTCAATTGGTCGCTGTGCGACAAAAACGAGAGTAGTGCCGCACTGCGGTCCGGCGCAAACGCCTCGGACGGTATAAGCGACGATGAACTGTCAGAATCGGGAAAATATATCTTTTCACACTTTAACGGCTGATTGCGCAGTCTTTTGACAAAACCCGTTTTGCGTTTTGCCGCACTCTTTCACCACGAAAAACGCTGACTGCGTATTTTTATAAAAAGCAATGGTATTTACGGGGAAAATTCGTGTAATTTTTGCATATAAATCGACATTCGGCTGTGGTAAAATAAATGCTGAAAATTATATTCGGAGGATTTGATATGTGGATTTTTCTTGTTGTACTTTACGGTGTGATAAAGGGTGTACGCGATATAATCAAAAAGAAATCACTTCAGATAAGCAGTCCTATAGAGGTGCTGTTTTTCTACACGCTTTTGTCGTTTTTGATTATTCTGCCGGGCGCAAAAACAGCGGCGGCAATAGATATGCATTATATGGGATACATAGTGATTAAATCGTTTATCATATTTGTAGGCTGGATATGCGGTTATAAGGCTATGTCGAAAATGCCGGTAAGCCTTTACGGCGTGATGGATATGTCAAGAGTTATTTTTGCCTCACTGCTCGGCGTTGCGATACTTGACGAAAGCTTCACCGCGGCAAAAACCGTCGGTATGCTTTTGGTGCTTGCCGGTCTGCTTTTGGTCAACGCAAAACGCGATGCCGCCGCAAAAACGTCAGCCGATGCAAAGATAATAGTGCTGATGCTTGTGTGCTGTCTGTGCAATGCCTGCTCCGAAATTCTGGACAAGTTCCTGATGCCGAAAATGGACAGCACGCAATTGCAGTTTTGGTATATGCTGTATCTGGTTTTATTCTATTTGGCATATATTGTAATAACAAGGACAAAGGTGAGCATAAAATGCTTAAAGAAAAATTACTGGATATGGATTTCGGCTATATTATTCGTCATCGGTGACAAAGCACTGTTTATCGCGTGCGCCGAGCAAAACAGCACCGTAATCGCAATGACTCTTATCAAGCAATGCTCCGTTATGATTACAATCTGGGGCGGAAAGCTTGTGTTCGGCGAGAAAAATGTACTCTACAGAACGCTCTGCGCCGGTATAATTATTGCCGGAATAGTAGTGGCTCTGCTGTGATAATACGGCGTAAAAAATCATTTGTGCAAAGCTTTGAAAAAACAGCAAAAAGTCAGAAATAATTAGTGCAATTTAAACGAAAAACGCCAAAAAACGAATTTTAGCCGATTTTTTTTAAAAAAAGTCTTTTATTATTTTAAATTATGGTGTATAATATGAGTATAGCGTGTGTGAAAACATTACGCTATCATATACCCTTTTATCATATATACCACCACCACGAAAAGCATCGACCCGTTGTCGGTGCTTTTCAACTTTTACGGCAAAACTTTCGGAGGGACAAAAATGATACTTCGCATTTTGGCAGTGTATATTATCATTATAAATACGGCTGCATACATTATGTACGGCGCGGACAAACGGCGCGCGGAAAAAAACAAGTGGCGGCTGAGCGAAAAATCGCTGTTTGCTGTGTGCCTGCTCGGCGGAACTGTCGGCGGTATGCTGGGAATGAAGGTGTTTCGGCACAAGACAAAGCACCTAAAATTCAAAATCGGTCTGCCGGCACTTTTTATACTGCAGCTGTGCCTTACGGCACTGCTTTTCATATCTGCGGTCAACATACATATCGAGAATTACTCAAAGCCGTATCTGTGTCTGCCCGAATACAGCGTCGAAGCCATAATCGTACCGGGTGCGAGAGTCCATAACGACAGCGTGTCTGCCGTACTTGCGGCGCGGCTTGATGCGGCGGCGGAGCTGTATTTCCAAAAAACAGCCCCGAAAATACTCGTAACCGGCGACCACGGTACAAAATATTACGACGAGGTCAGCGCAATGCGTAAATATCTTGTGGAAAAGGGCGTGCCGGAGGAGGACATTTTTATGGACCATGCCGGCTTTGACACATACAGCAGTATGTACAGAGCGCGTGACATTTTTATGATACACAGCGCAGTCGTGACATCTCAGAATTATCATAATATACGCGCCGTATATATAGGCAGAAAGCTCGGAACAGACGTATTTGCGTATGCGGCGGAAGATGTGTATATAGGCAGACTTGCGCCGTACAGAGAGGCTTTCGCGAGAGTAAAGGCGTTTTGGGAGGTCAATACGGGGCAAAAGCCGAAATATCTGGGTGAACCCATTCCGGTGAGCGGTGACGGACGAGTGACCGCCGGCTAAAGCCGCAAATTCGGGCGGATTTCAGTGCGCCGAAATATTGAAACCCCTTTCGCGGTTTCAGATACGGCATAGGATTTTATTTATGATTGCCGATTGACATATAACAGCAATTCTATTATAATATAATAAGTTGACGTTTGTGCCGTACGGCTAAAAAAAACGGCACAAAAGCCGTAAATAAAAACAAATTTTAAAAACCGGTCGGCAAAACTCAAAAAGTGATTTCCGTCACTTTTTGAAATGCTGTCTGTAACCCTGAAAATATATATTTGGAAGGAGAAACTAATATGGACGAAAAAGAAGTAGTATTAACCAAAGAAGGTCTTGACGAGCTGCAAAACGAGCTTGAACACCTTAAAACCGTAACCAGAAAAGAGGTTTCCGAAAAAATCAAGCAGGCACTCGCATTCGGCGATTTGTCGGAAAACTCGGAGTATGACGAAGCTAAAAACGAGCAGGCTGAAGTCGAGGCAAGAATAAACCAAATTCAAAATATGCTCAAATACGTGAGAATTATTGACGAAAGCGAAATCAAAGCCGATATCGTATCCCCCGGTTCAAAAGTTAAAATTCTTGACGTTGAGTTTGACGAGGAGCTTGAGTATACAATAGTCGGTCCTTCCGAGGCAGACCCTGAAAAGAAAAAGCTTTCTTACGAGGCACCGGTAGGTGCGGCTATATTGAACCGCAAAATAGGCGAAACCGTCGAAGCGAACACTCCGGGCGGCACTGTCCGTTTTAAAATCCTTGAAATAAACAGATAACCGTTATAAACCCTTTATGCCGTACATACAATTGCATAGAGGGTTTTTTTATATAGCTTTTCTATATAGAGGTTTTTCATTCGGTACGGGAGGGAATAAGCGTGAATAGAAAAATTATAAATACGGCGGCGATAACGGGAGCTTATATTGCGACACTTGTGGGCGCGGGCTTTGCCTCGGGTCAGGAAGTTGTCAGTTTTTTTATACGTTACGGCAATATGGGTATTTTTGCCGCTGTGCTTGTGAGCGCAATATTCGGGATTGCCGCATATACGGTGACGGACAGCGTATGTATGAGTGAAAAACAGGATTTCGGGAGTTATTTGGAAAGCATAGTTCCACAGTGGCTTACGGGAATAATCAAATTCATCATAACTTTATTTATGACGGCGGTGTTTTGCGTTATGGCGGCAGGGTGCGGCGCGGCACTGGCACAGCTTTTCTCGATTTCGGAAATGACGGGGGCGGCGATTTTATGCATATTCTGTTTTTTCTGCTTTCTGTTTGACATAAAGGCGGTACTGGCGGTAAACGGGATTTTGGCACCGGTCATAGTGCTTGGGATTTTGTTTGTGTGTATGTACATATTAAAATTTCGGGAAATAAGCGTATTTTCACCGAATTTCGATTTTCTTACGGACAACTGGCTCGTTTCGGGACTGAGCTATTCAAGCTACAATATACTTACGGCAGTCGTTGTGCTTGTAAATTCGGGCAAAAGCGTTTCGGGCAGAGCCGAGGCGAAAACAATAGGCGTTTTATCGGGAATTGTGTTTTTCGCAATGCTTATGCCGATATGGCTTGTACTTAAAATATACGTCGGTAAAATCGAGTTGGGCGAAGTACCTATGCTGACACTGGCACTCAGACAGGGACGGCTTTTCGGCGTATTTTACACCGTCATACTGTTTGCGGCAATGCTGACTACCGCCCTGTCAAACGGATTCGGAGTAATAAACGTGCTTGCACAGCATATAAAATTGAACAGAATAACACTCTGTGCCCTTGTATGCACTGTAGGCTTTCTGGGTGCCGGTTTCGGTTTTTCGCGCCTTGTCGGCGAAGGCTACAACGCCTGCGGTTATGCGGGAGCGGTGCTACTTGCGGCGATTTTGACGGATTTTATCAAAAAGACGATAAAGTCAGAAAAAAGGAGCAAAATGAAGATAAAACGAGCAAAATCGCTGATAAATCGTTAAAATGAGTATTTTCAGAGTTGAAATATATAATCAGATGTGCTATTATATATAAGTCGCTGGGGCGGTTATATCGGGATGTAGCGCAGTTTGGTAGCGCATCTGGTTTGGGACCAGAGGGCCGCAGGTTCGAATCCTGTCATCCCGACCAAAAATTTATTATGGGAGTATAGCTCAGCTGGGAGAGCGTCTGCCTTACAAGCAGGATGTCACAGGTTCGAGCCCTGTTACTCCCACCAATAAATTTTTTAAAAAATATGCTGGTGTAGCTCAATTGGTAGAGCAGCTGATTTGTAATCAGCAGGTCGCGG
>CAYRCC010000011.1:0-57338 GCA_964422725.1 uncultured Lachnospiraceae bacterium
TGTCGCTGTCCGCAGACAGCGAAACCTCTTCAAAAATTTTAAGCACAACTAATAAATCAGCACTTGACAGGCGGCAATGCCGCCTGTTTTTGCACAGGGGTATTGAAAAAAATATGTTTATAGTGTAGAATTAGTATATATTGATAAATATTAAAGAGGGTTTTACATTGAGAACGGAATGGAAAATAAGATTTTTTTTGCTTGCACTTGCAATATTGCTCACAATTGCGGCGGTGGCGGCGTTTAAACTGCCGTCGCGGCGCGCTGTCATAAAAAATGAGGACTCGGACATAAAGGTACAAAAATACATACCCGAAGAAATTGACGTTTCCACCAGAATAGGATTTATTACCCAAACAGTCAATATATATGAAAGAATTACCGAAACAACCGTCAAAATCCCCGACGACAATCCCGTAAAAGGTGAAAACGAAAGCTTGGTTAAAGCCGTAACACTCGGCATAATCGAGCCTAATGACAAAGCGTTTTACTCGGACGGCGACGGCATATCCGCACAAGCCGCCGCGGATATCACCTACAAAGCCGTCGCGGCGGCTGACAGCAGCTTTAAAATCGGCACAGAGGAGGCAAACCACATTCTGAACGGCGAATATAACAACTCCGTTCTTGACGGCGAAAGCCGCAGAGCATATGCATTTATGCTCAAGCACGCGGTTATTCCGTATAACTTTGTCGAAAATCAGCTTTTGCCGATGTCTGCACAGGAGGCGCGCCGGACAGCCGAAAACACAGAACGGATATTTTGTCCGGAAATTGAATTTTCGGTGGACGAAAAAACAGTGGTTATCGGCGAGAGCAGTGCTTCGCTTATTTCAAAATTCGGCAACCCGAACAGGATAGATATGACACATTTGGGATTTGAATGGTATGTGTACAACAGTGACTACAGCCGTTTTATGATGGTTGGGGTGCGCGGCGGTGCGGTGTGTGCGTTTTTCTCAAACTGCGAAAAACTGGAAACGGACAGTCTGCCGGACACACAGCTGAATATGTACCGCAACGAGCAGACCGGCGAAGTCGATGCGATTTACCGCGGCGCGCCGGTCGGGCAGACCGTCGAAATGACAGACGAAATACGCATAAATCAGGGTTTGGAGCTTTTGGATATGCTAAACGCCGCACGAAAAAAACAAAGACTCCCCGTTTTTATAAACAATTCCGCGCTTGCCGTACAGGCACTTGACGAAAGCCGACGTTTTGCGCTCGGCAATTTTGAAGTCGGCGCGGAAAAAGAGCTGACGCGCCTTTGCGCGGACGACATATTTGCCTGTTATGAGGAAATGCTGTCGCTCAGACACGAGGCAATATGGAAATATTCGCCGAAACTGGCATCTCACGGCGCGGTCGGTGTTTGGGAAAACGGCGCGAAAATATACGTGACAATGCTGGCGGACGACAGCGGACGGGTTGTGCCGAATCCGGCAGAGGAGGCGGTTATTGCGAAAAAAGAATATCCGAGTATCGGCGCGGGCAAGGCGGCTGTTTTTGCACCGATTGACGGCGCAAAGGTTGCCGACGGCGAACCGCTTTTGTTTATGTTCGGCGGCTTGGGCGCGGAAAGCTATCATATAGATATACAAAACTGCGAAACGCGTGACTATGTGGTAAATGCCGATATCACCGGTGATTTGCACGATTACCGCGTGTCGGCGGACAGGTTTGACGGCGGCTTGGATTATGAAGTGTGCGTAAAAGCGTATTACGGCGGAAATCAGGTGCTTGAGCACAATGCGCTGATTGAGTACGGCGCGGCAAAACCGATAGAAATTCTGTCCCCGACACAGCAGCACGTTCTTACGGAATCCGAAATAAGCATAGTGTGGCGCGCTCCGCTTTATACCGATTTTCAAATCGACATTATTAACGCAGACGGTACGTCCGCCGCCTCGACGCGCGTGATTGACGAAACGCAGACGAATGTTTCAGAGCTTATACCGGGGAAATATACGGTCAGGGTGTCGGCGATGCGCCGTGACAGCAACGCGGTGAAAACGTACAGCGAGAATATGTTTGAAATTACCGAGCCGCCAAAGCCTACTCCTATTGCGTACACCGCGGGTGCGCCTGTGTTCAAAACAAACAGGTATTCGGCTGTTTTCGGCAGCGGCGTTGCGGTTTACACCACGAAAGAGCAGGCAGATGCAAATATGGTTACGATAAAAATTCCTGTGTGGCACTTGGACAAAAACGGCGCAAAGGTTCCGGCAGCGGCTAATTTGACGGTGAACCGCGCTGTGGCGAATGAGGTTCTGGAGATTTTTACGGTGATTTACAATTCGCCGGAAAAATTTCCGATTAAGTCGGTCGGCGGTTATAACTGGCGTTCCACTGCGACGGGCGGAAAATCGCACCACAGCTACGGCACCGCAATTGATATAAACCCAACCGAAAACTATTGTATTTACAATACGGGCAGGCGTATAGGCTCGCATTGGAAGCCTTACACAGACCCGTACTCCATGCCGGCGGACGGCGATGTGGTGCGTATTTTCAAAAGCTACGGCTGGACATGGGGCGGAGATTGGAAATCGCTTAAAGATTATATGCATTTTTCTTATTTGGGCGGTTGATGTTTGGGTATGTTTTGTGGTAAAATAATATTATAAAAGAAAAAATGTGGGAGGAGCGAGTAATGGGAGAGGTTGTTAGATATGTTGCAAAGGCGGTGCCGGGAAGAAAGAGCCGAATACGTGCGGCGGGGGTTATTGCCGCGGTGACGGCGGCGGTGTGTGTCGGTGCGGCGCTTATGGTGTACAGTCTGGTGAAAGGGAGTATACTTTTCTGTATAGGCTATTTTATTGCGGCGGCGCTTGGAGTGTGTTACATTATTATAGAAATTAATTCTATGTTTTCGACGTATATTGCGGCGGACGCGTCAAAGCTGTATATGAAAAACTGGACAAACGGGTTTGTACCGTATGATGTGCATTGCAGAATTGCGTTTGTGCGCGAGTTTATGCCGGCGAAAACGGCGGTTGTGGAAATCAGGCTCGCGGATATAAAAGAGTGTCTTGTCGGGTCGGTTAATTTTGTGAAACGCTACTGTCATGACAATTATGATTTTATTGATGCGGCGGAGCGGTTTGAAAAATTGGATTTTCTGAGCAAATCCGGTTTAAAGCGTATGGATTTGTTTTATGTGGAAACAAAGAGCGGCGAGTCGTGTTTTATGCCTGTGACAGGGTTTGACACCGCGCAGACCGTAAAGCTTTTGAATTATATAGAGAAACGCACAAAAGCGCAGATAAGGTGCAACAGCCGCGAAATGGTGCGTATGCGAAAGAATTTGGGTGCGAAAATATGAGTGAATTTTGCTTGTATTGTGTTTGACATAAAAATGTAAAATAAAAAAGTAAAAAAAGACTTGGAATTTAAAAAAAAGTGTGCTATAATGTTGTACATAGACGATGCTTTCATATATTAACTTATTCGCCTGAGCGTTAAAAGACAATTTGTTGTGCATATTGCATAAAAATAACCGCGTCATATTGTGCCTGTTTGACAAAGTTTGATTTTGCACGCATAAATGAATTGAAATTTTACCGCAAAGGGGTTATAATGCTGATATATGAATGTATGTCGTGTGGGCGTTAATACATACGGCAGTCATACGTGCCGGAAGGTGCGTATGGGGAGTCAAAAAAATTTTTTAGAAAAGGGGTAAAACTAAAATGAAAAAAACATTGAACAAAGTGATTGTAACTTTGGCTGCTGTTGCGGCATTGGCATTCGGTACGTCAGCTATGGCTGCCACCACAGTGTCCAATATTGACGAAAACGGCAAAGCTACTGTTACATACGAAACAACGGCTGCAGCCGGCGAACAGGTAACTGTATTGCTGCTTAAGCCTACCGCAAACACTGAAGGCGGTATTACAGCTGATGAAATCGCTTATATCGATCAGAAAGCGGCAGACACAGACGGAAAAGTTAAGTTTGATATGCCTATTTCGGGTGTTGAAGCCGGTCAGACATACGCTTTGATGAGCGGTAGTGAAAGTGCAACAGCGGTTACTGAAGATGATGCTGTATTCAGCACAGGCGATGAAGCTATCCACTACGGTGACGTAAACGATGACAATGCCATTGATGCTAAAGACTCTACACAGGTATTGCTTTATACAGTTGGTAAGGGTTCAATAGTTGGAAAAGCTGATATGCTTGCACGCGGTGACGTAAACATTGACGAGGCAGTTGATGCTAAAGACTCTACACAGATATTGCTTTATACAGTTGGTAAGGGTTCAATCATCAATAGTCACCTTGACAGCTGGTTGACACCGGCTACTCCGGCTGAATAATTTCGGTTCGACATTTTGTTAATATAAAACAGTTCTAAATTTATGCCTAAAGAGGTAGGTAGTTTAAAAACGAAGGGAGAATTTTTGATGATAAAGTCAAAGAAGATAATATCGGTTGTCAGCGTTTTGGCAATGGTATTCTCTATGTTCAGCGCTTTTACGGTTGTTCAGGCAGCCGGAGCGGAATTTAAAGCGGAAGTATCGGCAGACAGTACTTTTACAGCAGACGGTACTGTTAAAATTACATATTCATATGAAGGATTGGAAGAGGCAAACCAGAAGGTAGGTACACTTATGTTGTATCAACCGATTGACAGTGAGTATTTTGAGTATGTAAATTCTACAAAATCAACAGCATATAGCGGTGCTACAATCGGTTATAACGAAGGTACAGGTCAATTTGTAGTATCATTCTCAAAGATGGATGATGACAGAGTAAGCGGAACGGCAAATGAAGTTGCAACACTTGAGCTTAAGGTTGTCAAAGCACTTCCGACAAATTATCAGTTTGCTAAATTGAGCAAAGTTGGTATAACAGCAATGGCTGACGATTACAGTGAATATGATTATACGAGTATCGCTGTTCCTGAAGTAGTTCTCAACAAGTATGGAAATCCTACGAAGTTTACTGCTAAGGTTGAGGGAGATTCTTTTGAGGCGGATTCAACAATTAAGATTACATATTCATATGAAGGATTGGAAGAGGCAAATCAGAAGGTAGGTACACTTATGTTGTATCAGCCGATTGACAGTGAATATTTTGAGTATGTAAATTCTACAAAATCAACAGCATATAGCGGTGCTACAATCGGTTATAACGAAGGTACAGGTCAATTTGTAGTATCATTCTCAAAGATGGATGATGACAGAGTAAGCGGAACGGCAAATGAAGTTGCAACACTTGAGCTTAAGGTTGTCAAAGCACTTCCGACAAATTATCAGTTTGCTAAATTGAGCAAAGTTGGTATAACAGCAATGGCTGACGATTACAGCGAATATGATTACGCAGATATCGGTATTCCTACAATCGTACTTAATTCTACTGCTTCATCAGACCCTACACCTACACCATCAGCACCGGCTGAATCACCTACACCGACTCCGTTGCCGGAAGAGGATTACAGCGTTGAGCTTGATGTTAAGAAAGATTCTACAGTGGCTGCAGGTTCTAAGGTTGAAGTAACTCCTAAACTTGTAACAGGCAAGACATACGAAGGTAAAATGGATATCGTTGTTCAGGTTTATAACGGTACTGCAAATGCCGAATATGCTATCGGTTTTGTAGTATTTAACGATGTAGCTATTGATGAAACAGTTACATTCTACGCTCCGGCTAAGGCTAAGATCAGCGTAAATGCTACAGATAACATCAGCGAAACAAGCGATAACTTGCTCGGCACAATGGTTGCTAAGAAAGTATCTAAATAAGCAGTATCTGAAGAATAATTAAAGAACGGCGTATACAGGGGGATAGTCCCCCCTTGTATGCGGCGGTCGATACGACAGGGAGGTTTGTCATTTGAAGAACAAAAAGTCAATTAGCTTTTTGCTTGTATTGGCAATGTTATTCACATTTGTTTGCCCTGCATTCGCATCAGTAACGGAAATCAAAACCGATCAGGATACATATTACTTCGGAGATACTGTTACTGTAACGGGTAAATCAACTACAAGTGAAATGTATGCATTGTCTAATAAAGACGGAGCTAAGAATATTATCATTATGGACTCTTTTGAAAGAGATGCAAATGGTGAATTTGAGTTTGATATTAAAATTCCTAACGAGGAAAACGGTATATGGCCGGCAGGTACATATACAGTAGAAACAAACGATAATAAAGCTACTTTTGAAATTGTTAATTCGTTAAAGTACAACATAACAGTTGACCAAACGTCACACGGTGATACAGAGGTAGATAAGGAAGAAGCTGTCGCAGGCGCTAAGGTTACAATTACCGCAAATCCTGACAACGGATATCAGGTAGAAGAAGTAACCGTTAAGGGTGAGGACGGCACAAAGATTAAGGCTAAAAAGCAGTCGTCAAAGAAGTATTACTTCACAATGCCTGCACAGGACGTTACCGTAAAGGTTACATATGAGAAAAAGACCTCAGGCGGCGGCGGCGGCGGTGGCGGCGGCGGTATCATTATCAACAATGGTAGCGCAATCAACTCGACCATCTCTACAAACGGCGTAAGTGCTGTTATGAACCCGAACCAGTACAGCAAGTTCGGTGTTGATGCAAGTGCTGTTTCTGTAAAGGCTGCTAAGCTGTCAGACAACACATTCTCAATCACAGCATCAATCAACGGTCAGAAGTATGTAAACTTCGACGGCTATAATGCAATTATGGCTAAGATTCCGTATACACCTAAAACAGCAAATACAAGTAACATTGTAGTTGTTGACCAGTTCGGTAATGTTGTTCCTAGATCACTTTACAAGAACGGTTATATGTATATGGCAACTGATGATATTTCAGGTGTGTTCACAATTAAGGAAATCAGCAAGTCATTCTCTGACACTAATATTGATTGGGCTAACCAGGCTATCAGTGCTTTGGCGGCTCGTGACATCATCAGCGGTATGGGCGACGGAACATTCGCTCCGAACAATGCTGTAACAAGAGCACAGTTCGTTAAGATGATTGTTGCTATGCTTGATATCAAGGCAACAGGCACAGCTGTATTTACAGACGTTTCGGCTGATCAGTGGTTTGCTCCGTATGTAGCAACAGCTCAGGCTCTTGGAATTACTGCCGGTTATGAAGACGGTACATTCAGACCTGACCAGATTATTACAAGAGAAGAAATGAGTGCTATGTTGTATCGTGCGGCAACAGTTATGTCAGTTGATATGCCGGCAGTTAAGTCTATGATGACATTTGCTGACGATTGGAATATCAGCGATTATGCTAAGACTGCAGTTTATAAGATGCAGACAGCAGGTATAATCAACGGTATCGGCGACAATATGTTCGATGCTAAGGGTTCTTGCACAAGAGCTCAGGCTGCAGTTGCTATCTGGAATATGTTCCAGGTAACAATGAACTTCTAATCTTGGGAGTTTGCGGTTAAGGCGTTGTAACTGTATAAAATTAATTTTTATACAATAATTTATGAAACTAAAACCGCATAATGGGGTGTCAGCACCCTGTTATGCGGTTTTTTGTAGTTTACGCACCGCCGTATCACGCTAACGTATTTTGCAGTCGTGCGCGGTGACAGCAAGCACATTTGCGGCAGGCGCATTTGCAAGGTAAAATTATATGGTATACATAGCAGATACAGCAGTGGGTATTTGCTATGTATGCAATATACCGAAATTACAAATAATATCGGAGGACTTTGTTATGGTCAACATCGGAAATGATTGGGACGAATTGCTTGCGGCTGACTTTCGGTCGGAGTATTATTTGAGGTTAAGGCAGTTTTTGAAGTATGAGTATTCGCATTTCAAGATACATCCGGATATGTACGATATTTTTAATGCACTGAAATGGACATCGTACAAGGATACGAAAGTGGTGATTTTCGGTCAGGACCCTTACCACGGTGAAAATCAGGCGCACGGACTGGCGTTTTCGGTGCAGAAAGGCGTGCAGATACCGCCATCGCTTTTGAATATATATAAGGAATTGCAAAATGAGCTTGGACTGTATATCCCAAATAACGGATACTTGGAGAAATGGGCAAGACAAGGCGTGCTTTTGCTAAACTCGGCGTTGACCGTACGCGATGCATCGGCAAATTCACACCGAAATAAGGGTTGGGAACAATTCACCGGCAGAGTGACCGAGCTTTTGAATAAACGCGCCGAACCGGTAATATTTTTGCTTTGGGGTTCAAACGCTAAAGAAAAAGCGGCATTGGTAACAAATCCACAGCATAGAATACTTACGTCTGTACACCCAAGTCCGTTGTCGGCGAACCGCGGATTTTTCGGCTGCGGGCACTTTAAAACGGCAAACGAAATATTGCAAAGTCTTGGAAAAACTCCGATTGACTGGCAGATAGAGAATATATAGTGAGAGGAGAAATGCAATGAAACTGCTTATTATTGATTCTAACAGCATAATAAACCGTGCGTTTTACGGAATACGCGGACTCAGCGCAAAGGATGGTACGCCGACAAACGCTGTATACGGTTTTCTGAACATATTAATAAAGCTCATTCGCGATATTGAGCCTGATTACATTTGCGCGGCGTTTGATGTGAAAGCACCGACGTTCAGACATAAGCAATACAAGGATTATAAGGCACAGCGCAAGCCTATGCCGGACGATTTGGCAAAACAAATTCCGCTGGCAAAGCAAATTTTGGGCGCAATGAATATTTCCGTGCTTGAGCTTGCCGGTTATGAGGCGGACGATATAATCGGCACTGTTTCTAAGGTGTGCACGCAAAATAAAGTGGAGTGTTACATCGCTACGGGCGATAAGGACGATTTACAGCTTGTTGACGAAAATGTACGCGTTATTTTGACGGTCACACGCAGCGGAGTGAACGAAACTGTTGTGTATGATGAAACGGAGGTTATGCGGAAACTGGGCGTGTCACCGACTGAATATATCGACGTAAAAGCACTTATGGGCGATACGTCGGATAATATACCCGGTGTCAGCGGTGTGGGCGAAAAGACGGCGTTTTCGCTGATTTCAAAGTATAAGTCGATTGAATATATTTACGATAATATTGATGATGTGGGATTGAAGGGCGCAATGCTCGAAAAAATGAAAAACGGCAGAGAGTCGGCGTTTTTGAGTAAACAGCTGGCTACTATTGACCGTAATGTGCCGATGGACATAAAGCTTGAAAATTATGTGACGGCACCGTATGACAATGATACACTCTATGTGCTTTTGAAACAGCTGGATTTGCATAGTGTGGTGAAAAAGCTCGGTCTTGCGGAGCCTGATACCGCAAAGGCTGTGGCGGAAGACTTTTTTGAAAAGTCGGTTATGACTACGCTGTCGGCGGCGGCAGAGCTTGATGCTTTGGCGGAAAAACTGTCGGTGCAGACGGAGTTTTCGGTTATGTTCGATTTTGCGGATAAAAATCTTGTCGGAGTCGGTGTTGCTGTGGGTATGTCGGCGTATTTTGTGCCGGTCGGCGGTGAGCTGACTAAAGAAACGGTTGTAGCAAAGCTGTTGCCGATTTTGCGTAACAGTGACATAAAAAAGTACGTTTTTGATATAAAGGATTCAATTGTAAAGCTGTACCATATGGTGAACGACGGTAAAAAGCCGATTGAAAATATTGCGTTTGATGCGGCGATTGCGGTGTATTTGATAAATCCGGCACGCAGTGATTATGATTTGGCATCGGTTGCGGAGGAGTATTTGGGCGTGCTGATTGAGAACGACGAAAACGGCGGGCAGATGTCGTTGTTCGGCGAAGATAACGCAGCTGTCGGAATTTTTGCGTGCAAAAAGGTGTTGTGCATAAAACCGCTTATGGAGTACACCCAAGAGCAAATGCGCCGGCTCGGACAGGAAAAGCTGTATTACGATATTGAGCTGCCGCTTATTCAGGTACTTGCGGATATGCAGATTTACGGGTTCAAAATTGATAATGAACAGCTTGACGAGTTTTCCGTTATGCTGACAAAGCGCATTGATGAGGCTACAGAGAAAATTTACGATTATGCCGGACAGGAATTTAACATAAATTCACCTAAACAGCTGGGCGAGATACTTTTTGAAAAGCTGGGACTGAAAACAGGCAAAAAGACGAAAACGGGATATTCTACAAAAGCAGAGGTGCTGGAAAAACTAAAAGGTGAACACCCTATTATCGAGCATATTATGCAGTACCGCGTTTTGGCAAAACTCAAGAGCACTTATTGTGACGGATTAAAGGCGGTTATAAATCCGCAGACGGGCCGTATACATTCGGTATTCACCCAAACGGTTACCCTTACCGGCAGAATAAGTTCGGCAGAGCCGAATATGCAAAACATTCCGGTGCGGACAGAGCTGGGCAGAGAAATACGCAAAATGTTTACGGCGGACGGCGATGACTTCATTTTGACCGATGCCGATTACTCGCAGATTGAGCTTAGAGTGCTTGCACATATTGCCGATGATTCGGTTATGATAAAAGCATTTATGGACGGCGAAGATATCCATACAGTTACGGCCTCACAGGTGTTCGGAGTACCGGTGAGTGAGGTTACTGGCAGACAGCGCAGCAGTGCAAAAGCGGTAAACTTTGGAATTGTGTACGGAATGGGTGAGTTTAGCCTTGCACAGGATTTGAAAATTTCGGTTGTTGAGGCAAGGCAGTATATGAAAAATTATCTTGATAAGTACAGCGGAGTTCGCGCTTATATGGAGGACATCAAAAAGCGTGCCAAAGAGGACGGATACGTTAAAACGATGATGAACAGAGTGCGCTATATTCCGGAAATATCGGCATCAAACCGCAGTGTGCGTATGTTCGGCGAAAGAGTCGCGCTGAACACGCCTATTCAGGGCAGTGCGGCGGATATAATTAAGCTTGCTATGGTGAGGGTACACCGCCGCCTGAACGAGGCGCATATGAAGTCAAGACTGATTTTGCAGGTACACGATGAGCTGATTGTGGAAACACATAAAGACGAAGCTGAAGCTGTAAAAGAAATTTTGAAAACGGAAATGGAGAATGCTATGCAGCTTAAAGTACCGCTTGTTGCGGATATGAACTGCGGAAAAAGCTGGTATGAGGCAAAATGAGGAGATAAAATGAAAATTTTAGGGATAACCGGAGGTTCGGGTACAGGTAAAACAACAGTGTCAAAGCTGTTTTCACAGCGTGGCTTTTATGTGATTGATGCTGATGTTGAGGCGCGTGAAGTGGTGAAGAAGGGCGGCGGTGCGCTTGCGGAGATAGAAGAGAGGTTCGGCAAAGTCGTGATAAACGCAGACGGCACGCTTAACCGCGGTGCGCTTGCGGACATTGTGTTTAAAAATGCAGATAAGCTCACGCTGTTAAACGCTGTTACGCATAAGTATATTACGGAGCGAATAGATAATCTGTTGGCGGAATGTACGGCGGAGTGGGCGGTAATTGATGCCGCCGCACTCGTCGAAAGCGGTCTGGACAAGAAATGCGATAAGGTAATAGCGGTAACTGCCGACTTTGAAGTGCGCAAAGCGCGGATAATTGTGCGTGATTCGCTCAGCGAGGAGCGTGCCGAGGAGAGAATAAGAGCGCAGAAGAGTATGGATTTTTACATAAGTGCGGCGGATTTTGTGATAGAGAACAACGGCGATGAAGAGGCTTTGAGAAAATCGGTTGACAGAATAATCGGGAATTTGGAGTTGAAACAGTGAAGAAAATTTTGAGGCTTGCGGTTCGGCTTGTGATTTTGGCGGTGCTTGCGCTTGCGGTAAAGTCGGGGATTGATACGGTTAAGGATATTATGTATCCGGTGCGTTATGCGCAGTTTATCAACAAATACAGCGGTGAATACGGGCTTGACCGTTATTTGGTTATGGGTGTTATCAAAGCTGAAAGCAATTATATACATGATGCACATTCGGGTGTGGCGCGCGGACTTATGCAGATTACCGACGATACGGCAGTGTGGATTGCCGGAAAACTGAATATGGAGTTTTCCTCAGATGATTTGGACGATCCCGAAACCAATATAAAAATGGGCTGTTATTATCTGAGTTATCTGATTGAGCATTATGAGAATGTTGACGTTGCACTGGCGGCATATAACGGCGGTATGGGCAATGTAAATAAATGGCTGTCGAACGGCGAGTACAGCGATGACCGAAAGACACTTAAAAAAATTCCGTTTCCCGAAACTGACGAGTATGTCAAAAGAGTACGCAAATATCAGCAGGTTTACGAGCAAGAGTACGGCGGTGCCGCAACGGGGGGAAACGGCTGAATGTTGGTATAATCTGAGCCGTAACCGGTAATTTTAAAGCAAAACAAAACAAAATTGCATTTTGTCAAAACAGCATACTTACCGATGACACACTGCGCGGCTGTTTTGAAAAATGCAATTTTATTCTGTCTGTAAATATCCGGCTTTTGCGGACGGCATTGTTTTTATATAACTTGTTTTATAATTCCGAACGAAATCAGCGACATAATAAGTCCGGCACCGGCAACGCCGAGGAAAATCCACGGCAGAGCATCACGCACTTTAAACCTCATCAGCGACGCAATGAGTGCGCCTGTCCACGCGCCCGTACCCGGCAGCGGAATTGCGACGAACAGAAAGAGTCCCCATTTGCCGTATTTCTGAATTTGACCGCTTTTTGAAAGTGCTTTTTTTTCTAATTTCTCAACCATAGGTTTAAATGTTTTTGTGTTTCTCAAAAAGTCAAAAATTTTGTCGATAAACAGCAGTATAAACGGGATAGGTACCATATTGCCGATTACGGCGATTATATACGTGGATAAAAACTCCATTTTAAGAAGTCCGGCGGCAAGTATGCTGCCTCTGAGTTCAAGTACGGGAATCATTGAAATTATAAAAACTATCAGTTCTTTCGGCATTTCACCCGAAAACGTGTTTACGATATTTTGTACCAGTGTATCAGTCATATTTTTTTTCAACCTCACATTATTTTTTGTTTGTGCACAGCACATAATCTATTATACAGTATATTACAGTAATGTGTCAATTATAAACCGAAAACTTTTTTGTATACATATGTAAAATACCGATATGTATCCGCGGACATTTTATATTGTGATAAATCAAGGCTTGTCGGCAGTCTTTCAATTTGTTAAAATTAACAAATTGAAACTGCTTTTTTTGGTAATAATTAAAATTTAATCGTTCGGTTTGTCGTTGCAATGATAATGGTGTTGTGATATAATATAAATATTATCAAGTTAATAATTAACTGAATTGAAAGGAATAAACACGATGAATAAAATCAAAGTTTTTGCAAATGAAAAAACTCAGAGTATGGGTGATTTGTACGGCATATTTTTCGAGGACATAAATCACGCGGCAGACGGCGGTCTGTACGGCGAGCTGGTGCGCAACCGCTCGTTTGAATTTTCGCATATAGACAACCCGTCGTACCGCTCAACCACAGCTTGGGAGAAGGTGGAGAAAAACGGTGCAAAGCTGTCAATTGCGGTGGAAAATAAAAACGGACTCGGCGGTCAGAATTACAACTACCTTGTCGCTGAGGTGTATTGCACAGGCGGCGGTGCCGGTATAAAAAATTACGGTTACGGCACGGGTATACCTGTCGAAAAGAATAAGAAATATAATTTTTCGGTTTATGCGAGAAGTCCGAAAGGTATTAAAATGAGTGCCGTGCTTGAAGGCCCGAACGGCGAAGTGTACGCAAAACACAGCTTTGACATAAACAGCGGCGAATGGACAAAATATGCGTTTGAGCTTTGCCCTGATGTGACCGATTACAGCGGCAGACTGGCTTTGTACGCCGAAACCGAGGGCAAGGTGTACATTGATATGGTATCGCTGTTTCCGGCGGATACGTACAAAAAGCGTGCAAACGGTATGCGCGCGGATATAGCAAAGCTGCTTGAGGATATGCACCCGAAATTTATGCGTTTTCCGGGCGGCTGTCTTATTCACGACGGTTCTATGAACAAGGACGACCGCGACAGTGCATACAGGTGGAAAAATACAATCGGCGATGTGGAAAAAAGACCGGCGCGCCGTAATAACTGGGGATATAATCAGTCACTCGGACTCGGCTATTACGAATACTTTGTGTTCTGTGAGGACATAAACACAAAGCCTATCCCGATTTTGCCTGCCGGCTATAACCCTCATTCAAAGCAGGCGGTTGCGATTGACGACCTCGGTGAATGGATTGACGATGCTCTCGATTTGATTGAATTTGCAAACGGCGCATCTGATACGGAGTGGGGAAAAGTAAGGGCACAGCTGGGGCACCCTGAGCCGTTCGGACTGGAATATATCGGTATAGGCAACGAAGAAGTCGGACAGGAATTTTGGGACAGATATGTATATTTCCACAAGGCAATAAAGGAAAAATATCCGGACATTAAAATTATAAACACAAGCGGACCGTTCAGTCAGGGGGCGGAGTATGAGCGCGGCTGGAAGTCGGCGCGCGATAACGGCTCGGAATTTGTAGACGAGCATTATTATATGGCACCTGAATGGTTTTTGGCAAACCATCACCGCTATGACAGTTTCAAAGCGGACGGACCGAAAGTGTTCCTCGGCGAGTACGCAAGCTGGGGCAACACATATTATAATGCATTGGTTGAGGCGAGCTATATGATAGGACTTGAGCGCAACTCTCACGCTGTGGGACTTGCGTGTTACGCACCGATGCTCTGTAACGTCGATTATGTCAATTGGCAGCCGGATATGATTTGGTTTAACAACCACGAAGTATACGGCAGTGCAAACTATTATGTGCAGAAAATGTTTATGACAAATCAGGGAACAGACCTTGTACGCATATGCACCGAGGGCTTGGATAAGAAAAAAGTGATTGGCGAGAAATACATAAAAGGCGGTGTTGAGCTTGAAACGGATCGTGCAAGCGGCATTTTGAGCAATATCAAAATTACAGATGACAAAACCGGCAGAGTTAAGCATTACGATGACATAATCGCGGACAAAGCTCAGGTTTTCGCTCTTGACGATATTGATTTTGAAGAATATACAATAAGCCTTACGGTGAAAAAGACAAGCGGCAGCCGCGGTTTCAGGATAATTACCGGTAAAAAAGACAATGACAATTACATTGTGTGGAACGTTGCCGGCTGGGCAAATCAAGACTCGGAAGTTGCCGCGCGCACAAACGGCAGACACTCGACACTTGACCACGTTATGTTTACGGTTGATACAGATGTTGAATACAAGCTCGAAATGAAAATCAAAGGCCGCGAAATTGACACATACATTGACGGTGTGCATATGAATCACGCGGTTGACAAACAGCCGGAAATAGAGGAAATTTACTATACAGCCTCGGTTGATACCGATACGAATGACGTTATCGTCAAGGTGGTAAACGTTGATGACAGCGCGGTTGAGGCAGTGATAGAGATTGACGGTGTAAGCAAGATAGACGGCGAGCTTACCTACATTAAGGACTGCGCTTTAGACAGCACAAACAGCTTTGAAAATCCGACATTGGTTTCTCCTGTTGCCGAGAAAATAGTAAGCGACGGCAATTTGATTGAGTATACGTTTGACAAACATTCGATAACGATATTCAGAATTAAAAAGCAGTAACATTGAAAGTTTTCAATGAATGACAGGCTCGGCGTGCAGATTTATTTAT
Organism: uncultured Lachnospiraceae bacterium; assembly: GCA_964422725.1. GTDB lineage: Bacteria > Bacillota > Clostridia > UBA1381 > UBA1381 > CAKSNH01. The sequence goes on from CAYRCC010000011.1 coordinate 15,582, forward strand.
TTTGTCTTTGGCAAAACCGCACTTTGCACGCCTATTATAAAAGGCTTGATTTAAACTTTAATAAAAGGTTTTACCGTTAATAGGGGTTTCATTTGCCGCCGTGCGTGAAACCCCTAAAAAATTGAATAATTGATAAGACTGTATATGGAAGTTTTTTAAATAATTTTGCTGTTATTGTAAATCGGTAATTGTAAAGAATAAGAAGAATAAACCGATATTTGGTTTCAATTAAACAAATCATTTTGCATTTTAATTACATTTGCCCTCTCAACACACCAATTTTCTCACCATAACTGCCAAAACTGACGACATATTTTGAATTATCCTTGAAAACTCTGAGTTTATATAGTAAAATATATTTATGTAACTAATTTTAAGGAGCTGCGGTTATGTCAGGAGAACAAACCAACAATTCAAATACCGAATTGTCCAAACATTCGGGACACAGAAATCGGCTCAGAGATCGTTTTATAGCCGCCGGTGCGAGTAAGCTGTCGGGCTTTGAAGCTCACGAAATACTTGAGTTATTGCTGTTTTATGTTATGCCGAGGGTGAATACCAATGAAATTGCGCACGACTTGATTAATACTTTCGGCTCACTTCACGCTGTGTTTGAAGCGGATATACACAGTCTGAAACAGGTTCATGGTATCGGAGAGCAAAGTGCGCTTTTTCTGCATTTGATGTCCGGTGTGTTTGACGAATATGCAAAGTCAAAGGTCAGTATAAGAAATGTTATAATTACTTCGGCAAATGTAGGTGAATACGTTAAGCCGCTTTTTCTCGCACATATTTATGAGGTTTTCTATATAATAAGCTTAGATGCTAAAAACAGAGTTATCACGTATGACTTGGTGTGCCACGGTTCTATGGATTCTGTGGGGATAAAGCTGAGGGATATAGTTTCAACCGTTCTGCGTTCAAATGCCACAAGCGTTATTCTGGCGCACAACCACCCCGGCGGCCGTCCGGTGCCGTCGGATGCCGATAAACGTATTACGAGAATTATAAAACAGATACTTCATTCTATAGATGTACGTGTTGTTGACCATATTATTGTGGCGGGGAATGAATATACCAGTATGGCATCTGATTTACATTTGATATAATTTCTATTCGGAGGAAACCAAATGCAGGACATTTTAGATAAGGCTAAACGGTTTAAACTTGCTGATATCAAAACAATAAACAATACTCATGCTAAATTGGCACAGCTGAGAGCCTATCAAAGCGTAATCGACAAGCAAGTGCCGTTTATCGCGTGTACGGCTATGGACAATACTATGCTTGCCAATTTCATAAACTGTTATAACACAGGCAGCGGTGTTATGTCCTCAAAAACAATATCAAAAGCCATTGCCGGCAGTATATGCGCGGAAAACGCTGTGTTTTTCGGTGTTCCGGAGGCGTGTGAAAGTGAAGAAAAGGATAAGGAAATAATAGAAACCGCCGCCTCAACCGACTGTGTTGTGTTTTTGTCAAGTGTAAACACTCCGAATATTTCGCCGTCGGAAACATATGCACTGAAACTGCTTTCAAAAGCAATAGAACAATATCCGCATATCGCGAAAAGAATTATATTTGTACTGCAATCCGATTATGCTTCATCACAGCCGACAGAGGAGGACATCGAGAAACGCCGCTGTGACATAGAAGCACTGCTGAATACAGACGAAATAGAATTTTTCACTTTTTTTTCGTCGCTCGGACTTGACGGAAAAAAACATCATAACGAAAAAGCACTCGAAAACAGCGGTATACTCGCAATAAGGGAACACATATCCTGTATAACCCACGACATATTCGGTACACACATTATGATGCTGTTGGAGAAACGCAAAAGCGCGAAAAATGCGGCAAATGAATTTCTAGCCCAAATGACCAAACGCCTTAACGTTATTTACAATGTTTTGTCTGTGGGTGAAAATATTCAAGGCAACATACAAAGTATTATAAATAAGTATAAGACGATTATTCAGACAACTTTAAGCAGTGAATTGGCTGTATTTGAAAGTGTACCGGAGTCTGCCGAAATTGTGCTGGAGTTTACGCCGCCGGAATTGACGGGTTACAAGTCAAAAAAGAAAGCGTACACTGCCGCCAAAAACGCGTTTTTGCCTATGTTTTCAAGCTTGCAGGAAACGGTGTACACGTATGTTACCGATGCCGCCGCCGAATTTCGCGCGGCACTGAGATATGCAAATCCCGACTACAACTGTTTTGTGCATATAATCCATGTTGCGCTGAATTGTATAAACGATTGTATCGACGAGCTTCAGGATTGTCATATAAATTTGTCAAAGGCGCGTTTTGCCGCACCGATACAGTTCAGACAGGAAAAGGATTTTTTGGAACGCGTAAAGTATTTTGAGCGCGATATGCGCGACTATATAATTCCGGCAAACAAGCCGCTTGAGGCGTATCTGGCAAAGCTGACGTTTTCCAAAAATTCCGACGGTCAGGGGTTGTTCGGTATAAATAAATATTCCTATTCCATAGACAATATAGACAGCGTAATTGCCGATATGCAAGATGAGCTTAACAATAATTTGAAAGCAAATAAAGAGGTTGTATGGCGTGCCGTACAGTTTGAGGAGCAGAAATTTTTAAATTCTTTCCGCGCCGATATCAGCAGTCGTATATCGGCACTTGAAACAGCCGCGCTGAAAGTTTACAAGCATCCGCAAACCTTTAAGGATTTGGAACACGAACGGGAAATCGCGACGGAAACTCTGGAGAATTTAGAAAATTTCTTAAAAACCCTATAAACCGACATCATAAAATGCAAAACAACTCAAACCGCGCAAATTGCTTTGTGCAAAACAAGGCAATCCGGACAAAGAAAACTCCCGAAACACAGCTTAATTTTGCTGTGATTCGGGAGTTTTTCGGCAATTATTAAATACAGTTTTGTATAAACTCTTGTTTGGATTGATTACTTAACAATAGTTTTTACGTATTCGGCGATTTTTTCGTCTTTGCAGTTGGCAAAGAACAGCTCTTGGAACTTAGCACCGGCAACAGCACCCTTAACAAGATCTTGGTCGAGATTCGGAAGAATATCGAGCAAATCCCTGTGCGTAACCTTTTTAACCTCGTTTAGGATTTTTGCGTTTCTCTGCTCCGGAACGGCTCTTTCCTTAGGGTAACCGCCGCCCCATTCTTCAACAAACAGCTTTTCAAACACATATTGTAGGTTAAGCTCGGCACCCCAGCCCCAGCCTTTTGCGAAAGGCAGTGCAATAGCGTTACCGTTGTTTACCTGTGTAAACTGGTAAGCATCGGTAGGGTCTGTAACGTGACCGCAGAGTACGCCCGGGAATGCGTTTGCCGCAAGCATAGCACCTTCACCTGTACCGCAGCCGGTAATAACAAGGTCAGCCGCACCCGAATTTATAAGAATTGCGGTAAGGATACCGATTTGTACATATGTAAGCTGAGCCTCATCGTCAGCCGAGTACATACCGTAGTTGTGAACCTCGTGTCCGAGCGGCTCGGCAACCTTTACAAGCGTATTATAGATGATGTCGTTTTTTGCCGCCTGACTGTTCTCGTTTATCAAAGCAATTTTCATTTTTATAACCTCTTTTCTAAAATTGTATACCTTTATTATACTATAAAACGTACTGCAATTGCAAGTGTATTATTGCGCAAACTCAAATTTCAGCAAAAATTCAGCTCGTAAAGAGCAAAATATTCGATATCGGCAATCCCTCTTTCCAAATCCGCCTCGCCGGCAAGCTTGAACCCCATACTTTCATATAGTTTCCGCGCCGGAGCATTTGACGGGACAACATCAAGACGGAGTGCCTTATAATTGTGCTTTTTGGCGGTGTTTATGCAATAATCCACCATAAATTTTCCGATACCCTTTTTGAGGCGTGACGGGTCGGAGGCAAGAGTGTGAATTATAAGGTAGTCACCGCGGTTTAGACTTTTGCTCCAGCTGACAGCTTCGTAATTACCCATGGGATTGTCGTTGAGTATAAACGCGCCGACGATACTGCCGTTGTCAAGGCATATGTATTGTTCATTCGCGCAGACAGCGTTTTTCACGCTTTCAGCTGACGGATACTGCCCGTAAGTCCATTTCGGATAGTTGATGTGCTTTTCAAGGTACTGTGTGACACTGTCGTAAAAAGCGGCGGTATCGGGAATGTTTTGTTGTGTACATCTGATTATATGCATAGTTTACCTCTTAATTGCGTGTTTGTGTTTATGCTTGGCGGATTACTCCGCTATCAGCGAATATCCGGCAAAATTTTCGATATTTTTAATAACAAGCTCGTCACCGCACAGCTGTGCCTCTACCGGTATATGCGAGTAGCTCGCGGTTATATCGGTGCCGCGCGGAATTTTAATTCTGATTTCTGACGGAATGTCGCCCCCGAATGTATGCACCACCGCGAGCGTGCCTTTTTCATTTGAGCGCAGCAGAACCTGATACCCCTTAGGGTGGCGGTCACTGCCGGTTGTGCGTCGGTAAAGGCGTGATTTTCCGTCTTTGATATATTCGGCGGCTTTTTTGTAAAATGCAATACCGTTGTCGATTGTTTCCCACTGTGCGCCGTTCAAATCCGTAACATCGCCCGACAGGCACAGTCTGCCCAGCACACCGCCGTTTATGGAGTAGGAAATGCGTTTTGTATCATCGCTTTTTCGGATTACGCTCCAAATCTGACTTTGCCGCGGCAGTATTGCGCGGTGCAGGTTTGCCGCGATTATCGGAATTTCGACACACTCGTGTGCATCTGAAAACGATGCCATTGATGAAAGCCCCATAAACGTCGGTTCAAGCCTGTTACCGCCGGAGGCGCAGTTTTCGATAACAACATCTTTAACGTTTGCCTTTATACGCTTGAAAAAGTCAACCGTACCCTCCATATTGCGGCGCAGTCCCTCGCCGAGTGAGTCCTCGTTGTCACAGCCTATGCCGATTGTTTCGTTATAGTCGACTTTTATATATTCAAGTCCGTTATTGTTCATAAAATTTATAACGCGCTCATCAAGATAATCTTTAACCCAAGGGTCGTTCATATCCCAAAATCTTCTGTTTCGGGTGGTGAGCGGTATGCCGTCGCGCTTTAACATATGCTCGGTGCGGTTGAACATATTGCATTTAGGACCGATATTTTCAAATTCAAACCATATTCCGGCTTTCATACCGCAGTCGTTTATGGCTTTCACGGTTGTCGATATACCGTCGGGGAAAAGTGTTTTTGACGGCAGATATTCACCCATACTTATATGCCACGGCACATTGTCTTCGCGGTACCAGCCGCAGTCAATTACGAAATAGTCAATACCCTTGCCTTTGATTGCGTTCAGTATACCCAAAATATTTTTGTGCGACGGGTCGCCCCACGTTGTACAGTATTCGTTAAATATTACGGGAAGTGTTTCTTCGGATTTCGGGACATCGAGATTTTTTTTCTGCGCGGACGTGAGTCTTGCGCAGATATCGTCAATATCGCCCCTGCACACGCTTATCACAGCGGTATTTGCGCTGAAACCCGTGCCGCTTTTTATGGTTTTTATCCAGTGCCCGAATTCTCTGTCGGCTATACCGCCGCACAGCGTTGCACCGTCATCACCTCTTGCAATTTCCATTTGCCACGACGACGGACACCCCATCTGCACTCCCCAGATAACCTCGTTTGCGGTGTCCTCGACTGCCATAAACGGAAAATATCCCTTAACGGGCATTGAGCCTACCTGACCGAAACGTATATTGTTTTCGTTTCCGTAGCACCAGCAGTCCTCCAAAAGCAAATCTTCAAACTTTTCGCTTACAAGCCTTGCTTCCATGCTCCAGCGGCTGCGCAGACGATGCAGACGGAGTGTTTCCTCGCCGGCACCGTCCGAGTACGGCGAGATGTTGCAAAGCGAAAATGTTGAGAGCATTTCGCATTTTATGTCACTGCCTGTGTCGTTTATAAGCTCGGTGGATACGCTTATAAATTCGTCGCCGTCACTGTAGCGTACCGTGTTGACGGCTTTGAGTCCGTTTTTTGCCTTGAGCAGGGTGGAAATAACGCTGCCGCCGTTTTCGGTTTTGCTTGACTGGCTGTCGTATTTGAGCATTTCACAGGTTGCGCTGTCGCGCATTGACGCACCGCCGAAATACTGCCCCGAATAGTCGTCGCCGATTACCTTTGCCTGAACAAGCGAAATTACTTTGATTTTTCTTTGCGCATCGTGTTCGGGGTCAAACGGCATATCGGCCGGAACTATACACATTCCGCAGGTATTGCATTGGTCGTCAAGGAGATATACCAACGTCATATCTCCAAGTTTGTATTGATGAAGTATTTTTTTCATATACATTCTCCTTATTGAAATTGTATATTTAGATTATACAACGTAATAAAAATTTTGTAAATATTTATTTAAAAAATACCGCAAATGCGGATAATTTGGATTTTGTGCTTTTTGTACAGCAAAAATTTTGTGCATATTGAAAATAAGATTTATGACAAACGCATAAGATTTGTTATAGCTTGGAAAACGAGAAACAGATATAATACGCATATAATCAAATATTTGCGGAAAGGACTGATTTTGAATATGAAAAAGAGATTCAGGCAAATTGCGGCAGCGGTTTTGGCGGCGGTAATGCTTCCGACTGTGGGTGTTGTACAGCATACAGAGGTGCGTGCCGCAGAGGGCAGTCTGATACGGCTTGACCCGTCCGAGGCATCACCGTTCAACGGCGGTGAGTTTGAAGGCTGGGGTACATCGCTTTGCTGGTGGGCAAATCGTTTGGGCTACAGCGAGGAAATGACAAAACAGGCGGCAGAAGCATTTTTCTCGGAGGAAGGTCTGGGACTTGACATCGCACGTTACAATTTGGGCGGCGGCGATGACCCTACACACAATCATATAACGCGTTCGGACTCGAAAATTCCGGGTTACGCGACGGGGTTTGCCGATACGGTTGATGAAAACGGGGTACAGGATATAGTATACGACTGGACTGTCGACGAAAACCAAAGGAATATTGCGCTTGCGGCAAAAGCGGCAAATCCGGATTTGTATTTTGAGGGTTTTTCAAATTCACCGCCGTACTTTATGACAAATTCGGGCTGCAGCTCGGGTGCGGAAGAGAGCTCGGCTGATAATCTGAACCCTGAGTATTACGATGAATTTGCAAAGTTTATCGCACAGACTACCTTGAAATTCAAAAATGATTTCGGTATAGAATTTAAGAGTTATTCACCTATGAATGAGCCTGATACGGCGTATTGGGGTGCAAACAGCGAAAAACAGGAGGGCGCACACTACAGTCCGGGTGAGGTGCAGTCAAACACTATCGTTGCGACGAGAACCGCGCTTGACCGCGCCGGTCTTACCGACGTACTGGTTGCCGGTATGGACGAAAACGATATCGGAAAAACCATCACAAATTACGGTAAACTGACCGACGAGGCAAAAGCGGCACTCGGCAGAATAGACACGCACACATACAACGGTTCAAACCGTGCCGGCGCAAAGGCAACGGCGGTGAACGCCGAAAAAGATTTGTGGATGAGCGAGGTTGACGGCGGCTGGAACGGTATTGGTCTTGCACAGCGGATTATACTCGATATGAACGGTATGCAGCCGTCGGCATGGGTACTTTGGGATATTGTGGATTTTCATAAGGATTCAAACTTTACCGATCCCAACGGAAGTAAAACCGAGGCGAACAACAGCCTTAACGCAGCCGGTTCAATGTGGGGTATGGCAATGGGCAACCACGACGAGCAGAAAATCGAGCTTGCCAACAAATACTATTTTTACGGTCAGTTCACAAAATATATAAATCCCGGCGACACAGTTATAGCATCCTCGGACACGTCGCTTGCGGCGTATAACAAAAAGACGGGCGATATTAAAATAGTCGCGCTTAACAGCGGTACAAGCGCGGCAAGCTATGTGTTTGATATGTCGGCGTTCCGTCAGGTAGGAAAAAATGCGAGAGTTATCCGCACAAACAATTCCGATGAAAAATGGGCGGATTTGGGTACTGTTAAGGTTGAGGACAAAAAAATAGCATATACTCTTCCGCCGCAGTCGCTGACAACTTTCGTAGTTGAGTCGGATACAAGAGTAAATACGTTTAATGCCGGTGAAACGGGACTTTCGTACAGCTATACGGTTCCGGAAAGCTTGGAAAAGTACAATAAATATTTTACGGTGTACAACAGTGAAAACGAGCTTGTTTATATTTCGCTTAATCAGAAATCGGCACAGGACGTTGCCGGCAATTTCAAGGATTGTACGTTTAAGCTGTATGTCTGGGACGAAAACAATAAGCCTGTAATCAAGCCGTGCGGTGCGGACAGTATGTTTGAAATATCGAATGATTACGCAATCATCAAAGGCGGCGGCAGTCAGATTAAGGTTGGTGATACCGCCGCGCTTAGCGTTAATACAAATATAGAGGGTGACATTGTGTGGTCTGTTTCGGACGAGAGTGTTGCACAGATTACTCAGGAAGGCACTGTAAAAGCGCTGACGAGCGGCAGTTTTACGGTTTATGCGGCGATAGGCGATTTGGTTGTGTCAAAGAGCTTTGAAGTGCCGAAATACGATAAGATAACCGGTACGGCCTCGTGGGGCAATGCATCGAACCGACCTGCCGACAGTGCCGACTACACACAGGTTGCAGACGGTGACCTTACAACATTCTTTGACGGCTTGCAAAACGGATATGTGCAGTATGATTACGGCGCACCGTTTAAAATCAGTGCGGTTAAGCTTGCGCCGAGAAGTGAAAGCGGCTATGAGTCAAGGACAGTCGGCGCGGTTGTACAGGGTTCAAACGATGCTGAAACGTGGACGGATTTGTACAAAATAACATCTGCGCTTGACGTGGATACATATACAACGATTACGGCAGATGAGCTCGAAAACAACAGCGCATACCGTTATTTCAGATACACAAATCCTGATGACTACACAAATATTGCGGAATTTTTGATTGAGGGTGATTTTTCGGACAATGTAGCCGAAAATGAGCCGACAGTTACGGATATTGCCGAGTTTACGGACGATTTTGAAAGCAGTACGAATATATTCGGTGCGGAATATAAAACTATGTCGGACGGAAATGTGGTGTTTGATACGGCACTTGCACGTTTCGGCAATGCGTTCGCACCTGTGAAATCAACCGCTGAGGCGGTTATAGCCGAGGAGAGGACACTTACCGAAAAGGATATGTTCAGACTGACGTTTGATATGTTTGCCGGTTGGGAAAACGGCGGTAAGGACAATACATTTGCACTTAAAGACAGTGACGGAAAAGAGCTTGTCGCAATTTACATTACGGGCGGCGGCTACACGCTGAATCAGGTTCGCATAAACGGCAGTAATGTACTTGAAAATACGACGGTTGCGCAGTGCAGAAGCAATCCGGGAACAAGCAAAGCCGGTGCAAACGGTTGGGGTGCGAGCGGTCAGCCGTTTGTAAATACGGTAGGCTATAACAAAAACGTGCAAATAACGGTAAGCGGTACGGGTATGGTAAAGGTTTCGCTGACCGGCGGTATGGAGGACACAACTGTTGAGGGTACAGTAAATACGCCTGTAAAACTCGGAAAATTGGAGCTTACGGGAAATTATAACAGTGCCGCCTCGAGAACGGTTTCGTATGATAATTTTGATGCGGACATTATAACATATTGCGCGCCGCTGGCAACACCGGCACCGACAGCTGAACCTACGCCATCTCCGGAACCTACCGAGGCACCGGTAATTCCGGAAAACGGCGAGCTTATTAACTTGAACTTTGACAGTGCTGATCTTGCAAGTACATCGTCATACGGTATTGCGTCGGGTTCGCCTGAGTTTGTGACGATTGACGAAAAAGCGTGCGCAAAATTCGGCAACACTGCCGCAACGGCAATTAAGCTGACAGATAAAAACGGCAACTCACTGCTTTCGGGTATTGATGAATTTACGGTGTCGTTTAAGGTTAAGCCGACTTCTGACAGTACATCGTGGCTGTTTTACGCCGCGCCGAACGACAATACGCAAACGTATTTGCAGGAAAAATATATCGGTGCAATGACAAGCGGCGGAAAAATTGTAACGGAGCGTTACAATAATAACGGAGCGCGTTCGGAATCCATAAGCGCATCGGTGACGAAGGACGAATGGAACGACGTTATGATAGTGGTGTCAAGCAACACTACGGCAGTGTATATAAACGGTGAGCGTGCAGATGAAAAGACATCGGCAGCGGCTGTTTCGGATATACTCGGTGATAAATCTGTTGTATATATCGGAAGAGCAAACTGGGGCAACGGAGAATATGCGACGGGTTATATAGATGATTTTGTGATACGCAGAGGCGTGCTTACAAATCCGCTTGCCGATATTGATTTGGGTGACTTGTCGGCAGTGACGGAGAATATAACCGTTCCGGCACAGCTTGAGGACGGTACGCAAATCGAGTGGACCACTTCAAATGCCGATGTTTTGACGACTGCGGGAGCGGTTGTGCGCGGTGATGATACGCAGACGGTTACGCTTACCGCATCGGTTGTGTCGCCGGAAAACGGTATTGCTTTCAGCAGGACATTTGAAGTTACCGTTTTGGGATATGCGGCGGTGATAAATACGTTTGCTGCGTATTCGGAAGAAAATTCGATAATATTTACGAGTGAGTATACCGAAGATGAGCTGTACGATATGCATATTGTGCTTTACGATTATGAAGACAATGCTGTCGGCGAGGAAATACAGAATACAGCCGGCGGAAGGTTTGACGAGCTTGATAACGGAACGTACAAAATAGTATGCAGTCTTACAAATGAGGAAGGTGCGGAGGTACGCAAGGTGGAAAAGACTATAAAGGTTAAGGAACAGGTGCAGACGGAGGCATATTTGTTTGCGCACTTTGTGGGAACGGAGTCGAGCGCAAATGATGAGCAGATATATTTTTCTGTTTCGACCGACGGAACGGAGTGGAAAACACTGCAAAACGATTCCAAGCCTATTTTGACGAGTACGGTAGGCGAGCTGGGGGGTGCGTGACCCGTATATTTTGAGGGGTGAGGACGGAAAATTCTTTGTAATTGCGACTGACCTTTCGATATATAACCGACGTTCCGATTCAAACAGATGGAGTACGTGTCAGACATCGGGAAGCAAGTCAATAGTTGTTTGGGAATCGGAGGACCTTATTAATTGGAGTGAGGCAAGGCTTGTACAGGTTGCGCCGGACAATGCCGGCTGTACGTGGGCGCCGGAGGCTGTGTATGATGCGGAGAAAGATGAATATATGGTGTTCTGGGCATCAAAGACGAGCAGTGACAATTACGCAACACAGCGTATGTACAAGAGCTATACAAAGGATTTTGTGACGTTTAGCGACCCTGAGATATATATTGACGGCGGCAATATAAGCAATATTGACACTACCATTACGAGCGACAAGGGTGTCTACTACAGATTTACCAAGAATGAAAGCAAGTCATCTGTGACGATGATGAGGAGCAATTCGCTGAGTGACGGCTGGGAAGATGTTGCGACGTATAAAATCAACGGTGTTGCCGGAAACACCGTAACAGGTTATGAAGGTCCGACGATTTACAAGAAAAACGATTCGGACGAATGGTGTCTGCTGCTTGACTATTATTCAAGGAGTCAGGGATATAAGCCGTTTGTGACGAGTGATATTACAAAGGGTGAATTTGTATCTGCGGCGGATTTCACGTTTGACTCGAAGTATCGCCACGGTACGGTTATGCCGATAACCCAAGATGAGTATGAGGCACTTGTTGCAAAGTACGGTTTGGCAGAATAAGTATATGAGATTTTTTGGGCAGTCCGTTTGAAAAAACGGACTGCCTTTTCGTATTATACGAAAAATAATTGATTAAGATTAATCACATTTATTGCGGTTATGCATATTCTATAACTGAAGGCATATCAAAGGAGAAATAAAAAATGTGCAAATATCTGTAAAAGTTTTGATATTGCCCGAATAGCGTTATATGTAGGAGGTATGTTATATGAATGACAAAAAATGTACGCCTTGCGGCGAAGGATTTAAGGAAGCTGTATGTATTCATACCGAAAAAGTGTATGACAGCTGCCGCGACAAGGATTGCCTTGAAAACATAAGAGTATACTTAACCGGTGAGGCGCAGTCGGTTGTTAATAATGCGATAAATGTGAAGTGTACGAAAGCGGAAATTATATGGGTATTTTCGGATATTGAGGCAGTACCGTTTAACCGAGGTTACTATTCGGTTGATTTGAAGTATTTCTTTAAGATTACGCTTGCCGTATTCACCGGTGTCGGCAGACCGTGCGAAGTGGAAGGCTTGGCAACGTTTGACAAGAAGGTTATACTGTTCGGCTCTGAGGGTAATGCGAAGATTTTTGAGTCGAAGTATAAGGAGGACGCGTTTGATGCACAGCTTTGGAAAAAAACAAATATGCCGAATGCTATTGTAGAGGTGGCAGACTACAAAATGCAAGGTCGGGGGGATGGGGTGAAATGGCTTAGATATGGGGTTTGTAGGAGGCGGACAGAATTTAATGACGGGAGTTATATGGTGAAAAATACTGTGTATATTCGGAGTGTAGACAAACTCGGCTGCAAGTTTAATATTGCAACCGAGTTTATTTATGGGCTGATATCAAAAAAGATGTATCTGTTTTTTTGTTTGTCTGCAATTTGCTGACCATTTAAAATGCGGAGTCTGATATAATACAAATAAGCAGCAAAACCGACATTAAATTCGGTTTTGCCGTTATGACAGAATATTGATTTGTTCGCGGGTTTTAGCGGTATTCACGTTTGCAAATCGCTGTATTGAGTATTTTTGAGCTTGTTTCAAACTGTGAATTTAGAATCCGCGGCTTTGGACTGTATGGGTATCACCTCAAGTAAATTTAATTGTTTTTTGCTATTATTTTGTGAAAAGTAGCGAAAAATATATTTTACTATTGAAAGTAGCTGTATATTATGCTATAATGTAAAAGTAGCTGAAAATATATTTTTTGCAAAGAAAGGATGATTTTTATGTTATTAAAATGGGGTATCGGGGGAGCAATATTAGGTTTTATACTCGCACTGTTTACAACTGTGGAAATTTATCAAGGGGTTATTATGGGATTTATTTGCGGTGTTGCGCTTAGAAAATGGATTTTCAGAAATTTATGGATGTAAGAATAGGTGAACTGTGAACAGACAATTAATCAATAATTATTAAAGTATAATTTTTGAAATCAAACAGATAAAGCTATATCGTTAAAAATTAATGATATAGCTGCTAATAGGAGGGAAACTATGTACTGCGGAAAATGCGGAGCGAAAATTAATAATAAAGTGTTATTCTGTACAGAATGCGGAGAGAAGGTTATTTTCGCCGATGATGAAAATACTCAAAACACAGTATCATCTGGAACAGATAACAATTCTGTACTAAACGAACAGACAAACGCTTTAGCGAGCAATACTTTTGCAGAGAATACCTCTGAACAAGTTTCGGGTGTAACTGCTACTGTAGTGACAAACAATTATGTAAATCCCGAAAAGAAAAAAAACGGCACTGCTCAAACCAAGTATGCCAAGTGTATATGCCCTGAATGTGGAGCAAAAAATCAATTGAATGCTTTAAACTGTATTCAATGCGGCGAGCAAATAAAAAGATCTAAATTAGACAGAGAATGCAATATGTGTCATTCTGTTATGACACACAATAATTTTATCTGCCCTGCCTGCAAATGGGATATAATTAATAGCAAGTGGTCTTCAACCGAGGCTCACCGTGAGTGGCAGGTTACTACGGGCATGATTCAGCCAACATCATACAGTTCAAAATCCAACTATACATCACAAAATGATACCGTTTCGGATTACAAACCTCAAAGAAAAGGAATTAATTTCGGCAATATTCTTGGTATTATACCAACTGTTTTACTTATATTTTTTCTGATTTGGATAAACTGTACCAACTCAGGAAAGATATTTTTAAATGATACTATTGCTCAGGTTACTGATGGTGAGGGTTATGTTGAAATGATTACCGGCAGCAGAGTTGATTACTTGAATACAACATACGGTAATCTTATAAATCAGTCTTTTTCAAATGTCGAATGGTCTTATTTTAAAACAGATTCAGGCGAAAGAATTGTTCAGCTTGATGCTATAATAAAATATCAATCCGATACAGTTTGTATTCAGTTTTTAATTACTCCCGAAGAAGATGATATGTATTGGATTGAACCGAAGTTCATGAGTATAAACGGCATATCTATACGAAATATATTTGATGAACTGTATAATTTGGGATACACGTGGTAAGCAAAAGGAGAGGATATTATGAAATTTTGTGGGAAATGCGGAAATAAATTATTTGAGGGAAATGTGTTTTGTATGCACTGCGGAGCAAAAATCGAGGATATGAGTCCTGATGCAAATATAAGTGTAGCAGAAACAGTTGTAAAAGAACAGTCTGTATATACACCTCCTGCTCCGACTCCTGTACCGGTTGCTGTCGTTGAGCCTGAGCCGGAAATTACTGCAAAAATTATTTGCCCTAATTGCGGAGCTGAAAATCTTTTAAACAGAGTAACCTGCTCGAGATGCTGCAGGACGATTGACAAGGAAAAATTAGTCCGAAGATGTACAAACTGTAATTCCTTAATGGCAGATAATGTCCATGTTTGTCCTGTGTGTAAATCATCCGGTTTTGTAAACAATTTTTCATCGCATACATACAACTCAAATGCAGTAAATAAGGTAAATGTAAAAGGCGGAACCTATATCGGTAAAAAGTGGTTTTTGAAGCTGCCATATAAAACTTACGAAACTGATGTTGAGTTTACAGACAAAAGCGTTAAATTATCTCAAGGAACAGGATTTGTATCTGCCGGATACAAGTATGACACTGAAATTGAGTATAAAAATATAATGCATATGTCAGTAAAATCCAAATTCAGTATTCCTAATATAGTAGCTGCCGTTGCTATAGCAATCCTATCAATAGCTACTGAAATATTTGCAGGATTAATTCCGGTAGCTGTTATAATTTTCATAGGAAAAACTGCGACTTTAAGTATACTGCATTCTTGCGGAGAATACATAGTTCCTACAGAGTTCAAGTCAGAAGCTGAGGAGCTTCAAATAAAAATTAATCAAGCAAAACATCAAGCCGGTTAATTAATAATTATAGAAAATAGGGAAAACCTTTTATGAATGGATTAATAATATTAGGTATAGCCGTCGTTGCAGCAATCGACGATTTGGTAAAACTCAAAATTTTCATTATAGAAGCTGAAATTGCATCTACGGAAAATGGCAAAAGTATAACATTATACGGACTATAAATCATTACAGAAAATCAAATTGCAAATGACATAGCAGTAATAAAAATGACGTATTCGCCGGATATAGCGGATATGTCCTTTTTTGTATGCAAAAATATTCCGAAACACACTCAATTATGTTATTGGCCGGACGGAAAAAAATGCCGTATTATTGACAGATAACAATGCATAACTATAATTAAGAGGAGGCGATACTGTGACTGTAAAAATAACTCCGCCCAAAGATAAGAAAAAACTACAGAGGGAGCTGTTGAGAATTTTGGCTCGAAAGCTGAAATAACGTACATAAATGAAACAAGCTCTCCCGACTGTTTCGGGAGAGCAGAAAGGAGGTTTTACTCATGCGAATTGCGGCGTACTGTCGTGTAAGCACAGAGAAAGAGGAACAGCTGTCATCATTGGAAAATCAAAAAGAGTTCTTCGAACAGTATGCAACGAAGAACGGTGATGCATTGGTTGAGATATACGCTGATGAAGGTATCAGCGGAAAGAGTATGGCAAAGCGTGATGCATTTATGCGTATGCTTGCGGATTCCGAAAAGGATAAGTTTGACTGCGTAGTGGTTAAGGATATAAGCCGATTTTCACGAAACACACAGGATTTCTTGTACGGCGTACGTACACTGAAGGCAAACGGTGTTGATGTAAAGTTTTTGTCGAACAATCAGACCGTTATCGGAGAGAGCGAATTTGTGCTGACGGTGTTCGCCGCATTGGCGCAGGAGGAATCCTCAAACCTGTCCAAGCGTGTTATATTCGGCAAGAAGCAGAATGCGAAAAAGGGGCGTGTGCCCAACATCGTATACGGTTATGACAAGATAGATACGTTTACTCTGAAAATAAACCCCGAAGAAAGTGCCGTTGTAAAGCTGATTTATAAATGGTACATAGAGGGCGAGGGTACTCGCCGTATCGCAATAAGGCTGAACGAGATGGGTTTTTCGACCAAAAAGAATGCGAAGTGGATTTCCAAAACGCTCCGCCGTATTCTGCAAAATCCGATATACACGGGCAGAATGGTAAATAACAAATCTGTTACAAAGGATTTTATTTCGGGTACTCGCGAGATGCTGCCTGAAGAAGAGTGGTATATGCATGAACGTCCCGAACTGCGCATTGTCAGTGACGAGGATTTTGAACTTGTACAGAAAAAACTGTCGGAGCGGCAGGAGCAGTACAAGAACGATAACCCCGGTAACAGGTATTCAGGCAGACACATATTCTCAAATCTTATCAAGTGCAATGAGTGCGGAAAAGGCTTTACCGCAAAGGTGTATAAGCGGAAGAATACATACGTCAGGTATAGATGTGCGATGCATAACAACGGCGGTAATGCTATCTGTACCAACAATGTAACCATTGATGAAAATGAACTTTTGGACGAGGTAAAACGATATTTGCTGTCGATAATAGACGACCGAAAGGCTTTTGCCGATAAGCTGACAGAGCAGTATGAAAAGTCCAACGAGGATGTTGACGTTGCTCATCTTACCAAGGCAAAGGAGAAGCTTGAAAAACGTAGAGATAAATTCAAGGAGATGTTTGCTGAGAACCTTATGGATATAGAGGAACTCAAAAAGGAGTATGCCGCTATTTCAGAGGGACTCAAGTGCATTGATGCAGAACTCGAAGGATTCAGACAGCAGGAGCGGATTGAAAATATTGACGATATGGCGAATAATATCGAAAAGTTTCTGATGCAGAATGAGTTTACTAACGATGATATGAGGTCTATTATTGAGAAGATTATTGTTTATCCTGATAAGTCTGTAGAAGTATGTATGAAATAACCCTACATCGTTAATGATGTAGGGTTATTTTTCACTCAAATCTTTTTAGCTTTTTCTGCATTATTATAACAGTTGTTACAACTCTGTCAGCCATTACTCCCCTATCTCTTTCAGGATAGAATTCAAGGAGCGGTGCAAGGAGTTCTGCAATCTCGCTTTTTGAAAATTCAGGAATGACTAATTGTTTTCCGTACAATTTACGAGCCGTACTGACCTGACGTGTAAATGACATTCCGAACGGAAAAGAAACAGAGGAATCAATCAGTGCTGATGGTGATATGTCGGTACGTTGGGTAATCATATCTGACAACAGCCCTGCCCCGTTGTCAAAAATGGGGCAGTAAGCATATTTATCATTTTCCCGTATCACAGCTATATTATTTAGGTGACGGTCTGTATTTAAGAATACAGCATCAATTTCAAACAAAAGCGTCAGATACTCGGCAAATTTATCAAGCCCTGTGAATTCCTTTGTCTTCTCGGCAAGAAATTCAATTCTTTTTTTGTCACTACTCAGTTTTTTAAGTGCGGCTTTTAGAGGGCATCCAAGCTCACTTGACAGGAGCTTGTTAAGAGTGATGATTGACTGCCCTTCTTTGAGAAAGTTCTGGCTTGTACAGCATATTCTCTCTCTTTTGTGCGCAGATACTTTATCAATGCTGTATCTGACGAATGTAAATGGTGTATCAGCTTCAATATTACTCTTTTCAAGAAACTGTGAAATAATAACTTCACTTAATGCTTCATAACCGAACTGGTCCAACTTGTACCATAATCCGTTCTCGTTATCAAGCCACTTTTCCTGATTGCCTTTTGATGAGGTTTCTGCAATTTTTTTGTCTGTTACAAGTTTAATTTTCATATTCCACCTCGCATATCTTCAACCATTGATTGTCATCTGCCATCCGTCCTTGCGTCTTTTTGATTATTTCAATAGGTTCATATTCATCAACACCGAGTGCATTGATATAGTGCTGTATTCCCGATCTGCTTTTGGGAACGCATCGCTCGGAAAGAAAGTCTTCAAAATCTGCCCAATCAGGGCTTTCGTTTTTTCCGAATGCGGTTTTGATGTTGTCACCAACATAATTTTCGAAAGATAATGTTTTGTCACTAAAATCTGCTGCTATAGTGGTGCAAAGTGTGTTTTTATCATAATATTCAAGCTTTTTTATATCGTGTAACATTGATGATTTATGCTTAATAAATTCCTCTATGCTACGACATTTTTCAATGATGATTTTTTCTCCGTCAAATGAAAGCTGTACCTGACGGTTGCTATCGGTGATTTCAAGCTTCCTGATCCATTCTGTCGGTAGGGATATTTTATATGTTTTCGACTTTTTCGATGCAGTTCCTCCTGCGCTTCCGATTATTATATTGGCTTTTCGATTTTCCATATCAACACCTCAAAAATATTTTATCATATTCGTAACGAATAGTCAACATTATCACTAAATATTTAATTTATTAGAAAGATAATAATTTATGCGAAAAAAACTCTTAATTTTTCTTATAAAGTTATATTTTATACGAAAAAATTCAATTTTATAAGAAAATTATAAGATTTTTTATCAAATTATTCGTATAAAATTCGTTTAATTATTTTACAATGGGACTTATGAATGCCAGGTAATGAATTAAAAAGCTAAGAAACAGAGATATTATTCTGAATTAATGATTGATTTTATTTCTGTTTCTGTTATGTTTTACATCCTGCTTGACAACGCTATTTTAGTGATGTATAATCATCTAAATTATAAGAACAATCCCCACCTTCCCTTTTGTAGTCCATCGTAGAGGTGGTAGATCCAATCACACTTGGTGCGAAGTTGGTAGACCGCAACGACAAATGCTGCTGTGATGATAATTTCGACCTTGCATCGGTACCTGAGTCGGTTTGCCGGGTATTTGATGAGGCACTTGTGCTTGACGGTGACGAAAAACGCGTTTATGTATCACTTGGCATATTCTCGATAATTAAGCTCGAACGGCGCGTACAGCTGTTGATTCCGGCGTATGATTTCTGTGTGCCGCAAAAAGAATGTGTAGGTTCGACCGAGGATTCGCCGTGCGATTTGTTTGAACGCATCAGTTTCCCTGTAGATGAATTTTTCCCGCCGGAAAGGTGCGCTTTTGATGATGAACCGGAATGTGACTGCAAATGCAGGTAAGTGTATTTGCTCGTATGTGACGGCTGGTGTTAAATAGTTAAAAAGCATATAGTTTTTTGACGGGGTATGAGAAAAAGTTTATAAAAAATTCCTTCTGTGATAGAATAAAAAATATATCATAGAAGGAATTTTTTTTATAACAAGCTTCGGAAAAATGATGAAAAACGCTTTTTTGAAAGACTGTCGACATTTTATCTGCAGTCCAAAACAGTCAGTGTGAGTGGTATAACTCGCATACCGACTGTTTTTGCCGATACCGAAAAGAGCAAGCAACTATGTAAAAAATATTTGCGAAGTATCGACTGCATATTCGGTCAATTTATGAAATCCTGAATTACATCATTTAAATGAATAGGCGAAAGCTCACATTTATTCAGCTTATCTACCAACAATTGTAATTCTTCTTTGCTGACCGATATATTTTTAACGCAAACGGTGCCGCACGCGATACCGTAAACTGTAATTCCATTTTTATTACATTCTGTTAAAGTATACATAATATCACCTCATTTTCCTTAATTTTCTATTATTATACAATAAGTACAATAAATTTGCAAGCATATGTAACATATTGCAATTGAACTGTAATATTTAACCATAAAAGTAGATTTGTTTTAGGTTTTTCCGAAATTTAGAATAAAGCCGCATAACGATGCCGAAAAAACGGTAATTGCTTGAAAACGATTAATTATTGTGGTAATATATATGTATGGAGGCAGATGCTATGGGAAATGAAAATGTTCTTGCAAAGAATATATATAGGTTGCGGATGCAAAAGCAGCGGCGTATTGAGATTGCTTGAAGTGTTATTGTCCTCAGAGGTGCATGCGGAAGTAAAGAAACAAATATTACAGGGTGATTTTAATATTAAAATGACACAGAAATTTGACAGTGAGGTGAGTGAAATGTGTAATTTGAGTAAGGGCATAGAAGAAAGAGGCATAGCAAAGGGTATGGAGCAAGGCAGAACGGAAGAACGTGTTGCACTTATCCGTAATATAATTTTTAAGATGAATATTCAAAATATGAGAAACTTTTAAAGGATTACAGTACAAAAGAGTAAGCCTAACTATTAAAAGTCAAGAGAAAATCAAAAGTTTCGGATTTCGCAAAGTAAAATCCAATCAACGGAAAGTTTATTGAGAAAGACTGCGGCATCTGTGCAGAAAAAACGTGTAGATTGATTAAAAAATGTGTACGCCGACTGTATTAATCGGTGTTTACTCAATTACTATGGAGGAATTTGCGGTGAAAAAATATCTGATTATTATCCTGTGTACTGCGGTAATATGCACGCTTTGCTCGTGTACGGAGCATTTTGCCGAGGAACAGGTTTTGGAATATGTATGCACCGAGCTGGGCAAGACGGCAGAGGAAATTGAAAACGGAGATTTGGAGTCTGTAACCGAATTATATCTTTACAACGCACAAAGTGTAAACGATATATCGAAATTCAAAAATCTGAAAGAACTGTCCGTAACCGACAGCGAGGCTGAGAATTGGAAGCCGCTCTACACTGTAAAATTGACTTCGCTTGAGATGTGGAATAATATAGGCGAGGTGGATTTTGCCCGAATTGATAAAAGCAGCTTGGAAACGCTTGAGGTTATGGGCAGCGACATAATTAATCTCGACAGTATAGCACAGGCGGAAAATCTTAAATCGCTGATTATATGGAATGCCGAAAACACCGACTTTTCATTTGTTAAAAATTTAAAAAAACTGGAATATTTGGAAATATGCGGCTGCGAAATCGAAGATATTTCATTTGTAGCTGAGCTGGACAACCTCAAATCTCTGTCACTGGGCGAAAACATTATAGAGGATTTATCACCGCTTAAAGAGCATATGTCATTGCAGTCGCTTGACTTGCACCACAACCGTATCAGCGATGTGAGTGCGCTTGAAAACATAATAGATTTGCAGGTACTGGATTTGTCGGAAAACTCAATTACGGATTTGTCGCCGATAGCAAATCTTACGGGACTGTTAAACCTCAACATCTCAAACAACGGCATAACAGATATAACACCGCTTGAAAAACTGCGCTTTCTGCAATCGGTAAATCTTTCGTCAAACTATATTGAAACCTTGTCCGCACTCGAAAATCAGGACAGCTTAACCGAAATAACCGCGAACAATAACTTTATAAGCAGTGTTCCGGCAAAGCTTTTTAAGAATGTTTACTATATGGATTTATCGTCAAACAATCTGCGTATAACAAACGCATCTGTGTTTATGTGGCTTGAACAAAACAAAAACTCGGTTAAAGGAATAAACCTGTTTGATAATCTGTTGTCGGAAAGTGATATAAAAACACTCGACAAAATCGAATCGGTAACATTTCTGTCAGCGGGACTTCCGGTGTCGGCAGAGGGGTGCATACAGTATAATTCCATTATGAATGAAATTATGAAAAATTCAAAAAATCTCGATACGCGCGGCAAAGCATATTATATATACACAAGTCTTGCGAACGGGTGTGTAAAAGCGGAAACGGAGAGCCTTGAAAGCAGTCTGGGTGCGTTCAACGTTGTGGTGAACAAGAAGGGAACAAGTCTTGACTGTGCAAACGCACTTTCGTCCGCACTCAGACGTGCCGGCATACGTTCCGCCGTTTACTGCGGTGACTGTTTCGGCAATACACAGACAGATATGAAGCATTACTGGAATATAGCGTATATAGATGAAAAGAGCGTTTACTGTGATTTGTACTGTGACCTCGGCTATCTTGCAAAAACAGCATATTTCGGGGTTAACGATGAGTATATGACGTATAACGAGCACATTATGCTTGACGACTACCGCGGCAGTATAACAGACAGTCTTGAATGAAAAAAACACGAAATTTGCAATAAGTTTGGAAAAAAATTAAAAACAAAGTTAAAAAAAGTAAAAAAATAATGAAAAAATTACTTTTAATTACAGCAAAAATGTGATAAAATAATTCAAGACTTGAAGAAATTAAGGAGTGATGCATTATGAGTATCAAAGTTGGTATTATGGGATACGGTAATCTCGGCAGAGGTGTTGAGTGCGCGATTAAGCAAAATGACGATATGGAGCTTGTTGCGGTTTTTACGCGCCGTAATCCGTCGGAGCTGAAGATTTTGACTGACAGCGCAAAGGTTTGCAGAGCGGACGAAATTGAAAGCTATAAAGATAAAATTGATGTTTTGATTTTGTGCGGCGGCAGTGCGACGGATTTGCCTGTGCAGACACCTGAACTGGCGGCTATGTTCAATGTTATTGACAGTTTTGATACGCACGCAAAAATTCCGCAGCATTTTGCAAATGTGGATAAAGCGGCATCGGCGGCAGGAAAAGTCAGCATTATTTCGGTAGGCTGGGATCCGGGTATGTTCTCGCTTAACCGCTTGTATGCGAGTGCTATTTTGACGGACGGCTGTGACTATACGTTCTGGGGCAAGGGAGTAAGTCAGGGTCATTCCGATGCTGTACGCAGAATTGACGGCGTAAAAAACGCAAAGCAGTATACAATCCCTGTTGAGGCGGCTGTTGAGTCGGTAAGAAACGGCGAAAATCCTCAGCTTACAACAAGACAGAAACATACAAGAGAGTGTTTTGTGGTTGCTTGTGAGGGTGCGGATAAGGCAAGAATAGAAAACGAGATAAAAACTATGCCGAACTATTTTGCCGATTATGACACTACAGTGCATTTTATCAGTGAGGACGAGTTTGTCCGCGACCACAGCGGTATACCGCACGGCGGTATGGTTATCAGGAGCGGAAAAACCGGCTGGAACGGTGAAAACAAGCATACAATAGAGTATAAGCTGAAACTCGATTCCAATCCGGAATTTACAAGCTGTGTGTTGGTAGCGTATGCGAGAGCGGCGTATAGACTCAACAGTGAGGGTGTAAGCGGCTGCAAAACCGTATTTGACATTGCACCGGCATATTTGTCGGCGTATTCGGCAGAGTATTTGAGAGAACATATGCTCTGATAACGGAAAGCGCGATAAATACTTTAGGTTTGCTGATTTTGGCGAAAGCTTAAATAGAACCAATGAATTTGTAAGCACAAAAAACAGACAAGCTTGTTTTGAGCCTGTCTGTTTTTTGTGATTAGGGGGTATCCGAAAGATTGGGGGGTGCTTTCGGACATGCAAGGACTGTCAAAAATGGAAATAAGCATATTTTGAATCCTTATATATGTAATTTTAAGGGAGATTTCCGAAACAAGGTTTTATCTTGTTTCTGTATTGATTATAGCGGAACAATGTGTATTTTTTATGACAGCTAAATTAATTTTAGGTGAAATTTTCAAGGTGTCGGATAAAAAATAAAAACATACGGAAAACACATAATTCTTTTTGATTAAAACTGTGGAAAATTGCTCTTGTGTGTGTTACAATGATAACATAAATATTATGATACGGAGGATTTACAGATGAAAAGATATGCAGATAAAGCTGATGACGTTGTGATAGCTTATGTGGGCGGCGGCTCGCGCGGCTGGGCGTGGGGGCTTATGAGCGACCTCGCCGGTCAGGACACTATGTCCGGTACGGTAAGACTTTATGACATAGATAAAAAAGCGGCGGAGGCTAACGAGATTATCGGAAACCGTGTGAAAGATGCCGAAGGGGCAAAAAGTGCATGGAAGTATAAAGCGGTTGAAACGATAAAGGAGGCACTTGACGGTGCGGACTTTATAGTGCTGTCGATTTTGCCGGGAACGTTTGACGAAATGGAATCGGATGTACACGCGCCGGAAAAATACGGAATATACCAGTCCGTCGGGGACACCGCAGGTCCGGGCGGTATGGTGCGTGCAATGCGTACAATACCGATGTACATAGATATCGCCGAGAACATCAAAAAATATGCGCCGGACGCGTGGGTAATCAATTACACCAATCCTATGACACTTTGTATGCAGACATTGTACGAGGTATTCCCGAATATTAAGGCTTTCGGTTGTTGCCATGAGGTTTTCGGCACGCAGAAACTGCTCTCCGATGCACTTGCGGATATATGCGGTATTGAGGGCGTTCAAAGAGAGGACATTTCGGTTAATGTACAGGGAATTAACCATTTTACGTGGCTGAACGATGCGTGGTATCGTGATATAAACCTTATGCAGGTATATGAAAAATTTGTGGATAAGTATTACGAAACGGGGTTTGAGGGCGAAAAAACAGGGCATTGGATAAACGACAGCTTTTCGTCGGCAAACAGAGTAAAGTTTGATTTGTTCAGGCGTTACAAAGCTATAGCGGCGGCCGGTGACCGTCATTTGGCTGAGTTTATGCCGGGGAAAATGTATCTTGCCGACCCTGAAACGGTGAAATCGTGGTGTTTCGGACTTACAAAGGTGTCGTGGCGCAAGGCTGAACTTGAAAAAAAGCTGGAGAGAAGTAAAAGGCTTGTAAACGGTG
This sequence comes from uncultured Lachnospiraceae bacterium, assembly GCA_964422725.1. Lineage (GTDB taxonomy): Bacteria > Bacillota > Clostridia > UBA1381 > UBA1381 > CAKSNH01. Next base: position 40,281 of record CAYRCC010000011.1, read on the forward strand.
AGGAGGAGTTTAAGCTGAGCAAAACCGGTGAAGAGGGTGTAAATCAGATGATAGCGTTGCTTGGCTATAAAACTCTTGTTACGAACGTAAACATTCCGAATGTGGGACAGCTGCCGGACTTGCCGATGGGGGCGGTTGTGGAAACCAACGCGGTGTTTCGCCACAATACGGTAAAACCTGTGTGTGCCGGAAAAATGTCGGGTGAAATTGCCGCTATGGTAAAGCGCCATATCGCAAACCACCGCACACTGCTCAATGCCGTGATGACGAAAAGTCGCGACCTTGCGTTTACCGCGTTTATCAATGACCCGCTTATGACGGCAAGCTATGCGGATGCAAAGCTGTTGTTTGCCGAGATGCTTGAAAACACGAAAAAATATCTCACTATTTGATGACGGAGTGTTTATGAATTTACCTAAAGATTTTGAAAACAGAATGAAAAATATGCTCGCTGATGAGTATGACGAATTTGAAAAAAGCTTTTGCGCACCCGACAACCACACTGCAATACGTATTAACACCTCAAAAGCGGGTGCACGCGAGGCTGTGCTTAAAATAATCGGTGACCGGGATAGGGTAGAGTGGTGTGAGGACGGATATTATATAGACAAAAGCGTAATATCGGGAAACCACCCCTATCATACGGCAGGACTTTTCTATTTTCAGGAGCCGTCTGCGCTGTCGGCGGTCGAGGCGCTTGATATAAAGCCTGACGATAAGGTGCTGGATCTTTGCGCGGCACCGGGCGGAAAATCCACTCAGGCCGGCGCAAAGCTTGTCGGCGGTTTATTGGTCGCAAACGAAATTTCCGCAAAAAGAGCGCAGATACTGGCGGAGAATATTGAACGGTTCGGGATAAGGAATGTGTTGGTTACAAATGAAAATCCGAGCAGATTGGAAAAGCATTTTGAGAATTATTTTGATAAGATTATAGTGGATGCGCCATGTTCGGGTGAGGGGATGTTTCGCAAAGAGCCGCAGGCGGTTGATGAGTGGAGCGCAGAACATACGGTTTCTTGTGCACAGCGTCAGCTGTTGATTTTAAATTCGGCGGAAAAAATGCTTGCGCCAAACGGATATATCGTTTATTCAACCTGTACGTTTGCGCCGTGTGAAAATGAGGGTGTCGTTTCTGAATTTTTGGCGGCACACTCGGATTTTGAGCTTGCGGACATACCAAAGCTGTCAATGCTTTCCGGCGGTGTGGGAGAGTGGGCGGACAGCGAGCGTGATATGACAGCGGCAAGGCGGATTTTTCCGCATAGGCAAAAAGGCGAGGGACATTTTGTTGCGCTGTTGAAGAAAAACGGCGGTGTGCGGTGTCCGCAGAAGAAAACGAACGCCGCAAAGGCTGATGTGAATTTGAAAAGCGCGCTGTCGCTTTACCGCAAATTTGAAAGTGAAACGCTTGCAGCATCGTTTGACGGTGACTTTGCACTGTTCGGTGAAAACCTGTATTTACTGCCGAACGGGATAAGCTGTGTAGATAAGATAAAAACGGTGCGTGCCGGACTGCATCTTGGAGTGTGTAAAAAAAATAGATTTGAACCGTCGCACGCGCTGTGTCTTGCACTTGGAAAAGAGCTGTTTAAAAACAGCGTAAATTATGAGTGCGGCAGTGCCGAGCTTGATGCCTATATGCGCGGTGAAACGCTTGAGTCGGACATTGTCGGCTGGGTAGGGGTACTGGCTGACGGTTACCCGATTGGCTGGGGAAAAGGCTCCGGCGGAGTTATCAAAAATCATTTCCCAAAATATTTAAGACTGAAACGATAAAGAATTTGCATAAAGCGGAGCTTGAGAAATTTGCGCCTCAAGCTCCATGAAACCGCGAAAATAAGGCAAGACCGATAATTTATACACCTTTTATTTCTATGTTGTAATTTTTGAGCCAGTAATTTACCTGTAACAGATACGCCAAAAACTGCGGACCTGCCATTAACTGTCCGAAAAACGGCTTTGAGTAGTCACAGCTGTCGCTGCACATCTTTTCCGCTTTGCTCTTGTCTATCAGCGCAAGTATCGGTGAACTCGGATTGGCGAGGACTTCCCTGAGCCGTTCTTTGACAAGTGTTTCGTAAACCGGATTGTGTGTTTTCGGGTACGGACTCTTTTTCCGCATAAGTACATCGTCCGGCAGTATACCCTTTACGGCATCGCGCAAAAGGCTCTTAGACACATTATTGCGGCATTTCATACTCCATGGAATATTCCACACATACTCGGCAATGCGGTGGTCGCAAAACGGCACGCGCACCTCAAGACCGCACGCCATACTCATTCTGTCCTTTCGTTCAAGCAAATTCAGCATAAACCAATTAATATTCAAATACGAAATTTCCCGTCGCCGTTTTTCTTCCGCGTTGTCACCGTCAAAAACAGGAACGTCCGCCACCGACTGCGAATACCGCATATACGAATAGCTTTCCAAATCCAGCTTTGCCGCGACGTCATCGCGCAGTACGCTGTTTCTCAAATGCATATCGTATGACCACGGAAACGCCTGCCGTTCAAACGCCGCCGCATCGCGAAACCACGGGTATCCTCCGAAAATTTCGTCCGAACATTCGCCCGAAAGTGCCACTGTATGCTTGCGCCGTACCTCGCCGCAGAAATACAAAAGTGACGAGTCCACATCTGCCATACCGGGCAAATCCTTTTGCATAACAGCATCTTCGAGTGCCTTTTCAAGGTATGCATTGTCACATTCCAAATAGGTGTGGTTAGTATCAAATTCACTTACCATTCGCTCCACCCACGGACGGTCAGCATCCGGCTGAAAACTGCTTGCTTTGAAATACTTTGAGTTATCCTTGTAGTCAAAAGAATAGGTGTCCAAGCGTTTGCCGTGTTCGCGGAAAGTGTTTGCCGCAATTGCCGTTATTATGCTTGAATCAAGTCCGCCGGATAAAAAGGTACACACAGGTACGTCCGATACCAGCTGACGTTTTACGGTGTCTGTAAGCAGGGCGCGTACCTTGGCAACGGTTTCCTGATAGCTGTCGGTGTGCGCGCGGCTGTTAAACTGCCAATAGCGTTTTTGTTCGATACCCTTGCGGCATATCGTCATATAGTGTGCCGGCGGCAACTCGCTTATGCTGTCAAACACGCCGAGTCCTTGTGTGCGCGGCGGTCCGACGGCGAAAATTTCGCACAGTCCCTGTTTGCTGACGGTGCGCTTTATTCCGGGGTATTCAAAAATTACTTTTATTTCCGAACCGAAAACCACTGCCGTATCCGTTACCGCAAAAAACAGCGGTTTTACTCCGAATCTGTCGCGGCACAGAAACGCGCGCCGGCGCATAGAATCCCATATGCAAAATGCATATATCCCGTTGAGCTTTTCTACACATTTCTCACCGTAATGCACATATGTGTATAGAAGAACTTCGGTGTCGGATTCGGTGGTGAAAATGTATCCGAAACGCGAAAGCTCGTTTTTCAGCTCGGCGGCGTTGTAAAGCTCGCCGTTGTATGTAATGACAAAATCGTAGCCGCCGACAGTACGCATCATAGGCTGCATACCGCCGTTAGGGTCGATTACGGCAAGCCGTCGGTGTGCAAATACCGCGTGTTCGCTTATCCATTCGCCCTCGTCGTCAGGCCCACGGTGCGCCATTTTGTCCGCCATACATTGTGCTGTGTGCATACATTCGTTTCGGCAGTCGAGAAAATTGCGCTGAAAATCTATAAATCCGGCTATTCCGCACATAAAAAATCACTCCTGTTTTATTATAGTTGGTATATAATATGCAGAAGTGATTGTATTTGTTACGCCGTCACAGGACGTGATATGCAAAAAAGTATACTATTCCGGCAATAACAGAGGCAAATGTCCCGTAAAGTATTACGGGACCGGCTATTGTGAAAATTTTCGCGCCCACACCCAAAACATAGCCTTCGGTTTTAGCTTCTATAGCCGGCGACACGACAGCGTTTGCAAAACCTGTAATCGGTACGATTGTGCCGGCACCGGCGTATTTTGCGATTTTGCCGTAAATATTAAGTCCGGTGAGCAGTGCGCTGAGGAATATGAGAGTGATTGAAACGGCTGTTGAGGCGGCTTCTTTCGGAAACCCCAGCCATTTATAAAAGTCACCCAGTCCCTGACCTATAACACATATTATACCGCCGATAATAAACGCGAATATACAGTTTTTGAGTATAGGCGAATTGGGTGTTTGCTCTTTAACGTATTCTTGGTATTGTTGTTTTGTCATTTTGTTTTCCATATGATTTGCACTCCTTCCGTTTATAGTATTTTACCTATTTAATAAAATATTCTTTTTAATTGCCTGAAGCGGCAGTCGGTATTATGAATTAAAAAAGAGTTTCAAGAAAATCTTGAAACTCTCAGACTGTAGACAAAATCCAACGTGTTTTGTATTAAAGTTTAGGTCAAGCCTTTTCAAAGGCTTGCGGATTTTTAAGGCAGAGCCTTAAATCGTCGTCCGCAGACGACGAAACTCCTAAGCGTTCAAGTTTTGTTCAAACTTTTTAAAATAGTATCGGAAAGATTTCCGACGCCCGAAGGTCGGTTTTGCTGTAAGCAAAACTACTGAAAGTTTGTCGCTGTCCGCAGACAGCGAAACCTCTTCAAAAATTTTAAGCAAAACTAATAAGTCTACACTCTAACATTGCAGGTAAAATATTTACAGCCCGAGTTCCGACAGACAAACCCACTTGTGCTTGTCTGCCGTTTGAACCTCGGACAATTCGGTAACCCCATAAAAACAATACATACCTTATATTTTTCCCTTAAACTTTTCCACGATATTCATAATCCTATCGGTGTGCATTTTCATACTGACTTTGTTCACCACAAACCACGCGCTCAGCGGACACACATCTTGCAAAACCTCAAGTCCGTTTTCCTTGAGTGTTTTGCCGCTTTCGACGATGTCCACAATGACATCGCTAAGACCTACAAGCGGTGCAAGCTCAACAGATCCGTTAAGCTTTATAAGCTCAATAGTCTGTCCGACTTCGTCGTGGAAGTATTTTTCCGCAATATGCGGATACTTCGACGCAACGCGCAAGTCATTCATTTTGTGCATTTTTTCTTTCATTTCAATAGGTCCGCACACCGCCATTTTGCATTTGCCGAACCCCAAATCAATCATTTCGTAAAGATTCTTGTTTTCCTCCAAAAGCGTGTCTTTACCGACAATACCTATGTCCGCCGCGCCGTACTCAACATAAGTCGGTACATCGCTCGCCTTAACGAGAATGAATTTCATTTTACTCTCCTCGTTTGTAAAAATCAATTTTCTCGTCTTTTCCTTCATTTCATCGCAGTTTATGCCAATAGACGAAAACATATCCATTGCAATTTCAGCCAAACGTCCCTTCGCCAACGCGACCGTTAAATATCTCATTGTGCAGATTATTCCTTTCTGTTATTATAATAAAGCTGTATTTAGTGTCAATGCTCGTGTCCGCAGTCACAGCCGTGATGTGAATGACCGCAGCCGCAGTCGTCGTCCGCTGAGGTGTCGGTGTACACACCGAGAAAAGACTCGACTGTTGTTTCGATTATTTCGCCGTCGGTAAAATCCTTTATCATCAGTTTGCCGTCGGCAAATACTCTGAGCATAGATTCTTTGCCGGTTGCTTCCGCATACCGTTCTGCCGCTTTATAATCGCCGTCGGCAATATACATTTCCGTAAGATACGACTGTGACCTGAGCGTGTATGCAAGCTCATATGCGTTTGAGTCAGCACCGTTTTCCGTAAATATCAGCGTTGCATCGGGAACGTACGGCTCTATTTCGTGTCCTGATTTTCTCAGTGCCGTCATAATTCTGCTTATACCGAACGCAACACCGACCGCACCCATATTTTTGCCGAAATTTCCGATTAGATTATCGTATCTGCCGCCGGCACAAATCGGAAATCCTACTCCGTAGGTATAGCATTTAAAAATAGTTCCCGTATAGTAATCAATGCTTTGCAGCATACCCAAATCAATAGAAATATATTTTTCATAGCCGTATTCCGTCAACAGCTTATAAATCCGTCTTATATTATCAAGCGCCGCCTTTGACGTTTCGTTAAGACCGTCAACGTCAGCTTTTTCCAACATTTCAAGTCCGCCGAGCAGATACGGCAATTCTATCATAACTTTCTTTATATCGTCGGATATATTAAGCTTTTCGGTAATGGTTTTGATACCGAGCGAGTCCTTGCAGTCGATACGTTCACGCAAAAGCTCCACCGCTTCCGAGTCAAGCCCTGCCTGTTCAACCAAGCCGTTAAAAAACGCAACCTGACCAATCTCTACCTGAAACTCCTCTATTCCCACAGCCAAAACAGCCTCGATAGCTCCCGATATAACCTCCGCATCAGCCATAGGAGTATTGACTCCTATAAGCTCAATACCCGACTGTGTAAATTCTCTTTGGCGTGCACCCTCGGTTTTTTCGGCTCTGAACACATTTCCCGTATAGCAGTATCTGAGCGGCAAAACATCGTCTATGTTTTTGGTTGCCGCAATTCTTGCTATTGCGGTAGTCATATCCGGCCGCAGAGTTAAAATTCTGCCATTTTCGTCAAAAAACTTAAACATATTTTCCTGTGAAATCTGACCGCCGCTGCTTGCAAACACGTCATAATATTCATAAGTCGGCAGTTCTATTTCCCGGTACCCCATAGAGGCAAACACCGACCACAATATACTTTCAATCTCTTTTTTCTTTCTGCACTCCTCCGGCAGAATATCGTTTACGCCCGTCGGCGTATACATTTTCAGTTCAGCCATTCCAAAATTCCTTTCTTTAAACTGAGGACAGCGCAATATGCATACAACGTTATTTTGTTTTTGCAATAACTGCCGTGCAATTTCGGTGTCCGCTATTAATGTATTATATACTTTATCACATTAAAATATAAAAGTCAATATTCATTTTGTAGAATTATTCACTTTCATTGATAATCATCTCGTCATTTCTCACAAACGGTTCGCCGAAACCGAAATGTCCGAACGTACTTACTTTTTGCCCGTCAATCAGAAATTGTACCGCGTTTACGCCGTCCAGCTCCGTAAGTGAGTTTACAATCGAGTACACAGCAAGGCTTTCTTTTGCGTCCGACCCTGAGTTTCTGTCCAAAAAATTCGCTTTCAAATTTACAAAGCATATGTTGTCTTTTGTCTGTGCCGAAATTACCTGTGTATCCGCCGACAGCACTTCCGACAAATTCGCATACGACGGACCTTTCACAAGCTCGTTTACTATAAGCTGTTCGAGCGGCTGATCGTCGGTGCATTTTATTTCACGCTCCTCAGCCGTAAGACCGTTTGCGCCGGAAACCGAAAAATACAGCTTGACTCTGCGCGTTTCGTCGCCGCTTATATCACTTTCGAGCTTGATGTCGTCGTTTGAAAGAAAATTCAGACTGCTTCCCGACGGCGTTGTCACGGGATTACCGCACACAGATACCTTCACTCTGTTAATATTCGGTATTCCGCACAGTGATTTAACTACAGCATATGCACTTAAAATATCCTGTGCCGAGTCACCGGAAAAATACTCGCTGCTGAAGTCCACCACAACATCGCCCTTTATCACTTCTATCGTGTTGATTTGCGTTTCGCTTGGCAGTACACGACTGTTTTTGCTGTCCGACGGACCTTTTATCAGCGCACGAACCACTTCGTACGGCAAATCGTCCGTTGTCCGATACTTTATTTCGCGGTTCTCGGCAACTATGGACGTGTGCTGTTCGTTGAGAAAATACAAGTCCATATTGCGCCGTCTGCCGCCGCCGTCCGGCAGTGCAAAATACAGTGCCGCCGCCGCTACGGCAACCAGTACCGCAAACATCAACACCCTCATCGGTTTATTATTTTTCATATCGGCTACCTCCTTTGCAGCTTATTCGCTATGCTTAATAGGCAGTATCACCAAAAATACCGTACCCTCAACTCCGTCACTGATTACCTCAATCGTTCCGCCGTGCATCAGCACAGCCTCTCTGGCAATGGCAAGTCCCAGACCCGTACCGCCCGTATCTCGCGCTCTGGAATCGTCAAGCCGGTAAAACCGTTCAAATATTTTATCCTTTTCGCTTACCGGAATACCGGGTCCGTTGTCCTCAACCTTAATTGTAACATTTTCGTCGGTTGCCGCCGCACTTAATTTTACCATACCGTTTTCGGGTGTATATTTTATGGCGTTGTCGGCTATGTTGTACACTACCTCGGTTATTTTGTCGCGGTCGAGCATTACAGGCTCACGCGCTTTGTCGTCGAAATCTGTGTATATTATAATTTTCTTTCTGTCAGCCGCCGGTGCCAGCTTTTTAACAACCATACTTACCAGCCGCACAACGTCGACAGGTTCGGGTTTTAGGTTTGCCTGGCGCGAATCCATTTTTGTAAGTGTCAAAAGCCTTTCGATTATACGAGTCAGTCGGTCTACTTCCTCGCTTAAGTCGCTCAAGAACTCTTTAACAAGCTCCTCGCTCGGATTTTCAGTGCTGACAAGACTGTCCGAAATCAGCTTAATTGAGGCGAGCGGAGTTTTCAGCTCGTGTGAGGCATCGGAAACAAATTTGCGCCTGTTTTCCTCCAAAACGTCAAGCTCTTCGCACATATAGTTCATTGTGTGCGCCATCTGCGCAAGCTCGTTATGTCCTCGAACCTTAACGCGCTGACTGAAATTTCCTTTTGAGATTTCTTTTGCCGCCGCTATAAATTCGTCAATCGGTGATGTCACTATATACGACATTCCAAGACTCAATATTCCCACAAGAATACTTATGAGCACAGAAAACACAAACAGGCTTGTTCTTATGTAGCCGATAGTTCTGTCGACATCGGCAAGTGAGGTGGTCAGATAGACTGCGCCTATTACTATATCGCCGCGGTTTATCGGCACAGCTACGCCAATACTGTTTGCATCGTCACCGTCATTTTTGTAAATACTGCTTGCCTGTTCACCGCCGAGCGCGCTTTTTAATACGTCTGCCGTAAGAATTTTTCCGCGCAGCTCGGATTCCTTGTTTGTATCGAACATAACCGTATATGCACTGTCGGCAACAATAGCTCTTATATTTGTACCGGCAAGCGGCTGAGTTATATCGTCCGCGATGAGATCAAGCTCGCTCAAATCTACCTGCAAAACCGCCGTATCCGCGAGGATATTAGCCTTTGCGAATATTTGTGATTTTTCTTTGTTATAAAGATTTTCGGACAAAACACCCAGAATATATACGCTCATCAGCACCAGCGTGACGAGAAGTATAAAAAAGTAAGTCATCATCATATGCCAGCGCATAGAATTGAAAAGTTCTTTAATTTTAATCTTTTTTGTAGTAATAACCCACACCCCACTTTGTTTTTATATAACTCGGTTCTGCCGGATTAGGCTCTACTTTTTCGCGCAGCCGGCGTATATGCACGTCAACTGTGCGCACGTCACCGGGATAGTCGTGTCCCCACGCTATATCAAGAAGGTTTTCGCGCGTGTACACCTTGCCCGGGTTTTTCATAAACAGCTCAACAATTTCAAATTCCTTGCCTGTCAGGTGAATTTCCTTTTCGTCGACGGTGAGCAGGCGGAAGTTGTAGTCAAGCGTGAAATGTCCGGAAACGAGAGTGGTTTCGGGCGAGTCAATGTCGCGGCTTGGGTTTGCGCGGCGCAGTATTGCTTTAATGCGCGCCGTAACCTCGCGAATGTTAAACGGCTTTGTTATATAGTCGTCAGCACCGTATTCCAGTCCCAGAATTTTGTCAATATCTTCGCTTTTTGCCGTCAGCATAATTATAGGCACGTCGGAAAACGCGCGGATTTCGCGGCAGGCGGTGAGTCCGTCTTTTTTCGGAAGCATTATGTCAAGCAAAATCAAATCCACGTTTCCGATACGTGCGATATTGACCGCCTCCTCACCGTCATACGCGGTTAAAACGCTGTAACCGTTCTGTTCGAGATTATACTTTATTCCTTTGACTATCAGCTTTTCATCATCAACAACAAGTATTTTCAATTTAACTATTCCTTTCCCAACGAGCACCGTTTAATTTTCACTTGCAGCAGAATACAAAAAAATGATAAAATTCACTTTTTTGAAAGGCTTGTCTACAGCCTTAATTTCATAACTCATTTTTATTGTAACATAAATCGGCGGCTATGTCAAAACATAAACATTTTATGCGCACGTTTTTTGAATGAGTAAACAAATTATGAACAAATTATTGATATATGCATCAAAATTACAGTTATTGTAAAAGTAAGATAATTGAAAATTTTAACTTTTGAGATTTTTTCAATATGATTTTTATTAAATATCTGACATATATTTGTGGTTTGTTAACGAAATTCACAAATAATTAACTCGTTCGGAAACTGTGAACAAAAAGAACTATCTGCTTGACAGTTCGCATAAAATGTATTATAATGATAGTAGAAAAAGGCAAGACTTCAAACGGTTATGCCCAGTTAACGATTAAAATGACCGCAACTTTGGCGAGGGGCGGTCATTTTGCTTTTACAGCGAAAATTATCAAAAAAATGATAACTTCCAAAACTACTTTGAGTATTACTCGAAGTAATTTTTTTGCCATATGTAGCAGCGTACTTACTTTTCATAAGCACCCCTCCTTTCATAGACTCAGCATTACGGCTTGTGAATATAAAAGTTGGGCATAACCGTCCGATTTGCATCGTTTTCAATCTTACCTTTAACATCGGACTGCTCCGACTATGCTATTATAGCATAGTCGCATTGATTTTTCAATATATTTTAAAACAAAATTTTACATTTCCATCTGTGTTTTTTTGAATGAGTAAACAAATTATGAACAAATCATTGAAATATGCCTTGAAATTATAGTTATTGTAAAAGCAAGATAATTAAAAATTTTAACTTTTGAGATTTTTTCAATATGATTTTTATTAAATATCTGACATATATTTGTGGTTTATTAACGAAATTCACAAATAATTAACTCGTTCGGAAACTGTGATTTTATGCGGTTTATAAATTACAAAACGGCTTTTATGTCAAGTGAAAAGTACAGTCACAGTGCCGAATAAATAATCTGTACAATAATGTGACGTAAAGCAAGGTTAATTTTCGTCAACATATATTGTGCTTTTACTGCATAAAATACTTGTAAAATTATCTGAATATTGATATAATACTAAGTAAAAAACGATTATTTACAGCATGCGTACCTTTTTGTGACTCTTTTTTTGTTATATTGCTCAAAACGGTGGGTTTTGCAAGGATTTTTCGGTATGCTGTGCTTACATAATTATCTGTATGATGCTTGTACGGCTAAAATTAGGAGGTTATAATAATGTCATTTGTATCAGAAATATTCGGCAGTAACGTGTTTAATCTTCACGTTATGAAAGAAAGACTGCCGAAAAATACCTACAAGGCAATAGAAAAGACGATAAAGGAAGGCGCGCCGCTTGATGCCGGTGTGGCGGAGGTCGTTGCAAACGCAATGAAGGACTGGGCAATCGAAAAAGGCGCAACCCACTATACTCACTGGTTTCAGCCGATGACCGGCGTTACCGCCGAAAAGCACGATTCGTTTATTACCCCTTCCGATGACGATAATGTTATTATGGAGTTTTCCGGAAAAGAGCTTATAAAGGGTGAGCCTGATGCGTCAAGCTTTCCGTCGGGCGGACTGAGAGCGACGTTTGAGGCACGCGGCTACACAACGTGGGACCCGACCTCGTATGCGTTTATCAAGGACAATTCACTGTGTATACCGACTGCATTCTGCTCGTATTCGGGCGAGGTGCTGGATAAAAAAACGCCGCTTTTGCGTTCTATGGAAGCTGTAAACAAGCAGGCACTCAGAGTTTTGAAGTTCTTTAATTCAAGTGCGACAAGGGTAATTGCCTATGTCGGACCGGAGCAGGAGTATTTTCTGACCGATGTTAAGCTGTACAAACAGCGCAAAGACCTGTTTTTAACAGGCAGAACGCTGTTCGGCGCACGACCGGCAAAGGGACAGGAGCTGGACGACCACTATTTCGGAACGATAAAGGAACGCGTTTCGGCGTTTATGAAAGAGATTGACGAGGAGCTGTGGAAACTGGGCGTGCTTGATAAGACCAAGCACAATGAGGCGGCACCGGCACAGCATGAGCTTGCGCCGATATTTTCGACCGCAAATATCGCCTGTGACCACAATCAGCTTACAATGGAAATTATGAAAAAGGTTGCCAACCGCCACGGACTTATGTGTCTTTTGCATGAAAAACCGTTTGAGGGAGTCAACGGTTCGGGTAAGCATAATAACTGGTCAATCGGTACAAACGAGGGAGAACAGCTGTTAAAGCCGGGCAAAAACCCTATTGAGAATAAGCAGTTTCTGCTGTTTTTGTGTGCGGTAATAAGGGCTGTTGACAAGCATGGCGATATGCTCAGAGTTTCCGCCGCAACCGCCGGTAACGACCACCGGCTCGGCGCTCACGAAGCACCGCCGGCAATCATATCCATTTTCCTCGGTGATGACTTAACCGCTGTACTGAAAGCTATAGAAAACGGCAAAACCACTATAGACAAATCGGTACATCTGCTTGAAACGGGTGTTGACACAATTCCTGTAATTAACAAGGACACAACCGACCGAAACAGAACGTCGCCGTTTGCGTTTACGGGGAATAAATTTGAGTTCAGAATGCCGGGCTCAGCACAGTCGATTGCCGGTATAAACATAGTGATTAACACTATTGTTGCGGACGTTTTGAACGAGTACGCCGACAGACTGGAGGCCTCAGCCGACCCTGATGCCGAAATAATGGAAATTATCAGGGATACAATAAAGGAAAACAAGCGTATAATATTTAACGGAAATAATTATACCGATGAGTGGGTTAAGGAGGCGGAAAGACGAGGACTGCCTAATTTCCCGACTTCGGCGGACGCACTGCCGGAATTTAAGTCGGAGAAAAATATTGCGCTGTTTGAACGTCAGGGTGTATTTACGAGAGCGGAAACGGTATCGCGCTGTGACATTATGCTTGAAGATTACAACAAAACGCTCCATATTGAGGCACTCACGATGCTGGAAATGGCAAACCGCGAAATTCTGCCTGCCTGCATTGCGTATTCAACCGAGCTTTTGCAGTCAATCACTATGAAAAAGTCGTTAGGGTTGAATGTGCCTAATCAGGAGTCGCTTGCGGCGAAGATTTCGCAGTTGACGGAAAATCTTATTTCACAGATTAATTCTTTGCAGGCGGTTATTGACGGTTTGCCTGATACATCTGCCGAGGAAACCGCGAATTATTATAAAAACTCTGTTATACCGGAAATGAACGACCTGAGGTTCACCGCCGACTCGCTTGAAACTATGGTGAGCAAAGAGTTCTGGCCGTTCCCTACATATGCGGATTTGCTGTATAATATTTAATGAGTGGCGGCGTTCGGCGCTTTGTCCGGCAGTCGGATTTGAAACCGCATAACAATCGGAAAAAAATAAAGCTCCCAAAACATAGCTTGATTTTACTGTGTTTTGGGAGTTTCTTGTGCAATATTTCAAAAAATTGACAAGTACAGCTTTTTAGCTTTTATAACCTATAATGCGGCGCTTATTTGAGTGCGGCAATTATATCTGCCGCCGCTTGTTTTGTCATCTGTGCGCTCGCCTCAGCCGGATTGATGTCAACGCCGGTTGTTTTCTTAACCATATCCGCCGCCTCGGCAAAGGTTATAATATCCTTAGGGCGGAATGTATTGTCCGCACTTTTGACGATGTTCAGCTTTTTCGCAATGCTTACGGCGTTAAAGTAATAATCCGTGCGCTTAACATCACTGAAATTGTGTGTTTCGTAAGCGCGCAGATTCAGCGCATTTACAAGCAGTACCGTAAAGTCAGCACGCGTAATAGGTGTGTCTGCATCTTTGATGCTGCCGTTTGCCCACGCGAAAATATCGGAATTTTCAAAATTGCCGGTAATGTAATTAACCGCGTATTGCTTAGGATCCATCTCACTGCCCCAGTATCTGGTCCAATTGTACAGACGTTTAGGCTGAGGGCGCGTGTAAGGTACGGCGGCTTTTGTTAAATCAAGCTCATATGCCGAGTAAATATGCACTTCGGTGTTTGAGTAGATGAGAGCCTGTGCCTGACCGTCACCCGTAAGGTCTGTCCACATAATGTGTCCGTCGAACGGGAATGTGAAAATAGGATTCATATAACCGTCATAAATAGCAGCCGGAATACCGTTTCGTCTGTATGCAAGCAAATGGTCATGTCCTTTGCCGTCAAAGTTATGTATAGACGTTACTATTGAGCTCCAACCGGGAACGGTTCTGTTTTCCTTATAAAGCGTGTTTCCTTTTGAATTTATGAGGAACATACCGTCCAGTCCGTTCGGCGAACTCCTGTCTATACGGTCCAGTCCGCCAACCTCCGTACCCGGATTTTCCGGACGGAAATTACCCGGTGCAATGTTTTGCGACTCTACAGTGTCGGTGTAACGCCATATGAGTTTTCCGTCGCTTGTGTAAGCGGTTGTATCCATACCGCCTACCAAAACCGCCGCGCCGGTGTTTGGGTTTTGGTCAAGGTCGCATACCCATACGCAGTCGGCGTGGTCTTTCATATCAATTGTCCAGAGCAAATGACCTTTGCCGTCAAGCACGTTGTAACCGGCGATAAGCTCATCGACACCGTCACCGTTTAAGTCATACGGCCAAGGGTAGTGACCTATATTTCCCTCGAAAGTCCACATAACGTTAAAATCGGTGTCCAGCGCCCACAGTTTGTTGTAGCGGTTTTTCAAAATGATATTTTGCGGATAGCCTTTTCCTTCAAGGTCGGCAATAATAATGCAGTCGTGTGCGTGCTCATCGGGAATAGGGTGTTTTTCCTTTAACTCTCCCGTAGCACCGTCAAAGATACACAGTTCGTCGTCCATAACGCATATAAATTCATTGTTGCCGTCGTTGTCGATGTCGTAAATCTGTGCCGGAATGTCCGAGCCGCTGCCTTTCACCTCAGGGTCGGGGAAACCGATTTGCCAAAGCATTTCGCCCTGTAAATTGTATGCGGTTGCGCACGATACGGAGTGCGGAAAAAATCGGTCGTCAAAACCCGTATCCGGCTGTACCATAATAAATTCCGTTATTCCGTCGCCGTTGATGTCGCCGAGCCACATTCTGCAACCGTTTCCCGCCTCGGAAATGTCGATTTTATTCAGTAAATAAGTTTTAAGTTCCTTTGTATCCATATTTTCCATATTAAAAAGCTCCCCTGTTACTAGTATTGATTATGTTACATTATCTGTCCGACAACTGTATATAGTTGTTATGTTTTGCGACACTTTTGTATGCCGGACGTATGATTTTACCACAGTTCATAAGCTCTTCTATGCGGTGTGCGCTCCAACCCGAAATTCTGGCTATTGCGAAAATAGGGGTGTACAGTTCGACAGGCAAGTCAAGCATACGATATACAAAACCGCTGTAGAAATCCACATTTGCGCTTACGCCTTTGTAGATTTTGCGCTCCTCTGCTATAACCTCCGGCGCGATGCGCTCAACTGCCGAATAAAGCATAAATTCGTCCATTCTGCCTTTTTCTCTTGAAAGACTCTCCACAAAACGCTTAAATGTGTTTGCGCGTGGGTCTGAGAGTGAATACACTGCGTGTCCCATACCGTATATAAGTCCGGATTTATCGAAAGCCTTTTTATTCAAAAGGTCAGACAGGTAACGGCGTATTTCATTTTCATCGGACCAGTCGGATATATTCTTTTTCATATCCTCAAACATTTGCACAACTTTGATATTTGCACCGCCGTGCTTAGGTCCTTTAAGCGAACCCAAAGATGCCGCAACGGTTGAATACGTATCCGTGCCTGACGATGACACGACGTGTGTGGTGAAAGTGGAGTTGTTTCCTCCGCCGTGCTCGGCGTGAAGAACTAATGCCACGTCCAGTATTTTCGCCTCAAGCTCGGTATATTTATTGTCGGGGCGGAGCATATGGAGTATATTTTCCGCTGTGGACAGCTCAGGTTTCGGCGAATGTATATACAGGCTTTTTCGTCCGTGGTAGTGTGCGTAAGCCTGATAAGCGTAAACTGACAGTATCGGAAACAGCGCAATAAGCTGTAAACACTGCCGCAGTACGTTAGGAATAGAAATGTCGTTAGCCTTTGTATCGTATGCGTAAAGCGTGAGGACACTTCGTGCAAGTGCGTTCATCATATCATCGCTCGGTGCTTTGAGAATAATGTCGCGGACAAAGCTGGTAGGCAGTGTACGGTAATTGCCGAGTAATTTTTGAAAATTGTCAAGCTCGGATTTGTCGGGGAGAGTGCCGAACAGGAGCAGATAAGTCACCTCTTCAAAGCCAAATCGGTTTTCCTTTATAAAACCGTCGACAATACTTTCCACGTCATAACCCCTGTAAAACAGCTTGCCCTCGCACGGAGTGTCAACACCGTTTACCGTTTCGGTTGATTTTATTTCGCTTATCTCCGTCAAGCCGGTCAGAACACCCTTGCCGTTGAGGTCACGCAGACCGCGTTTTACTTCATATTTATTGTAAAGCGAGGCATCAATCAGGTTGTTTTTACCGCACAAATCGCTCAGCTTGACGATTTCGTCTGTAATTTCTGAAAATCTGTTGTCGATTATCATAAATCCTCCTTTCCGTCTTTTTGAAACTATATATGTTGAAATGTATAACACTATTACCGACTGCATATTCTGCCGAAAAACATTCGGCTTTGCAATGTGAAAATGACATAGGCATTGTCTGCACAGAAAAACCAATGTTTTCCAAAATTCAATAGCAGTCTTATTATTATTTTATGTTATTATATCTATTTTATCACAAACTTTACAAAAATACAACTATAAAAAATATATAATATGTAATTTTTGAATAAAATGAGTCGGCGGAGAAATCAATTGCAGCGGAAAGCTAACGCAAAGTATCAGAAAAAGGCTTGAGCGAAACTTTTATGAAACCTGTTTTTGGAGGGTGTATGTAAACTGAAAGCTCCTGCCGAAACAGGAGCTTTCAGACTGTAGACAAAACCCAACGTGTTTTGTATTAAAGTTTAGGTCAAGCCT
>CAYRCC010000012.1:0-51874 GCA_964422725.1 uncultured Lachnospiraceae bacterium
AACACACAAGTGCAATGTTTGTCAACTGTTTTTCTTATGTATGCACACAATATTTCACACGCTGATATTCTCAGAATAACAAAACAGCCGGACAGACTGAATTAATCCAACCTGTCCGACTGCTTCGTTATGTACATACAATTCAATAATATACTGTCAGCAAAAATCACACAAAACCCGTCCTCGGCAAATACATAGCAGCATAAAATATCTTAAAACCTTTCTCACCCACCATACCGTAAATGTATGCAGGCTTACAAACAGATATATTATCCCCACTCCGCCGAGTATTCCTGTAACCAACCGCCGAAAATTATTGCTTTCCACTTTGCAAAGTAATTGTATGCCGCCATCAATAATCATAGGAACTATACACAGCGACAGCCATAAGCAATTACTGTTTCTTGTAATATATGCTACAGCAATCCCAACAAAATACCCTATCAAAATGCCCGTACACCTTGCACACAGCGGAAATTGCCTGCCCCTGAAATGAAAGGACCTTTCAGGCTTTTGATGGCACATAAAAGCAATAACTAAAAATTTACTGAATTTCATACAAAATTACATTCCGGCCATAGATACACCGATGATAATCGCATAGATAATATAAAATACTACCGAAATTATAACGCTTATCAATGCACCTTTTCCGGCTGATTTTGCCTTCAACGGTGTATTATTCTTCCATGACAAATAAAGAATCAAACCTACCAACGGTATACAAAAGCCAAGCAAAGCCCAGCCAAAGCTGCTTGAATCGTCAGGATTCTGCATACCATTCTGTCTGCTGCCGCAACCCGGGCAAACTACTGCACCGTCTGCAATTTCTTTTCCGCAATTTGAACAATGTTTCATAATAAATCACTCCATAGTATAGTTTTAGTCAATTATACGACACCCTTATTTTATCCTATTTTTCACTAATTGTCAATACTAAATGCAGAATTTTGACAAAATTTTTAAATTATTTAAATTTTTTAAACAATTAATTACTATTTATATTTTATATACTTATATGTCCGCCACACACCAAACACATACTCATACCACATATACACTGTAAATTTTGTCAATCGTTTTTCTTCTGTCTGCCCTCAATATTTACTGTAAAATTATCCTTATATATCAAATCCGAAGCCTTGACAAAGGTATATTTTTCCGAAAGCGTTTCAAGTATTTTCGGCAGTACCTCAGCTGTGTGCGGTGTTCCGTTATGCAGCAGCAATATATCTCCGTTTTGAGTCTTTTTAACACACCTTTCATATATTTCCTGTGCGGATATGTCGCGCCAGTCCAAGCTGTCGACGGACCACTGTATGTACCATCGACCCGTTTCCTGACACGTCTTTATCAGCAAATCGTTGTACTCGCCGTACGGTGCTCTGAAAAGCATCGGTTTAACGTTTGTTATCTGCTCTATTTTATCATCACAGATTTGCATATCGGCTATCATTTCCTCCTTAGTCATATTGTTATAGTGAGCGTGATTATACGAATGATTAGCAATTTCGTGTCCGTTATCGCTCAGCTTTTTTACGCTGTCCGGAAAACGCTCCAGCCAATCACCCACCACAAAAAACGTTGCCGGACAATTATACTTTTTCAGTGTTTCTATAATACTGTCAATGTCATCTGCATTCCACGCGCAGTCAAAAGTCACCGCAATTTTGTTTTCCTGTGTATCTACACAATAAATGGGTATTTCTTTTCGATTTTCGTTATATACATCTACTGTGTGATGTAAAAAAACATATCCGCCGTACCCCACCGCCATCACGGCAACCGCCAAAAACACAATGTATTTCGCTCTAATCACCAAAAACCTCATATTCCTCTCCATTCTCCGTTATGCACGGTTCATATTTTATTGCAATACTGCATTAAAATATATTCCGGCTGTATTGGCATAATACCTGATTTAACGATTAAAATAAAGGATTTTCAAAAAAAATGTAGTATAATATAGAATATAATAAATAATAAAGGATGGATTTTTATGTATATTTTAGCTCTTAACGGAAGTCATAACAAAAACGGCAACACATCATTCTTGCTCAACGAAATACTCGGTCATTGCAAAGAGCAAGGCGCGGATACTGAGCTTTTAAGCGTACACGAGGCAATAACATCGGCAAAAACTCCGTTTTGCGTATCCTGTACCACTCCCTGCACCAAGCAGTGCTATGCCGGCACAAAGCTTGACGAGCTTTTTGAAAAATCAAAAAAAGCCGATTTTATACTTTTCGGAAGTCCTGTGTATTTCGGAGCAATGACCGCACAGCTTAAATGTCTTTTTGACAAAACACGCGCAATCCGCGCCGAAAAAGCGTGGCTCGGCAAACCTATGGCGGCTGTAACTGTCGGTGCATCAAAGTACGGCGG
Source organism: uncultured Lachnospiraceae bacterium (assembly GCA_964422725.1). Taxonomy (GTDB): domain Bacteria; phylum Bacillota; class Clostridia; order UBA1381; family UBA1381; genus CAKSNH01. The sequence goes on from CAYRCC010000012.1 coordinate 2,386, forward strand.
TCAGGAGCGCACTCTCGAGGCGATTCACTCGTGCGCTTTGGTGGAGGGTATGACACTTGTCGGTAACAGCAGTGAGTTGGGTGCCGGACATTTCGGAGTGTCGGCGCAAAAGCCGGCAGACAAAGACGAATATGCAATAAATTGCTGTAAAGTGTTGGCGGACAGAATTATTGCTACAGTGAAACGGAGCACGAACGATGGGAATAATTGATAAAATAATTACTTTTATAGTCGGCGGCACTCTCGCCGTCGGTGTGCCAATCGAAACGCATAAACAGGAAAAAGAGCTTACAATATACACTGTAGCCTCGGACAAAACCGCACAGTGGACCGCACAGGAAAAAAGCTGTAATTACAGTTTACGCGTACACGGCTGGGAGATGTGGGAAAATGCCGCCTATATAGGTTTTACTCTGCCGAAGTATTACACCGCCGACGGCTTAGTCAGTGCAAAATTGACACTTTTTACCGATTATTACAAAAACAGCTCCGAGGCATTTTTGTATGCCGCGCAATATGACAGCTTTGATAACCTCGCTCAATACGAAGGTACAGCACAAATACCTCCGTACAGCTCAACGCAAATCAGGCAGTTTACCGCACCCGAAAACACCGGTGATTTTGATATTGATATCACCGATTATATGAAATCGCTGTCGGACAACACCGCAAATGCGGCCTTCCGCATTGACGTAAAATCTCAAAATACCGATAATTCGTGGTGCATTGCCGCCGCTGACAGGGGTATGCTGCCGCGTATAGAGCTTACATATGATTCGGCGCAGCTCAAAAGTACGAATGTAACTGTTAACATAACCCATAACGGCAAAACGCTGAAAAAATACACCGACACCGTACTAAAATCAGACACGTACACTCTTACCGACGAACAAATGCGGTATATACGCAAAAACGATGATATTTACTATATGCCGGAAAATACGTCGGCTGTATTCCCGATTCCGCGCAACGACAGCGTAACACTCAATGTGGAATTTGACAAAATTACCGCACCGGAACTTGCGGATTGCGGCAGTCCGATTGCAAAAGCCGTAACATCAGACAGTTTTTCGGACTGGCACTTGGAAAACAACGCATATACCGGTGAAAATCAGCATTATGCGTTTATCGAAACAGACGAAAATTCAAGTGCCTCAAAAATCTTTACGGGTCTTGAAAACGGCATATACAGTCTGCATACCGACTGTCGGCATACAACTCTTGATTTTTCGGGCATTATATCCGCAAAAACGGCAGATAATCCCATATATTCGTCTTCCGCAGGCGGTAACGGGCAATGGCGCAGTGCAGTCATACAGGGCATCAACGTTACTGACAATAAGTGTGAAATCACCCTTTCCGGCAGTGCGCAATTTGCAAACATACATCTTGAAAAAGTGCAGAGTAATCCCGAATTTCTCACCGGCGGTGACATTACAGAGCTTAGCTATGTGGAGAACCGCGGCGGTGTGTACCGAGATGAAAACGGTATTGAAAAAGATGCATTGCAAATTATGTCCGAAAACGGCTGTAACTTTGCCAGAATACGGATATACAATAATCCCGGAAAAGGCAGAGGCAACGGCAGTCACTATTTACCGGACGGTTTCCAGGACGTGAAGTCGGGACTGGAACTTGCAAGACGTGCAAAAAACAAGGGTATGAAAATCCAGCTTACCCTGTACTACAGTGACTTTTGGGCTGACGGTGCAAACCAGATTATTCCGTATGATTGGCAAAACCGAATAAACGGTATGACTGACGAGGAGGCTGTCGCCGCACTTGAAACGCTGATTTACGAATTTACCGAAGATACAATGCTGAAAATGAAAGCACAAAACACTGTACCCGAATATATATCCATAGGAAATGAAATACAAAACGGTATTCTTTTCCCTTACGGAAGTACCGATAATTTTCAAACCCTTGCACGTTTTCTGAATTCCGCCTCAAAAGCCATACGAAAAACTGCACCGGACAGCAAAATAGTTATTCATCTCGACGGCACTCTCACACAGTACTACAGCTTTTTCGACAACTGCAAAAACAATAATGTAGACTACGACGTAATCGGTCCGTCGTATTATCCGTTTTGGTCAAAAAATACGGTTGATGAAATTGTAAGTTTTTACAACACGCTTATCGACCGCTATGACAAAGACATTCTCGTTATGGAAACCGGATACAATTTCACCCCGTTAAGAGCTGACGGATATATAGGACAATTAGCGGATAACGGACCGTATGACCATATTTACCCAAGCTCTCCGTACGGTCAGCGCGGATTTCTTGACGAGTTGTTCTGCGGATTGAAAAGTATAAACGGCGGCAGATGTGCAGGTGCACTGTATTGGAATCCGATAATGGTTAATCAGTCGGGTGTAGGCTGGGCAATCAATGAATATAACGACAAGGCTGATGTAAATGTCATTTCAAACACAACCCTGTTCAGCTTTAACAAAGTTGCCCTTCCGGCGTTTGACTCATTTGTCAACAACGGCTACCTAAAAAATACTTTGGGTATAGGCGGAAAAATCACAAAAAACGACAACACTCCGCTTGCGGAATCGGAAATCACGTTCACCGTAAACGGCACGCCGTACACCGCACACACCGACAAATACGGTGAATATTTCATATATACTCCGTACAGTCCGCAAATTGACATATCATTATGCGATACAAATTCCGAAGTTTATTCTATAGATATGTCACGCGACAGAATAAAAGCAAATATCAATTTCAAAACAGACAAATAGAAAAATAAATACAGAGTGCCGACAAGACAGACAAGTCCGCACTCTGTATTTTTTGCATTATATTTGATATATTCGCGTTTCGATATTACTTTCACCTTTTGCTATTTCGTATTTGACACTTGGTATAACCGTGCGCGGATAGTATAAATTAGTATTCGGTGATGCATTTATTATATGCCCACAACCACCGTTGCCGCCTTTAACAACACATTTTCCTCTTGCGCTCACCGCCGATGCCGAATTTTCCGAAACACTCCTCGCGCACGCATCGTCATCACCGCAAGCAACCGCAAAACCGCAGTCATACGCTGTACAGTCATATTCCGATTTAATATTGTGAGTTCTGATATGTCCATACTCCGTCGGCTTAACCGTTGTCACAACATCAATCCCCACAAACGGTGACCATGAAATAACAATCCTGTCATCATACATTTTACACTCACTTGTACTTTTTCTTACAAACACCAAACCGTCGTAAACAAAACACAGCATATTGTCAGCCGCCGCTTCGTCAACACTTATATTGCTTTTTGGTACATTAAACCCATACTCAGTCGAATATGCAAATTTCAAATACTTAGGTATAATTTGACCGCAGCCGAAATTGTCGGCAGTACCTGACGGATAAGCTGTAACCTCGCCGCAATAGCGTCTGACGAGCATATCCGCTTTTTCTATTGTTCTGCACTCGGCAAGTGCCGGCATTTTTTCTTCTGCCGCCTGCCAATATTCGTGTTTGTCGTCCAGTGCCAAAACGGCAAATATCATAAGACACCAGTAAGCAGAGCCGACTGCATTGTAATGCTCTGCCATTAATATATTCGGATACTTATACCCAACGGTTAATATTCCTGAATTATCAAGCATATCACTCCGCAGCCATTTTCTGAGCGTGCGGTTTATAAATCCCTTCATCTGCCCTACCGAAAACGGCAATACATCATTAAGCACACACATACTCCAAAAAGCAGTCTGCGCAAATCTGTATGTCAGCGAACGCCCGTAAGGCAATCCCTCGCCGTCGTCCGAAAACCAATATATATAGTCCTTTGCAAACTCCGAGGCGCGTTCTTTAAATTTTACGGAATACTCGTCATCCGTACAATACGCATATAAAAGTCCCAGAAAATGAAATGCAAACGCATTGTAATAGTCTTTTTGACCGCCTTTTCCGTCCTCATACCAACCGCCGCCGATATAGAAATCATCAATTCTGCTCAAATCCTGTCTGAGTATATCCGCATTATACCGCTGTCCCAATTTCCGCAGTGCAATATTGACAATTACCCTGAAAAACAGCCAATTACTGTCTACAACCTCTCGGTCGTTAATAATTCCGAGCCAGTTTACCAAAGCAATGCGCTGTGTTTTTCCGAGCGGTTCCCACAATTTATCCGGTGCAATCAAAAGGGCATAGCCTATCGCCGACATTTCCACAAATTTCTGGTCGCGGTCGTGACATTCACCCCAATACTCTTCACAGTCGGTATTTGTGCCGTTTGCAATACCTCGCAAATAGATTTTCTCAAAATCATCTTCTGTTCCGCCGCCTGCCCAAAAAGGCGCAAGTCCCCACAGTATTCTTGCAAACGCCTCTGTATCCGCCGCTCTCTTTTCGTACCATGTGCCGCTGCTTTTCAGTTTAAGCAGTGCATTGTGTTCGCTGTAGTATTTCTTTAACGGCGCAATCAACGAACACAACAACTCACTCAATTCTTTTTTTGTATGCAAATTCATAATAATCCTCCTGACAATAAATCTGAAAAAAGCAGACAAGTTGTCCTATACAAGCTTGTCTGCTTTTATACTGTCAAACGCAATAATTTTATTCAACAACATCCTCATTGTCACGTCTTACAAATTCATCGAATGCACTCTGCAATTCGCCGTCATCTTCAACCATAACCAATTCGGTGTCCTCAGGAGTTTCGCCGAGCAAAACTTTCATAATGATTACATCGCTTTCCTCCGAATCCTCCGGCTCGTCAATGTCAACCAAGGCGCAATAACGCGTTTCGTTCAAATCAAACACATCTATCGGCGTACACCGGATTTCGTTGCCGTTTTCATCTTCCAATACAATAATATTTTCTTCCATATCTTATCTCCTTGTATTACTATTAATAACTAATATTTTAATATATCACACTCAAAAAGTCAACCGTTATTTGATATATTTTCGCCCACTTTAAGCCAAATCTTTAAATTTATCGGCAATATTCAAAAGCCGTCTTGTGTCAAGCTCCATAATTATTTCGTCAAATTTAGCACTCTGCTTGACACCGACAATATATTTCGTATTATCAAGCTTGCGCACCGCGTTATCCTTGTCAACATCTTTCAAAACTTCCACCGCAATAACCTCATCAACTATAATGCCCAACGTACTTTCAGCCGACAATACCAAAACCATCTCGCGGAACGCCTCTTCGTAAACCTCTTTTGTGCCGTCCAGCAGACTGAGTATTTTAGGCATATAGTCATTATCAATTTTTGACATAACCTCTTTTACGCCGTTATCATCGCCCTTTGCGATCAGTTCCTCGATGACTTTGGCTGAATTATGTAAACGTGTATGCGGATTTTCAATTTGGTGCAAATGAGAAATCACCACATTCTCATCTGTACTGTACGAATCATACCACCTTCCGAACGTACACTTATGCGGATCTGTCGCAAGAGTAAATTTCTCGTCCGACGCAATGCACCTTCTAAGCTCATCGACCCAATTGATATGATCCTCTTTTCTGTCGTCAATCATCTTATTGAACTCGGCAAGCTCGTCCTGTACCGTAACCATACCGAATGCCGACCTAAGACTCATCAGCGGCACTGTGCTGTTTCTGAACATAAACACACCGCTTATCATAGGGTCCGAATTAGGAATTTTCTTAAACTTCGGTTTCTGCATAATAGTCTGCACATATTCACTGCCAACCGAATAATAATCATCTTTCAATCTGAAAATAATTGAAGGATATACAATCTGTTCTCCGTTTTGTCCCATAACTGCCCCACTCCTTTATAATAAACATTCACATTTTTATTTCAAAACATATCTTTTTACCAATTCTTTTGCGTGTCTATCCGCTTCCAACACATCATACAGACTCGGATTTTCAATATTATCTGTCATTGTAACCGCATATTCTATCACGTCGGCAATATCAAGATATTTTATTTTTCCGTTCAAAAACAGCTCCACTGCCGCCTCATCTGCACTGTTAAATATACACGGCATAATTCCGCCGTCCTTCCCGACACGATATGCCAGCTCAAGCGCATTAAAAGTCTGTGTGTCCGGTGTTTCAAATGTAAGCGTGCCGTATTCTTCAAAGCTGAGTCCTTTACCGGACATAGCAAAACGTTTTGGATATGTCAGCGCATACTGTATCGGCAACCGCATATCCGGCACTCCAAGCTGTGCAATAACCGCATTATCCACATACTCAACCATCGAATGTACTATACTCTGTCTGTGCACCAATACGCTGATTTTCTCTATCGGTACATCAAACAGCCACTTTGCCTCAATAACCTCAAGTCCTTTATTCACCAGCGTTGACGAGTCGATCGTCACTTTAGCGCCCATATCCCAATTCGGATGTTTCAGCGCATCTGACGGAGTAATATTTTCAAGCTCCGCCCTTTTTCTGCCGAAAAACGGTCCGCCGGATGCCGTTAAAATAATTCTTTTTATTTCATCGTGACTGCTGCTTGACTCCAACGACTGAAATATTGCGGAATGTTCACTGTCAACCGGAAGTATTTTAACTCCTTTCTCTTTCGCCTTTTCAGTCACAATATGCCCACTGGTCACCATTGTTTCCTTATTTGCAAGAGCAATGTTTTTTCCGCACTCAATCGCTTTAATTGTAGGCAGAAGTCCGGCAATACCCACAACCGCTGTCACCGTCGTGTCCGCACCGTCGGCACAAGCCGCCTCGATTAATCCGTCATCACCGCTGACAACACGCGTGGCGGTGTCGGCAACTTTAATTTTCAAATCTTGCGCTTTTTTCTCGTCTGTTACACACGCAATCCTCGGTTTAAACTCACGAATCTGTTTTTCCAGCAATTCAATGTTTGAACGTGCCGCAACCGAAACAACCTCAAATCCTTTTTGTTCTCTGACAACATCAAGCGTTTGTGTGCCTATCGACCCCGTCGAACCAAGCAAAGCTATTTTTCTCGAAAACTCCATAACAAAATCCTCATCTGAACAATATCCCACCGTAATAACCGCAAAATCTATAACGTCAAAATGTACTTCATATAGCAATAAACGAACGGTGCAATAAACAATACACTGTCAAACCTATCCAAAAAGCCGCCGTGTCCCGGAAATATCGTTCCGAAATCCTTTATCCCCTCTTCGCGCTTTATAACCGATGCCGACAAATCGCCAAACTGAGCAAGCACCGATGCAGCCAGTCCCAACACCGCAATATCGGTATACCCCATAAGCACAGTGTTAAAACATTTTTCCGCTATCAGCTCATACACCATACACGACAGCACCGCAACCGCCACGCCGCCGACCGCACCTTCCACCGTCTTTTTCGGACTCACCCTAGGTATAAGCTTATGTTTGCCGAAAAAGTAACCCGAAAAATACGCGCCCACATCAGTCATCCACGCACATATGAATATCGGCAACAGTGCAAATATTCCGAACAATCTGTACAAAAATATTACAGAGAGCATACTGAATACAATGTACATAGTCAAAAAAGCTACAGAATATATCTTCTTATATTCAATCTTACCGTGCAGAAACACCGTTGCCGCAAGGAACATCAAAATCGAAACCGAAACAGTCCACATTTGTACGTCCATAGTCCAAAAACCGACAATTATCATCAGCAGTGCAGACACGCCGCCAAGCGCAATAAGTGATTTTTCGGCTTTTACAGCTCTGTACATTTCAAACAGCAGTCCCGCCGTAAGTACTGCCACCGCCGCAACGAATACTTTCTCGCCGAGCAGTACCACCGCAAAAAACACCGCAAGCGCCACAAATGATGTTATAACACGCTGTAACATAATCATACACCTCCGAATCGCCGACCGCGATGCTGATAATCCCAAATAGCTTCGTACAAATCGTTCTTCCCGAAATCAGGCCACAATTTTTCCGTAAACCAAAATTCCGAGTACGCACTCTGCCACAAAAGAAAATTACTTAGTCTTTGTTCTCCGCTTGTGCGTATAATCAAATCAGGGTCCGGCTGACCGCCCGTATAAAGGTATTCGCCGAATTTTGCCGCATCAAGCTCCTCTATTGCACATTTGCCGTTTTCCGAGTCTGCCGCAATTCTTTTAACAGCCGAAACAATTTCCTCTCGGCTACCGTAATTAAGTGCTATATTCATTACTATTCCGGTATTGTTTTTAGTAAATTCCTCGGTCTTTACAATCTGCTCCTGTATTTCCCGACTCAGCTCATCTCTCGAACCAACCGCGCGAATTACAACATTTTCTCCCGAAAGTGTCGTTTCCGCATTTTTTAAATAATCAAGCAGCAGATTCATAAGATAATCAACCTCTGCTTTCGGTCTTTTCCAATTTTCTGTCGAAAAAGCATACACCGTTATATATTTTATACCCATATTATTACATTCTGTAACAATCTTTTTCAAAGTATCCGCACCGGCAGAATGTCCGGCACTTCTCGGCAGTCCTCTCTTTTTCGCCCATCTGCCGTTGCCGTCCATAATTATTCCTATATGCACAGGCAGTTTATCAAAATCTATATCTTTATTTGCTTTCTTTTTAAAAATCAATTTTCCGCACCCCTCAACAGCACTGTCTATATATTCACATTGAAAAATCAATCACAGTAACCGGCTTTTCAATGTGAATATATTATCTTGGGGGTCTGCACCGCAGAGCAAACCCCAAGATAATTTAACTCAAAACATCAAACTTCCAGTATTTCCTTTTCCTTGCCGGCTGTAATGTCATCAATTTCTTTCACGTACTTATCTGTAAGATTTTGAATATCCTTTTCTATTCCTTTCAAATCATCTTCGGTAATTTCGCTGTTTTTCTGCATTTTCTTATATGCATCCATAGTATCACGGCGAACATTACGTACAGCAACTTTAGCTTCTTCGGAGTACTTTTTCACCGTTTTTACAAGCTCTTTTCTTCTTTCTTCCGTCAACGGCGGAAAATTCAGTCTGATTACCTTACCGTCATTCGTCGGCGACAACCCCAAATCCGCTTTCTGTATAGCCTTTTCGATTTCGGACAATACACTCAAATCCCAAGGCTGTACAACCAAAAGTCTTGGTTCCGGCGACGAAATAGACCCCACCTGTGCTATAGGAGTCTGTGTGCCGTAGTAATCAATTGAAACCTTATCCAATATGGCGGCATTCGCTCTGCCAGCTCTTATTGTTTTCAGTTCAGACGCAAACGCATTAATCGTCTTTTCCATTTTAGTTTCGACTTCAGGATATTTACCTGCCATAATTACTCAATCCTTTCACTTATATATTTTGTATTTATTTTGATACCAATGTACCTATTTTTTCTCCGTTTACCGCTTTTACAATATTTTCAGGCTTGTCGAGTCCAAACACCAAAATCGGAATATTGTTATCCATACACAAAGATGTTGCGGTTGAATCCATAACTCCCAAACCGCGATTCAGCACATCAATATATGTCAGGCTGTCAAACTTAACCGCATCGGGGTTTATGTTAGGGTCACTGTCATAAACGCCGTCAACCTTTTTTGCCAAAAGAATTATCTCTGCATCAATTTCAGCGGCACGCAATGCTGCTGTAGTATCGGTAGAGAAAAACGGATTACCGGTTCCGCAGCCGAAAATAACTACCCTTCCTTTTTCCAAATGCCGCACAGCCTTTCCTCTTATATAAGGCTCTGCAATCTGGCGCATTTCAATAGCCGTCTGCACTCTGGTCTGCACTCCGCAGCTTTCCAACGCATCACCAAGTGCCAACGCGTTAATAACGGTTGCAAGCATACCCATATGGTCGGCGCGAGTCCTGTCCATATTTTCACCGCTGCGTCCTCTCCAAAAATTTCCTCCTCCGACAACTATTGCAACGGAAACGCCCAAATCAACGCATTTTTTAATGTTCTTTGAAATTTCCATTACAGTGTCGGTGTTCAGTCCGAAACGGTTCGCGCCTGCCAACGCTTCACCGCTGACTTTAAGTAAAACTCTTTTATACTTCGTGCTCATAAATATGTTACCTTTCCGACCCGCAGCTTAAAACAACAGCAGACCTAATACAATATATTGTTAAAAAAGGGGAACACCTAATATTTCTATTCACGTGTTCCCCGCCTCAATTACATTATACTATTATTTTACCATATTTGCAACTTCATCTGCAAAATTTTCTTCTTTCTTTTCCAAGCCTTCGCCTGTTTCAAAGCGAACAAACTTCTTAATAGTCAATTTAACACCGTTCTTAGCCGCAACCTGCTCAACATACTTGCCAACTGACTCTTTATTTTCAGCTTTTACATATTCCTGTTCAAGCAAGCAAACTTCCTTAAGCTCCTTTGCAAGACGTCCGACAATCATCTTTTCGATAATTTCGTCAGGCTTGTTCGCATTCTTAGGGTCATTCTTAACCTGAGCAAGCAATATATCCTTTTCGTGCTGCTTATAGTCCTCCGAAACATCTGCACTCGAAAGGTACTTAGGGTTCAAAGCCGCAACCTGCATTGCAACATTTCTCATACATTCCTTAACGTCATCACTTGCATTATCCGTATCAGCCTCAACCAATACTCCGATTTTACCTGCCGCGTGAATGTAATCAACAACCGCACCGGTAGTTTCGATTCTTTCAAAACGTCTGATGTTCATATTTTCACCGATTGTGGCAATTTTCTCTGTAAGGGTTTCGCCTACGGTAGCATCTGTATCGACATACTTCATAGTAAGCAATTCTTCAACATCTGACGGATTGTTTGCCGCTATTGTCTTTGCAATGTTTCCTACAAAAGTCTGGAAATCTTCGTTCTTTGCAACAAAGTCGGTTTCCGAGTTTACCTCAACAACAACCGCAACGTTACCGTCGATAAACGATTTAACAATACCTTCAGCCGCAATTCTGCCTGACTTTTTAGCAGCGGTTGCCAATCCCTTTTCTCTCAAAAATTCAACAGCTTTATCTTTATCACCGTCAGTTTCGGTAAGAGCCTTTTTACAGTCCATCATACCGCAGCCTGTGATTTCTCTCAATTCTTTTACGTCCTTTGCAGTAAACATTAATTCTTCCTCCTAAAATACTTTTATCTATTACAAATATTACAAAAAAGCAGTCTTCAGTCTTTTTATCCAAAGACTTAAAGACTGCCCTTAAACATCTTAAAATTATTCAGCGTCAGCCTCAGCGGATTCCTCTGCAACCGCCTCAATCTGTTCGCCCTGTCTGCCTTCGATAATAGCGTTAGCCATTGTTGATGCGATAAGCTTAACGGCTCTGATAGCATCGTCGTTACCCGGAATTACATAGTCAACTTCATCAGGGTCACAGTTTGTATCAACAATTGCAACAACCGGAATACCCAGCTTTTTAGCCTCTGCAATAGCAATCTTTTCCTTGCGAGGGTCAACCACAAACATAGCACCCGGAAGCTTTTTCATATTTTTGATACCGCCGAGGTACTTTTCAAGCTTTTCTCTCTCAGCCATAAGCTTGATAACTTCCTTTTTCGGAAGTAACTCAAATGTACCCTCTTCTTCCATCTTGTTAATCTGAGCAAGACGGTCAATTCTCTTTTGAATTGTCTTGAAGTTTGTAAGCATACCGCCGAGCCATCTTGCATTTACGTAATACATTCCGACTCTTTCAGCCTCTTCTTTGATTGAATCCTGAGCCTGTTTTTTCGTACCTACAAACAGAATTTCTTCACCGCTCTGCGCCAAATCTCTGATAAAGAAATAAGCCTCTTCAACCTTTTTTACTGTCTTTTGAAGGTCGATAATGTATATACCGTTTCTCTCGGTAAAAATGTACTCAGCCATTTTAGGATTCCATCTTCTTGTCTGGTGACCGAAGTGAACACCTGCCTCCAAAAGTTGTTTCATTGAAATTACGTTTGCCATTTTAAAATTCCTCCTGTTTTTTTGTTTTCCTCCACTCTCATCTCACCTTAAAAGCACCTGACCTTGGCATCAATCGGGCAACACCTTTAAAATCCGAGAATGTGTGTATTTTTCATACTCAACAAGTTTACCACAAACTATGCAAAATTGCAAGCATTTTTTTCACATTACGAAAATTTTATTTTTTACACAATAAATTTGCGGAAAACCCCTTGATTTTCGTCAATACTACTATTTTACAAGTTCCGCGCAAAGTTCGTTTTTCATAAACTCTATTACTGTCTGCTGCTGCTTTTTGTCCTGCCATACAATTCGCAAAAGCAAAACCGTCAATACCGCTATGCTTACTATATGACCGCCGCAGCTGCCGTTTGCCGGTGTGCGCAATCTGTTTATAATTCTTGCAATATCATTAAGAAACCACGCAAGCAAAATAACTTTTGTTACAAGCGAAAACCGAAAGTTACCCTTAATTCTGGTTTTGCCGTCTATGCGGTGCATATGCGCCCTGAACGGCCGCGCCGTTATCAAAAACCGCACCGACCATGCAACTCTCATCAGCGTAAGCCTGTTCCCGCGGCAATAGCCTGCCATTGCGGTATACGTGCGCACGCGTTTCAGCACAACATCACCGACACTGCTTATTTTCCCTTTTATATCGGCAACGTCAAGCTCGGTTTCAAAAACATACTCTACCGGTTTCAGCGAGAAACGAGTGTTTCTGAGCGTATCAACTATACGAATCCAAAAATTCAAAATCAGTTTTCTAATTCTTCCGATACGCTCACCGCCCCCAAATCACTTAATACGCTTGCACTCAAAATAGAATCTCTTTTCCTTTGCCTCACCCATAGAAAATGTCTTTCTCGGCAGTGCTCCGTCCTTCTCGACCGAAACAAACAAGTCCGACTTTTCCATCGCCGGAAGTATAAAGCCTATGTTGCCGTCCTGCTTTGACAAAGCTTTTACAACTTCCTCACCGTGTATGTAATCTACCTTTGCGCCGTTATCGGCAGTATATTCATCCAGGAATTTCTGCAATGTACCTACAGCAAGCTGTGACGGTGCATTTGAAACGTATAAATCACCCTCCGTATCCGCATACATATATTTAATATGCTGTCCGCCGTTGTCTTTAAACGACGCACCGTCGTAATATTTCATAAACGTTTCGATAAGCTCCGGCGGACAGGCTCCGAACACCACTCTGTGTATAGGTTCAAACTCAAGCGAGCTGTCGTGAATATTCACAAGCTCAACCAATGCAAACCTTGCCGGATGTACTTTTCTTTCTTCCTCCGACAAATCCTTTTTTATATTCTCCCAGCAAGTCTTTGCCGTTGCAAGCGAATGGTTGCCGTCACCGACCGCAAACACAAGTGTATTACCTTTACTCTCGGCGTTTTTTTCTATTTTATCCAATGCCGAATAAACCTCATTTGCCGCACCGCCGCTCACCGCATAACCGCATAAATGACCGCTGTTCTGCATTAAATCAAAATCATACAGTTTTTCAAAACCGCCTTTCTTTTTCTCAAGCGGCTCTATTACCGTTTTTTGCACATCATCAATCAAAATCATTATATGCGGCAGTTCCAAAACCGCATTTTTACGGATTTTCACGCGCGGCGGTATTCTTTCAAGCACAGTACCCTCGGTTGCGCGCACATAAGAAACCGACCCTTTGTTAAAATCGTAATCCTCAAGGTCAATCGTACCTACCAGACCTTTTCTTATTCTGCCGTCACCCAAATCTCGCTCCACATATATAAATGTGTCCGAAATTTCACGAAAAATACCGTCGTCAAGATATTTTTTCATTGTATTGTTTATATCCGCAATTCTTTCATCGCCCTTGCCGTCCTCAAGGTAAACCTCCGGAAATGTTATTTTAAGCGCCGACGGTGCATCTCCGACTTCACTTTCTACCTTTTTCCAATATTCAGGCTCAGATGTATACTGATCGCACGCAACCACGCTCCACTTTGTATTGTCAATGTTGTTCGGTATTAAAATATCCGCTGTTCTAAATGTTTTCATTTACATATCTCCTTATTTTGTTCATTTTGTCAATTCCGCAACCGTCGCCTCGGTAACTTCGATAATATCATCGGTATCAAGCACAAGAGTTACACCGCAAATTCCGCCGCTGACAGCAATTTTATCGTGTTGCCTGCACGATTCATCAATAAAAGTAGGATACTTTTTCTTCATTCCTATCGGCGAAACACCGCCCCTTATATATCCTGTCAACCCCAAAAGCTCCTTTACGTGAATAAGCTCCGTCTTTTTATCGCCGGCACACACCGCCAGTTTTTTTAAATCAACTTCCTTATCAACCGGTATACAGCAAACCAGTATGCCGTTCTTGTCACCCCTTGCGACAAGCGTTTTAAACGACATATTCGCCGCAAGTCCCGTTTTTTCCGCTATAACCATTCCGAAATTATCTGAAATTTCACCGTCGGTTTCGTATTCTATCGTATCAAACGCAATTTTCGCACTTGCAAGCATACGCATTGCATTTGTTGTAACACTTTTTTTCTTTGCCATTATATGTCCCTCTTTTTATTTAAGTTCTACCACCGTAACCCCGTTTTCACCCTCGCCGTATTTACCGTTTCTGTAAGATTTTACGTGTCTGTGCCGTTTCAGCATATCCTGAATACCGCTCCTGAGTATACCCGTACCCTTACCGTGAATAATCGTGACAGGTGATACCGCCGCCATACAGCAGTCATCAATGTACTTTTCGACATTCATAATTGCCTCCTCAAGATTTTGTCCGCGCACATCAATTTCCGTTGAAACACTTCTCGTTTTTGAACCGACACCGGAAGAACGTGTCCTGATATATTTTTCCGCGACTTCTGCGCCTTTTTTATCCTCGGCAAGCTTCAGATTTGAAATATGAACGTCCATCTTTATAATGCCTGCCTGCACTTTAACCATTCCGTCCTTATCCGGCAGTTTTATCACGCTCGCCTCCTGATTCATATTGATAATTATAACCGGCATACCCGGTTTCAGATTTTTAATAGGCTCTGCATACGTTTTTCTCGGTTTGCTTGCCGCCTCCATACTCTTGTCAAGCTTTTCTTCTCTGTTTTTCAATTTTTCGCGCGCTTTCTGTGCCGCCGCATTTATGTCACCGCCTTGCTGCCGGCGTACACGTTCAAGTTCACGTATGATTTGGTTGGATTCTTCCTTTGCATCCATTACAATAATTTTTGCCTCTCTGCGTGCCTCCTCCAGAATACGGCTTTTGTTTTCCTTAATTGCGATTCTGTCCTTTTCCAGTACCGCCCTCAAATCCGTAAGCTCGCGTCGCATACGCTCTGCCGCCTCTTTTTCACTGCGCGTTTTTGCGCGATTCATTTCAAGCTCTGTGACAATATCTTCAAACCGTATACTTTCGTCGGACAGTACACTGTTTGCTCTGTCGATGATATACTCGCTGAGTCCGAGCCGCCTCGAAATGGCAAACGCATTCGATTTGCCCGGCACACCGATAAGCAATTTATAGGTAGGCTGCAACGACTCAACGTCAAATTCACACGAGGCGTTTTCAATACCGTCGGTTGACAATGCGAACAGCTTGAGCTCACTGTAGTGTGTAGTCGATGCCGTTTTTACTCCGAGTCCGCGAAGATATTCCAGTATCGACACCGCAAGAGCCGCACCCTCTGTCGGGTCTGTACCCGCTCCAAGCTCATCAAACAGCGCAAGCGAATCGCTGTCGGCATTGTTTACAATATCAACAATTTTCACCATATGCGACGAAAACGTACTAAGACTCTGCTCGATACTCTGCTCATCTCCTATATCCGCGAAAATGCGCGAAAATATCGCCGCACGGCTGTTGTCGCGTACCGGCAAATGCAGTCCGCATGCCGCCATAAGCGAAAACAATCCTATAGTTTTGAGTGTAACCGTTTTACCGCCCGTATTCGGACCTGTAATTATAAGCGTGTCAAATTCTTCGCCCAGATATATATCATTTGCAACCACGCTGTCCTTATTTATAAGCGGATGTCTTGCTTTGCGAAACTCTATAATTCCGTCTTTGTTCAATTCCGGTTCACTTCCGTCGTAATCAACAGACAGCTTGCCTTTACAGAATATGAAATCCAAATCGCATATCAAATTGTAATCGGAAATAAGCGTTTGTTCTTCCTCCGACACCGCCGCCGACAGTTCATGCAGAATACGCTCGATTTCCTGCTGTTCGCGGTTTATCAAATCGCGGATTTCGTTGTTTGCGTTCACAACGCTCATCGGCTCCACAAACAACGTAGCACCGCTTGACGACGTATCGTGTACTATACCCTTTACTTCACCTCTGTACTCCGCGCGCACCGGTATCACATATCTGTCCGAGCGCATCGTCACAATAGGGTCCTGCAAGAATTTTTTATAATGCGCCGAACGTACCATATCGTTGAGCATATCTTTGATTTTTCCGTTAAGACTGCGCATTTTTCTGCGTATTGCCGCAAGCTCGCCGCTTGCATCGTCTGCAATTTCGTCGTCACCCACTATACACGAATTGATTTTATCTTCAAGCGGCCTGGATGTAATCAGCGCCTCGCCAATACCGCGCAAAATCTCGCAATCGTCCGAACATTCGCCGATATAACTTTTCATTCTGCGCGTTATATACAGTGCTCTGCTAACTGCCGAAAGTTCCTTTATACTAAGGACACCACCCATTTGTGCACGTTTTACCGAGCCCAAAATGTTATTTACCGACAAGTTCACCGGCGGTGACCCCAATTTAAGCATAGTTGACAACGCTTCGGTTGTTTCTCTTTGCATTTGCTTTGCCTTTTCAAGGTCAAGCTCCGGTACAAGACTGAAAATGCGTTCTTTTACCGTTTCATTTTCCGTGTACCCCGCAAGCTTATCCAAAATTTTATTAAATTCCAATACTTTATATGAATTATCCATTTATACAATCCTCTGTTTTAAACACCTTTAAATTACTGTACTCACCTATAAGCGGTGCCATTTGCCTAAATCCGATTTTACCGCCGGCAAGTATATCACCGTAAGTTTTTCCGTCATCTGTCCAATTGAACACTTCCAAGTCGTTAATACAAAAAACGATATTTCCGTTATGCTTTACCAGCCTGATTTTATACGGACCTTTCGCATCGTCTGCATCGGGTATCGGGTCTGCGCCTTGCACAACCAGATGAAACCCCTTGCTCTTGCGCAAATTACAGGTATGAAATGCTCGTTCGTCCTCCCACATACGTCTGAAATACGACACGTGATATGCGTTAATATCACCGCTGTGATAAAGATTATACTGTCCGTCACGCTTTGCAAGAGAATCATCAAACAAGTCCTCGCCGTTAATTCCCTTTGCGGCAAAAAATAAAATTGCCAGTCCCGGCTCTTCAATAGGGGTAAACTCCCATTCAACAGCTATATTCTCCGGAAAATCCTCAGGACACCAGTACACAAAATTCGATTTTTGTCCGAGTCCCTCATCAAGTGCATTTTTCATACGCATTTTTCCGTCTGTAAAGTATATTTTTGCCTGTCCCTCCAAAACAAAACCCTCAACATCTTTTTCGCACGACAGCTTATTCTCATAAATTTTTTTGCCAAGCTTATACAAACACATTATCCGTCAAACCCCTTTCCTGCTCTGCACATCAATCAATATTACAATATTATCACAACTTATGCATTTTTTCAATACATTACATAAACAAAAAATCCCCCGACGGCACAAAACCGCGGAGGATTTAAGGCTGCATGCAAGCTTATTCTGCATTTGCATACATTGCTCCAAAGTGTTAAAAATCACTTTCAGTCTTAAAAAAATTCACAATTCCAATAACACCTATTGTACCCGTGCAACATTTATTATTGTATATTTGCGCTTTCAATCAAATTCATAACATCAACAGCACTGTCCGGAAGCTTAATGTCGTCACTGACAGCATCAACCTTTGTTTCCGAATTTATATCCATATTCAAACCGAACTTGATATATGTGTCGTCCTCGTCCTCATCTTCTACATTCATAGAATACTCCATCTTCGCACTGCTTACAACATTTCCTTTTTCGTCACACACAATGTCCATATTCAATACAAGATTCATCTTATCCAGAACCTCATCAACTACCGAACTCGTTTCTATACCAAGCTCCTCGTACTGAGCCGCAAGCATATCCCTATATGCATCCTTATCAATTTTTACAGATAGCTTATAAGCGTTTTCGCCGGTCTTTTCGTAATTAAAATACTTATCGCCGTACACAGTCGTATATGTGTTAACCACATTATCAACCAAAAGTGCATTCGTCATATCATAGTTAAAGCTTTTCGCCAGGTCAAGAATAAAATCAAGCATTTTGACATCGGCATTTTTCTGATTTACCGAAAAATCAATACACTTTTCAAAAACTTCCGCCGCAGCATCGTCCGCCCCGAATTTTTCCAATATCTTGGCAATATCGTCAAACTTCAGTTTAAACCAGCTGTCTGTATTCATCAAAGCCGCAAGAGTGTCTATTTTGCTGTCGTCAAATGCATCGGCAAGCTTTTGAACGAGATTTGTCTTTACATAAACCGCCGTCTTATCAACAACTACATTTATATCCACCGTATCCAATTTGCTCAAATCATAATTTACTTCCGCACCGGTAAACTTCTTTAAAACTTCCTGTGCATCTGCCAAATCAAACTTAAGCGTAATATTGCTGTCCAGTGCATCTGATTTGAATTTATCCGTTGAAGCTACATTTACCGACAGTTTTATACTGCTTTCTTCGGTTTTTGTAACTGTGCCGTCCTCAGCATATTCAGGCAGTTTTGCCGAAAAATCAAAATTTGCACTTCCGTTTCCGGTTGACAAATAATTATTGTACACAATATTTTTTTGATTCAAAAAGCTGTAAAAACCGGGTGCATCTGTCTGTATCTCTTTTATATAGCTGTTCCAATCAACAATAATAACACTGTTTTCATCGGAGTCCCAGCCTACAGTTGCGCCAAGCTCCTCGGCAACCGCTCTTATAGGCAGCATTGTACGTCCGTTAATAACCTGCGGTGCGGTGTCAAGCTCTTTTTTTGTACCGTTCACCGATATGGACGGCTCGTTCACCGTAAGTACAATGTCCACATCATCTTTCTTTACTTCAACCTGTTTGGTTTGTTCGTCCCAATTTACCGTTGCGCCCATTTTTTCAACAACAGCGCGTACAGGTACCAAAACTCTGCCGTCAATGTTTGCCGGTGCTTGGTCGGCAAACTCAACAAAATCACCGTTCAGCAATACATCAACCGCCGTTTCCTCCGCGCTGACCGCCGGCACTGATGATATAAGCATTGCAGCCGCTATCGCCGCACTCAAAAATTTCTTTTTCATAAACTCTACCTCTCTCTTAATTTATGTATATTAACTATAATAAATAATAATACAAATCTCAGCCGATTACAAGTGTTTTGTCGATTAGTTTATAAAAAATTTATAATTTCCGCGATTAGTTTATAAAGAATTTATAATTTCGGATATATCGAAAGCAAAAAAATAAACCCCATATGAGCCGTGCTAAAGCCAAATTTCTTACCTGCTTAAGCAGGTGGGTCACAGCCTGTTTACTTTATATGTCCACTGGCATTTCCGAAGAAAAGGAGGCGTATATGCCGCAAACAGAGCAAATATCCCGTAGAAAAAATGTTGGTAAAAAATAGGCGTCACACGCGAACCATAGGGTTTATCTCTTGAAATTATAATACCACAAAGCTTATTAAATTTCAATAGTATTTTTTAAATTTTTATATAAAAATATGTACAAAAAAATCAAATTCAAATTCTTTCGGCTGTACAGCAGTAAAACACAAGGATTTAAGCAATGCTTTTCATTATTTGACACACGCGCCGCCAAAACAAAAAGTTTAAAAGACTGTATACATTTTGTCGACAGCCCGATGTTTATATCTGCCGTTTGACTCTTTCAATAATTATGCGTTTCAATAAAAAAAGCACTCCGAACTGCGGTTTGTGCAATCCGAAATGCCTTAAAAGCCTGTCCGTACATCAAAACAAGTTTTCACTGTACCGGACACCGTCATAGTTATGGTGCCGAAGACCGGGGTCGAACCGGTACGGGAATTTCTTCCCATGGGATTTTAAGTCCCAGGCGTCTGCCTATTCCGCCACTTCGGCATATGAACAAGCTACTGATACAGTATACCACATTTTGTGCAGTCAGTCAAGCGGTTTATTATCTTTTTTTCTTATTTTTTGTATCGCGCACATTCTTTTCCTTTGAAATCATATTAACCCGAATACCGCTGTACACAAGCATAGCCGCAAGGTATACCGCGCCTATCACAGCCACAACCTTAACTTCAAAAGAGCTGTTGAGCAAAACCTTGAAAAACTTCACGTTAGTCAGTGCCTTGCACTTTTCCATACCAATAAACGCCGTCACTATATTCGACAGCTTGGTAAACAAAAGCGCACCGCAAAACGCAAAAAACATATATGCATAATTTCTCAGCGGAAGTTTTTTCTTTCTGTATAAAACATAAAACGCCGCGCCGGTCAACGCAAACACTCCGGCAATTGCAAACGTCGTCACATTCGGCATATACAGCTTAGTAAACAAAACCCACAGCAGCAAATACGCCAATATTCCCACACCAACGTTAATCAATACTCTGTTGGTAATCTTTTCTATTCTTTTTTCTTTTGAATCCATTACATTCAATCCTTTCGCTGTTTATATACATTAAATTATATTAACATCACCAAGCTCATACATCGTCATTGCGGTTACAGCCTCGCCTGCCGTTTCGGTCCGCAGTATACGCTTTCCCAATGTCACCGTATCCACTCCGGAATTTTTCAAAACCTCAATCTCCGCCAAATCGTATCCGCCCTCAGGACCTATCATAAATCCTACGGTTTTTACATTTGTGCCGGAGGTCAGCACGGATTTAACAGTATTGGTGTCCTCACATTCATACGGTGCAAACGCAATATCACACTTCTTCATCTCACGCACCGCTTCTTCAAACGTCATCGGCATAGTTATTTCCGGCACAACTCCTCTTCCGGACTGTTTTGCCGCTTCCTGTGCAACCTTGCGCCAGCGTTCAACCTTTTTATCAGCTCCGTCCGTCAACTTCACAACACACCTTGACATAATGCACGGCACAATTTTTTTCACCCCGAGCTCCGTATTCTTCTGAATTATATACTCCATCTTAGAGGCTTTAGGAAGTCCCTGAAAAATCGTCACGCAAATATTCGGCTCCGTATCGGACACTCTTTTCGACACTATATCGCAAACTATTTTCTTCTTTTCAATTACGGCTATACGTGCATCGCAGTCCGTCCCCCGTCCGTCGCACACGCTTATGATATCACCTTTTTTTAAGCGAAGTACCTTGGTAATATGCGCAACATCTTCATTGTCTATCACTATGCTTGTATCCGTCACATTTTCCCGCGGAACAAAAAATTTCGGCATTATTACCCCTCATTCCGTAGTTTTTTGCAAAATATCCACTCAAAATATCCGCACAATTTAAAATTTGCCGTATATTATGATATCATTTTTCGCCCATTATGTCAATACCTTTAAAATTTTCTGCTAAATTATACACATATTTTACTCCAAAACACTATTATGTAAATGTATTTAAAACGTTAATTTTGTGTTTTCACACCGTTTTTTTCAAAAAATCCGCTATATCCGCCGGCAACGCACAGCTAAACACCATCTTCTCTTTTGTTACCGGATGGTAAAACTCCGCATATGCCGAATGAAGCGCAACTCTGTCAATCAAGTCGTGATTTTCCTCGCCGTACAGCCAATCTCCGAGCAAGGGATAACCTATGTGACTCATATGCACTCGTATCTGATGTGTTCTTCCCGTTTCAAGCTCCAGTTCTGTCAGCGTATAACCGCCGTAATGCCCCGCAACGCTGTAATGCGTAACCGCCGGCTGTCCGTCCGGCGCAACGCACCGCTTTATAACACTTTCGTTTTCACGTCGTATCGGTGCATTCACACTGCCGCCGTTTTCGAGTGTACCGCACACAACCGCGTAATATTTTCTTTTGAGCGCACCGTTTTGCAGCTGTTCGCTCAGCTGTGCATGCGAATACATATTCTTTGCCACAACCATAATCCCCGATGTATCCTTATCAAGCCTGTTTACCGCTCTGAAAATATGTTCCTCGCCGTTTTTGAGCCAATGATACATCATAGCATTGGCAAGCGTATTTTCAAAATTCCCCATAGACGGGTGTGTAGGCAGTTTCGGCGGTTTATTGACAACCGCAATATCCTCGTCCTCATATACTATGTCAATCGGTATTTCGGCAGGTACAATATTTTCCGATGCCGTATCATACATAGTGATAACCAGCTTTTCTCCCGCCAACAGCCGGTGTGTAACTCTTTTATGCTCACCGTTTACACATATTCCGTCGCGGTGTTTTTTCAATGCGGTTATTAAATTTGTTGACATATTATAATGCTTTTTCAAAAAATCCTTTATTAACATTCCGCTGCATTTTTCGTCCGCAGTATATTCAAAAACACGTTTCATACTTTCAAAATTCCAATCATACAAACTACATCGGACACGCAAAATCGCGCAATCCGTATAACTTTATTATACTCTTATTTTATTGATTTTTCAATACCTCGGCAATAACATTTGCTATACATTCACCGCCCAGTACCGCCTCACTCAGCGTATTTCCGTTGCTCCCCACTTCCAAAATAAGACTTCCCTTTGTTGTATGCTGATTAAACCGCTCCTCTCTCAAATTCATAGGCCGCATCAGGGACGGATACATTTCATTGGCTTTTTTCTGTATTTTTGCCGCAAATCTCATATTCGACTGCCAGTAAGGGTGATTTAATCCGCCGCTGTCAGTGCCTATTACAAGCATAACCTGAGCCGCTTTTTTACCGTTGATATCCGCCGTAACCTTCAGTTTTGTGCCGTCCGCACGCACCATCGCATCGCGGTGTACATCAAGTACAACCTTTATGCCGGGATTGTCCTTCATCACCCGTTCAACCGTTGACAAAGAACGCCCGTATGCACCGTTATAAGACGGATAATCGTGCACTGTGGCATCGTGTATGGTGCTAATTCCGGAATTATTCAAAACCTCACATATTTTTCTTCCGACTTGAATAACGTTTTTACTGCTGTCGGTGCTTCTGTCGCTGTCAGATGAGGTGTATGTGCTTTTGCCTTCCTCCGTATACGATTCCGTTGTATGTGTATGTACTATTAAAACCTCCGCTCCGTTGCCTGTCAGTGCGAAATCCGTTTTTTCATTTGCAAGCATATCGGCGTTTACGCTATATGCGGTTGCGTTTGAAATGCTCATTCCCTTGCTTATACCGATATCCTCAATTCGCATTTGCGGCTGTGCTGTCTGCATCGTCGGCGACGGCATTTGTGTTGGCTGTGACACATTTGCACTTTCCTCCGGATATTCTATGTCCGGCATTTCAAATATCGGTGCCGCCATAAAAATACTCTCCGGCTTCAGTATGTCAAACCCGAAAACAGCTTTTAAAATATTTATATGTGTGCTGTCCTTTTCAAGCGGCAGTTCATTTTCCAATACCGCTTTATAGATACTGTCGGCTTTTGACGACTGTGCCGATACCCGCGCCGCCGTCCTGAAAAAGAAAAAGCCGCACCCCAGCACTCCGCTCACCGTAAAGCATATAACAGCAGTCATAAGAGTTTTTCTGTCTATTATTATCGCTTTAAATCTTTTTTTGTGTTTCATACGTTTCATTAGTAACTACCGCCTCTCATATTGATTACTGTAATTTTATGTTCAAACTGTAATATTTATGCTTTCACACTCAAAATGACACCGAAAAATTTTGCTTGCAAATTGTTTTGCAATATGTTATGATAATTTTCATATGTTGTAACAAACGGCAATAAATCGTATTGCGGATTCAGCGTTTTTTTATAAGCTTACGAAGCACCGACGGCGCGAAAGTACAGGCTTGTCCGACAGCCTTAAAATTTCACGCACCGTCTGCACGCATATTGCCGCACAGCAAAATATCAGGGAGGTAATTTAAATGAAAAAAAGTCTGGCTTTTGACAAAAAATTCATAACCACGCTGCTCTCACTGTCATTGCCGATTGCGTTCCAGAACCTTATAAACACCACGCTCAACGCAATAGACAATATAATGATAGGTTCTCTCGGCAGTGATGCGATTGCCGGTGTCGGGTTTGCAAATCAAATTTTCACCATATTATCCACACTGCTTTTCGGAATATGCACAGGCAGCTGTATCTTTATTTCGCAGTTTTACGGAAAACGCGATTTTGAAAATCTGAAATTTTCGGTAAGCCTGAATATCATAGGCGCGGTAATTGTTTCGGCTGTATTTACGGTTCTGGCTCTTATATGTCCGCACTCGCTTATAGGACTGTTCACACACGATGATACGGTTATCGCCTACGGTGTCGATTATATGCGCATTGTCGCGATATCGTACATACCTATGGCAATATCTTTTTCCTACTCGTCGGCAATGCGAAGTATCGGAAAATCACAATTTCCGCTGTACATATCTATAGTATCAATTTTTATAAACGCGTTTTTTAACTATATGTTTATATTCGGTAAATTCGGTGCTCCGGCACTTGGCGTTAAGGGAGCCGCAATAGGCACTATTTTTGCGCGGCTTTTTGAGGTTATTCTGAATTTGCTTATAACCTACACAAAAATAGAGAATATACAAGTTTACCCAAGACACATTACAGGTATATCCGCCGCATTTTTCAAGCGTTTCATACGCATTACCGCTCCGGTTATAGGCAATGAGGGATTGTGGTCGGTCGGAATCGCAATTTATGCCGCAATACTGGGCAGACTGTCAACCGATGCTACCGCCGCCGTAAACATAACAAAGGTTCTCGAAAATATGATGATGGTGTTCTTTATGGGTATCGGCAACGGTGCCGGCATTATGATAGGGCAGAAAATAGGCGCAAACGACGAAAAAAGCGCAATACAATACGCAAACGCTTTCACGCTCATAGTTCCGATGCTGAGTATAATTTTCATTGCCGCAATGCTGCTTGTACGTCCGTTTTTCCTGTCATTCTACAACATTGAACCGCACATCAAGACTCTAACAGCTCAGTTGATTGCCGTAACTGCGTTTATAATACCTTTTAAAGGTATAAACTATGTGCATATAGTCGGTTCAATGCGCAGCGGCGGCGACACTGTGGCTTGCCTTCTCATTGATGCCGCCGGTGTGTGGCTGATAAGTATTCCGCTGATGCTGATTTCCGGTATGCTGTTAAAGCTTGATGTACGAATAGTTTACTTCTGTTCTCTGAGCGAAGAGCTTGTCAAAACCGCAATTGTGCTGTGGCGGATAAAAAGCAACAAATGGATAAGAAATTTGGTACACGATATTAAATAAGTACAAATAAATACACCGACAGCAAAATTCCGCTTGCAATTTTGTTATCGGTGTATTTTTACGTTTACCGCCGCAACGCACCGCGCAAGGTTTACACATTATAAAATGTCAGTATTCCTCTTGCTCGCTTTCACTGTCGCGTTTTGCTATTTCCAATTTGCTTACGGATACCTCATAGGCTGTTTTGGTTATAACCTCATCTTCCGATAAATGCTTTTGATAATTCCTTGACTGTATTCTTCCCCATATATGAATATTATCCCCAACCGACAAATTGCGGCAGTAACGCGCATTACGCCCCCAAGCAATAACCGGAATATAATCGGATTTGTTATATGTACGGTTTACCGCGATAAGCATATCGGTTATTTCTCTTCCGAAAGGAGTAGTGCGGTAAATCGGTTCTTTGCATATGAATCCGTTGAGATAAATGAAATTTGGATTTTTACGTTCGTCCGTATCGGCACGGCGTATATCCTTTGCAAACAGTGTCAAAATGAGTTTGTTACTTGTGCCGCTGTAGTTATTGTAAGAACGAAACTGCCCCGTAATTTCAAGCCTGTCGCCGATTTGAATGTCCAGCTCCTCCGACAGCCGCTCCGATACCATCACCTTGATATGGTCATTGATTTCACTGAGTCTTGGTACTGACAGCGTAAACATATAAAATTTTTCACCGTAAATTTCGTGGTTAAATACCGGATTATCCTCTGCAATTCCTATAATGCCCGCTTTATTGTTATCCACGGAGTTTATCATTAATATTGCCCCCTCATTATGTGTTTTTTGTAAAAGAAAAATTATAGTCTATACTATTCGCGGAGCAAATCAATTATGATTAAAAAATAATGTTTGACGGCTGTAATACGGCTGAATAATTTTGCAAAACAAAACGCAGTCCGCTGCTTTTAAAACCGCATAGGACTGCGTTATTCGGCTTTTTATATTACTCAAACATTTTCTGTGCCGCATAATAGCTTTTCGGAGTGCCTATATCTATACGCATACCGTCAGGCGTAAACGCATAGACAGGATTTCTGTCCAAAAGCCACGGAATGAAATGTCCGGGAGCATCGGGGTTGTTGCCCTCGTCCAGATACTTTTTGATAAGCTTCGCGGTTTCTCTCTTATACAGGTAAAACGGCGAAACGCCCCAGTCGGATTTCGGATTTTCGGGTTTTTCTTCAAAGCTCAAAACCCTGCCGTCATCATCAATCTCCGCAACGCCCATTGCGTGCAAATCATCGTTTTCATCGGCTTTGTTTGCACAAATCATATCGGCGTTTTTCTCACGGTACATTTTCACATAGTCAACCAGTGAAAAATCGAAAATATTATCACTCGCCATAACCAACAGTTCATCGTCAATACCGCTGTTATCTATCACATACTGCATATCACCGATAGCACCAAGACGGTTATCGTTGCTCGTGGTAAAATCATTTATTACAATTACTTTTTTACGACCGGTATATTTATCCGCCCAATCCGCAAAGTTAATGTAAAATTTATGATTGGTAACAATGTAAATGTTATTTACATCGTCAACCTGCTCGATTTTGTCAATAACCATATCCAAAATAGTTTTATTGCCCATCCGGAGCAGTGCTTTCGGCATATTCTCGGTAAGCGGATAAAGCCGAGTCGCATATCCGGCGGCAAGCAAAATACAATCCATTATCAATACTCACCTTTCAAAACAAATAGTTATTATTCCGCTGTCGGCAAACCGCAAACAGGACTCTGCCGAACAAGACAGACAATCTGTTTTTTATCACTTTTTGAGTTCTTCCGCAAGTAAAAATCAGTTTGTCTGTCTAATTATACATTTTTTTTTCAAATCCGTCAACCGTTACAGTTAATTGATATTAAATTAACGATTTTTTCGGACAATTGCCGATTTTATACGCAAAATATATACTTTTTATGTTGAAACATTTCAAACTATAGTCTATAATAGTAAGTAACTTAAATATTTCAGAAAGGCTTGTCATAACTATGAAAGAAAAATTCATCTATAAACCGCCGCAAAACGGCTATCCTGAATGGAACAACAATCCGGATATTTTCCGACTTAACAGAATGGACGCGCACTCTTATCAAATGCCGTTTGACACCGTTGAACAGGCTCTGTCGCTGAAACATGAACAGTCGCGCCGCTATAAAAGCCTGAACGGAAAATGGAAGTTTGAATTTGCTCCCAAGCCATCGGAAGCGAACAAGGAATTTTACAAAACCGACTACGATGTGTCAAAATGGGACGACATAAAAGTACCTGCACACTGGCAGTTTCAGGGCTATGATTATCCGCAGTATACAAACACGCGCTACCCTTGGAGTATGGACGATAAAATAGATCCGCCGTTTGCGCCGGAAAATTATAATCCGGTCGGCTCATACCGTACAAGTTTCACCGTACCCGACGATTGGCACGGCGAACCCGTATATATAAGTTTTCAAGGTGTGGAATCCGCATTTTACGTTTGGCTGAACGGTGATTTTTTGGGGTACAGCGAGGATACGTTTGATGCAAGCGAATTTGATATCACCCCATACCTTACCGACGGCGAAAATATACTTGCCGTACAGGTATACCGCTGGTGCAGTGCAAGTTGGCTTGAAGATCAGGATTTCTGGCGGTTGTCCGGAATATTCCGCGATGTATATATTTATTCAACGCCGCGGCAGCATATTTTTGACTTCAACGTCATCGCCACACTCGACGACACCTACACCGACGGTATACTTACCGTCAAAGCCGAAATCACCGACTACGACGAAATGCCGACGGACGGCTTGTCCGTTACCGCAATGCTTTTTGACGGCAATAATGTTTTGAAGAAATTTCTGCTTGAGGACGGAAAAAACACCGTAAATATTCCGTCGCCGAAAAAATGGAGTGCTGAGTATCCGAATTTGTATAAGCTGGTTTTGGTACTCAAAGATGCACACTCAAACATTGTCGAAACGCTCAGCGCAAATATCGGTTTCAGGCGTTTTGAAATTATCGGCGGACTGATGTGCATAAACGGAAAACGCATTGTGTTTAAGGGAGTAAACCGCCACGAGTTTTCGTGCGACAAAGGGCGCGCAATAGATTATGAGGATATGCTCGTACATATAAAGCTTATGAAACGTCATAACATAAACGCGGTGCGTACAAGCCATTACCCGAATAATTCCAAATGGTACGATTTATGTGACGAATACGGTCTGTACGTAATTGACGAGAATAATCTGGAAACGCACGGCTGTCACAGACGCAGCATTGACGAAAATTACAACATTCCGGGTTCTCACGAATGTTGGAGAGAGAATGTGCTCGACAGATGCAAATCTATGTTTGAACGCGACAAAAACCATCCGTCAATACTCATATGGTCACTCGGCAACGAAAGCTGGGGCGGCGACAACTTCCTCATAATGCACGACTATTTTCATAAAGTCGACCCGACAAGACTTGTACATTACGAAAGCACCGTAAACACTCCCGAATACACCGACTGCACCGATATGACAAGTCATATGTATACACAGCCGGACGACATAGAAAAATACGCACTTGCGGAAAATTACGACAAAAAGCCGTTCATATTATGTGAATATTCTCACGCAATGGGCAATTCGTGCGGCAATATTTGCAAATACACCGAACTGTTTGATAAATACCCTATTCTGCAAGGCGGCTTTGTTTGGGACTGGATTGACCAGGCAATAAGGACCAAAACAGCCGACGGAGTTGAATATTTTGCTTACGGCGGTGATTTCGGAGAAAAAGTGCACAGCGGAAATTTCAGCGGAAACGGACTGCTGTTTGCCGACAGCACAGTCAGTCCTAAGTTAATCGAAGTTAAGGGAGTATATCAGAATATTACCTTCAGAGAGGGCAATATACGCGGTAGGAGCATATACGTTAAAAATAAATTCTTATTTACCGATTTGTCTGAATTTGATATACACTGGTGCGTAAGAAAAACCGGAGAAATTATTGAAAACGGCAAGCTTGATATCGCTCTTGCGCCCGAATGTGAAATGATGGTGCTGATACCATTCACTTACCCGACCGATGACGACGGTGAATACTTACTTGAAATATCCGCTGTCACAAAAAGCGATACCGTCTGGGCCGCTGCCGGACACGAAGTGTCGTTCGGTCAGTTCGTACTGCCGGTAAAACCGTCGGAAAAGCCGCTGCCTTGCGGAAAACTCCAAGCCGACTCAAATGACAAAACCGTTGTTGTTTCGGGTGAAAATTTCAGAGCGGAATTTTGCAAGTCAAGCGGAAAATTGGTGTCGTATATTTATAACGGCAGTGAACGCCTGCGAAAACCTATCAGTCCTAATTTCTACCGCGCATGGGTTGATAACGACGTTGCAAACGGTATGCCGGAACGCTGTGCGGCGTGGGTACAGAACAGCACGCACCAACAGCTTATGGATTTTGCCGCAGATACATCTCAGGAAAACAAAGTTATTGTAAAAACAGTACTCAGACTCAGTGAAACAAAATATATGTACATTCTGCCGCCGGAATCACATTCCGTCTGCATAATGAATTACACTATAACCGCTGACGGCGAAATCGAGATTGAACAAATTTTAGAGCCGCGGCGCGACCTTGCGGAACTGCCGTCATTCGGCGCGGTAATGGAAACGGACAAAAAATACAGTAACCTGAAATGGTACGGCAGAGGACCTGAGGAAAGTATGTGGGACAGAAAGAGCGGTGTAAAGTTCGGCTTATACACAGGTACGGTGCATGAGCAGTATGTACCGTATATAACCCCTCAGGAGTACGGAAACAAAACAGATGTACGTTTTGCCGAGATTACCGACGAAAGCGGTGCGGGACTCAGAATAAGCGCAGATTCATATATGGAATTCAGCGCAAAAGAGTGGTCAAACGACGAAATCATACCGGCAATGCACCCGTACGAACTGCCAAAATCCGACAAAACCGTCCTGTATATCAATTATCATCAAACCGGAGTCGGCGGTGATACGACGTGGGGAACGCGTGCAAGAGATGAATATACGCTTATGAGCAATAAAGAATATACATTTAAATTTAAAATAAAGGGAATATAACTAAAGTAAAAACAGATAATCGGGCTGCGGGCAAAGTCTTAAATTGCAGTCTGAATACAGCGAAATTTTAATAAAATCACTTTTGAAAGGCTGACCGACATTTTGCCGGCAGTCCGAAACAATTTATCTGCAGCCGCTGTTGCTTATCTGTATGATTATAAGGAGAAAAACAAGTGGAAAAAAATAAAATATTTACAAACACATTATTCGTTGCGGCGGCGGCACTTTTGTGCTGTGCGCTGTGGGGCAGTGCAACACCGTTTATTAAAATCGGATACTCTCTCATACTCCCCGAAAAGAACGTACCGTCAACCATACTTTTTGCCGGAATAAGATTTACTCTTGCCGGAATAATAACGATTCTGATTTACAGCATCGCAAGAAAGAAATTTCTTTATCCCAAAAAGGAAAATTGGGACAAGGTAGTAAAGGTGAGCTGTTTCCAGACTATAATTCAGTACATATTCTTTTATGTCGGACTCGCAAACACAACCGGCGTAAAAGGTACTATAGCAAGCGGTTCCAATGCATTTTTTGCAATGCTCATAGCCAGCCTTATATTTAAACAGGAAAAGCTGACATTAAAAAAAGTGTTTGCTTGCGTTATCGGGTTTGCCGGAATTGTACTTGTAAATCTTAACGGACTTGATTTCAGTATGAATTTTACGGGCGATGCGTTTGTGCTGTTTTCGGCAATTGCATATGCGGTATCGTCAGTATTGATTAAGCGTTATTCAAAATACGAGGACCCTGTGGTGCTAAGCGGATATCAGTTTGTCACGGGCGGAATTGTGATGATGATAATCGGCGCGGTTTTCGGCGGTGCAATCGCTATTACCGGTGTCAAGGCGGCGGCAGTGCTTGTGTATCTGTCATTTTTGTCGGCGGTAGCTTATTCGCTTTGGGGCGTATTGCTCAAATACAATCCGGTATCGAGAGTTACCATATACAGCTTTATGATTCCTGTTTTCGGTGTACTTTTATCAAAGCTGATGCTTTCGGAAACCAATAATGTCCCGACGGTGAATTTGCTTATCACGTTGATACTTGTATGCACCGGTATTGTAATATTGAATTACAAAAAAGACGCGTAACTTAACATTTCAAGCGGTATAACTCGCCAAAACGGGTTATACCGCTGTTTACTTTTAATCAATTATATGCTGCTGCCAGAGCTTTTTTCTGCGCCACACAGACGGTGAAACTCCGAATTTTCGTTTAAATGCCTTATTAAAAACGTGACAGTCCGAATATCCCACACTCTGTGCGGCGGCGGTTACGGTGATATCGGGATTTTTCAGATACATTGCGGCAGTGTTCATTTTAAGCGACAGCATATATTGCTGTATGCTTATATTTTCACATTTTTTAAAAAGTCTGCTCAGATAACTGCGGTCTATACCGATGTAATCGGAAATTTCGTTTACTGTAATAGATTTGTGAATATTATTTTTTATAAACATCTGTGCCTTACTTACATAGTCGGCGGCAAATGCGGCGCATATACGGTTTTCTTCGGTCGACATTGCATTTATAAACGCCCAAAATTTACACATCACAGTTTCAAAACGCATTTCTCCGCCGGCAATCAAATCGGAAAGGCTTGTACCCACTGCCATATCGCCGCTGTCGATAAATATCGGTGAGGCTTGGGAAATTTTAGCCATACCCAGTATTGCCGCCGACATACTGCCGTTAAACTCAATCCAGCGGTACAGCCACGGTTTATGCGTATCGGCACGATAATATGCAAGCTGTCCCGGACAAATAAGAAACATCTGCCCTTTGCCGACTTTATATTCTTTGCCGTCAATTTTAAGTATCCCCTCACCGCTGTAGACATAATGCAAAAGGTAATTACTGCGAATACACGGTCCGAACGAATGACCGCTTACGCATTGTTCCTCACCGTATTGCACAGGATAAATATCAGTCGGTATGAGATGGGTATACACGTAAAATGTATTTATAAAATGCTGCATGGCATTACCTCCCTGTATTTTATTAAAATATCACATTTTAACCCATTATGTCAACACTTTATCATTTATTTACGGTACATAATATGTTAAAATAATCTCACAAAACAATACGAAACGGAGCGACGATTATGATTTTTAAAAACGGTAACACAATACATCTTCAGGGCAGGGATATAAGCTATATAATGATTGAAAACGAAAAGAAGGATTTGCTCAATTTCTATTTCGGCGAAAAAATTTCCGACCGCGATTATTCGCTTATGACGGACGAATGGTACGAACGGCTTGGATTCGTATCAAACGAAATACCGCTTGATGTGTATCCGCAGGAATATCCGTCATACGGCTATTCGGATTTGAGAAATCCGGCGTACCAAATCATAAACAAATACAAAAATATGGTATCAAGGCTTACGGTAAAGGAATATATAATTCACAACGGCGAAACAGCACATACAGACGGTATGCCTTGTTTATTCAAAGGCAGCAAAAATGCCGATACGCTTGAGGTTATACTATATGATGAACATATAGATTTTGAGGTGCATTTGTACTATACGGTATTTGATGAATATAACATAATAGCGCGAAGTTCTGTGTTGATTAACCGCGCCGAGGATAATATCGAAATTGTCAGTGCTTACTCGTCAAGCGTGGACTTACCTATGGGCGACTATGATATGATACACTTTGCCGGTTCTTGGGGGCGCGAACAGAATATGATGCGTACACCGCTTATGATGGGTATGAAAGCCGAAGCGGAAAATGCCAGAGGCGGAAGCGGAAGTCAGGTTAATCCGTTCGTTATGATAGCCGAAAGAACGGCAGACGAACATTTCGGAAATGTTTACGGATTCTCGCTGATATACAGCGGAAATCATTCAAGCGTTGCCAAGGTTGACCAGTTCGGAAATCTGCGTGTACAGCAGGGCATAAATCCGCACCAATTCAGCTGTATGTTAAAACAGGGAGAAAAGTTTTATACACCGCAGTCCGTCATATGTTATTCGTCCGACGGATTCGGCGGTATTTCAAGGGAATATCATAATGTTTACAGAAACAATCTTATGCGGAGCAAATGGGTAAACAAACAGCGTCCGGTACTTATTAACAACTGGGAGGGCACATATTTTGATTTTACCGAAGAAAAGCTGCTGAATATAGCAGAAAAAGCGCATAATGCGGGCATAGAGCTGTTTGTGCTTGATGACGGGTGGTTCGGAAAGCGCGACAACGACAGGTGCAGTCTTGGCGATTGGGTTGTCTGTAAAGACAAATTGCCGTCAGGAATTGACGGTCTTGCGGAAAAGATTAACCGCATAGGTATGAAATTCGGATTGTGGTTTGAACCGGAAATGGTCAGCGTTGATTCGGATTTGTACAGACAGCACCCCGACTGGGCAGTTAGGGTCAGTGAGAGAATGCCTGTCGAGTCAAGGCACCAGCTTGTGCTTGATTTGAGCAAAAACGAAGTTTGCGAGTATATCATTAAAGCGGTAAGCGATATATTGAAAAGTGCAAATATAGAATACGTAAAATGGGATATGAACAGACAGCTTACAGATATGCCGTATCGCGGATATAATCACCGCTACACATTGGGTTACTACAAAATTATGTCGGCAATTACCGAGGCTTTTCCGGATATACTGTTTGAGGGGTGCAGTTCGGGCGGAGCAAGGTTTGACCCGGGAGTCCTTGCATATATGCCGCAAATATGGGCAAGCGATAATTCGGACGCAATAGCACGCCTGAAAATTCAATATTCTACATCTATGTGCTATCCGGTAAGCTCTATTTCATCGCACGTAACCGCATCACCCAATCACCAATGCGGAAGAATTACAAGCTTACAGACACGTGCGGCGGTAGCGCATTTCGGAACATTCGGTTATGAGCTGGACATCACCAAGGTGACGGATACGGAATTTGAGGAAATAAAAAAGCAGGTTGAATTTGAAAAGAAAATACAGTCTTTGGTTATGAATGGTGATTTGTACCGACTTTTGAGTCCTTACGATACAAATTATTGCAGCTTTGAAATAGTGTCGAAAGATAAAAAACGCGTACTTCTGTTTGGGTGTAAAATACTCGCCGTTGCACAGACTAAGAATGAAACCGTCAAACTGCAGGGACTCGATAAAAGCCGCAAATACCGTAACACAAGTACCGGCAAGATTTACGGCGGCGATATGCTTATGCACCGCGGTATAAGAATGAATTACGATATGCACGACTTTGCCTGCACAACAGCAGAATTTGAAATTGTTGATTAAAAAGCTTTCAATACAAACCGAAAAAACTGCAAGTTTACCGAAAAGGCAGACTTGCAGTTTCTCTATAAATCTTAATATTCGGTTAAAACCGATAAATCCGAACTATGCAATTATCAGCTGTTGTGCTTTGCAAACATCTCTTTTACCGTATCATAAGCCATTTTAGGTCTGCGGTATTCGTCTACCACTCCTTTATTGTTATGACACCTCGCACGCGTTGCAAACCAGCCGCCCTCTTCGGTAACTCGGCAATCGGCAAACTGCCATATAAACACTCCGCTTATTCTGCCGTCATTCATATATACTTCAAGATTATCTTTTATTATATCCGACTGTCTTTCTTCGCTCCACTTACACCTTGAACGGTCACGATAACCGTAAATCGCCGCCGCACCCACTTCACTTACAATTATCGGTTTATTGCCGCCGTTTTGCTTTATCCAATCTATTTCGCTGTTGTTCCTCTCATCAACAGGGCAGTCCTGATACCACCCTGAATACATATTGAACGAAACAACGTCCGGCAAGTCAAGGCAAATGTCTGTAAAATGACGGCACGTTGCCGAGGTTGTCGGCCGCGACAAATCCATACTCCTAATCTGCTCATACTGTTTTTTGTACATTCGTCTGCCGTCGTCCGTTTCGGCGGCACACTCGTTCAATATTCCCCATATTATTATTGAAGGGTGGTTGTAATGATTTTCTATCATTTCGCGTATGCAATCCTCGCACTGACGTTCAAAATTCGGATTTTGCATATTCTCAAGCACCATTCCGCGTGCGTGATTTTCTTCCCACACAAATATTCCCCGTTCATCGCAAAGGTCAAGAAAACGTTCATCGTTGGGATAATGACAGGTTCGCACCGCATTTGCATTCATATCACACATCAAATCCATATCCTGCACCATATGCTGTAACGTAACCGCACAGCCGTCCACCGCATAATC
Organism: uncultured Lachnospiraceae bacterium; assembly: GCA_964422725.1. Classification (GTDB taxonomy): domain Bacteria; phylum Bacillota; class Clostridia; order UBA1381; family UBA1381; genus CAKSNH01. Next base: position 38,016 of record CAYRCC010000012.1, read on the forward strand.
TTCATGCCGATTAAATCCTTTCATATAAACCGGCTCACCGTTTAAATATATTTTAGTGTCCCTGACTTCCACCGTCCGAAAACCCACACGCTCCTTTAAGTCATCTGTAACTGCACCGTTCTCTGAAATTACAGTGTCCAATATGTACAAATTCGGTTCATCTGCCGTCCACGCTTTAACCGCGCCAAACTCACGTTCAAACACAACGGTCGTTTCGCCTGCGGCACCGACTTCAACCGTATTTCCCATACAAAGCTCGGCGATACTGCTTTTTACGTCTACCCTTTTCACCTTGTCCGACAAATTGCATATCAGCACTTCTATTTTTGAATTCCATTTCCCGCATTTCATATACGGAGTAAAATGAACATTCTTTATGTACACATCGCTTACACCCTCCATCACAACCGGTCTTGTAATTCCGCCGTAAGTGTAATAGTCATTCGGAATATGCAGTGCGCTGTGTTCGCCGAATGAGTTGTCCACATCGACTCTAAGCTCGTGCTCACCTCTTTTTACACTTCTTACAACCGCCGAAAACGGTGTAAACGCATTATAATGATGCGCTATTTTTTCGCCGTCAAAATATACATCAGCCGTATGGCTTACGCCCTTAAATTCAAACCGCACATTTGTGTCATTTTTCACATACACCTTTTTTGTATATGTACCCTTTCCTCTGTGATGCAAAAAATCGGGGTGCTGTTCCCAACACGACGGCACCGGTATTCGGTATTTCCCGTCAACCCCCTCCATTGCAAAATCCCACATTCCGTCCAATTCTTTTGTGTCCCTGATTCTGTGTGTTTCAAACAGTCTTATCATTTTACTGTCCCCCGTTACGTTATTCATATCAGAATTTTTCGTTCAACAGCCGGAAAATTATCCGGCAGTATATTTTATATTTTATATTTTATCACACATTTTCGCATACGGCAATAATAAAATGCATTTTGACAGACAGACTCAAAAAATGAGTTTGTCTGCCGTCTGCCCTATCTTAACGCTTTTTCCTTTGCATATTTTCGCTTCGTTGCAAGTCCGCCGCGGATATGGCGTTCTGCCTTGTTTTCGTCAAGAATGTACTGTGTCTGCTGTGCCAACGCGGCATTTATTCTGTGTAAACGTTCTGTAACATCTTTATGTACGGTCGGAGTTAAATTGATACTTTTCGGATAAGCCTATCTCGGTCAGCAGTTTTAAGTATATGTCGATTTTTCCGTTTTCCCGAACTTCTATGCGGTCAATAACACGCTTTAGCATTTCGTTGGTAATGTCTGCGGAGGATAATATATCGTCAATGCTTTCAAATGTGTCGCATAAGCTGTACTGCAATCTGTCGCCCTGAGTGATATTAAATTCCGCCATTTTCAGCCGTTCTTCAAGGCTTTTAATACTTTTTACAATTCCCACGGTCTGTTCTTTCAAATCGCTTGCCGATATGACGTCCATTTCAAACATATCAAGGTATTTCTGCCGTTTTTTCTTTAGTATATTTATCTCTTTTTCGATTTCTTTTGCAGTGCTTTTGTTTTTGCTTATGGGTTCGTAGGTTTTGTTAAAGTCGGCAACGATTTTTTTGATAACTTTCTGCTTGTCCGAAATAAGTCCCGAAAGGTATTTCTTTATGGAAGTCAAAAGCTCCCTTTCGTCAATCACCGTTTTATTTGCACAGAAATCCGTTCCGTTTATGTTTCGCCCACAGCATACCCAGGTGTATTTGTACCCGGACTTTATTTTTCGCTTGTTTTGCCTGAAATAATGCCCGCAATCGCCACATTTTATCAGTGTGCTGAAGATATGCTTACAGCTTGTTCTTTCGCCGTCAGCCTTGAATTTTTGCCGATTTTGCAGGATTATTTTTTGTGCTTTTTCAAATGTTTCTTTGTCTATGATCGCAAGCTCGGGTCTTTCGGCAATTTTCCATTCGTCCTCAGCGATTTTTGTTCGCTTGCCGGTTAGGAAGTTTTCGATTTCTTCTTTTCCGTTTGCGATTACACCGATGTATAATCGGTTTGTCAGTATTCTGCAAATGCCGTTTTGTGTCCATTTGCACCCTCGTTTTGTTTTAATGCCTTCTTCGTTTAAAATTTTCGCTATTTTGCTTGCGCCAAAGCCGTCCGTAATATACATTTTGTAAATTCGCCGTATAACATTAGCTTCAAATCCATTGATGTTAAGGCGGAAGTAGTCGCCGATGATTTTGTCGTAGCCATAGACAATGTTCGGAACTTTTCCTTTTTCGGCATTCAGTTTTTTACTGAATTTTATTCTTGATGAAGTGTTTTCGCTTTCCTGCTGTGCGACCATCGCAAGCATTGTCAGCACCAATTCGCCATCCTCGGTGGACAGGTTGGAATTGACAAACACTACGGGTATTCCCATACTTTTCAATTCTCTTATGGATTGCAGAAAATCAACCACATTTCTTGCAAGCCTTGAAATATCTTTTGTAACCACCATATCAAATTTACCAAGCCTTGCATCACGCATAAGTCGCATAAACGCCGGTCGTTTTCGCATCTGCGTACCGGTTATGCCCTCATCGGCATATATTTCCGCAATTTCATAATTGTTTTTTTCTGCAAATTCGCCGTAAAAGCGTTTTTGTGTTTCTAAACTGTTAAGCTGGTCTTCGGTGTCGGTTGACACTCTGCAATATGCAGCTATTCTCATAACTTTCACCTCTTTCGTTTTTAACACAACATACCACAATTTTTGTTGTAAGTCTACGAAGGAATTTCTCTATTTGCCTCCCTTGCCTAAAGGGAGGGGGACCAAACGAAGTTTGGTGGAGGGATTTTTTGTATCAATTTCCCGTTTTCCTTCGCTTAAAATAATACTCCGCCTAAAAATTTCATTCAGGCGGAGCGTTTCAATATAGTCCTTAATCCAAATCACTTTCTGATTTAGAAGCTATAGTTAAGGTTCGTTTTTCATCTTTGTCTAAAATCATCTTGGCTAAAACTCCGTTTGCCGCATAGGATATAAATTCCCTTGCTATCACTTCGGATTCCGCCTTTGTATTTGGATTATGGAAGGTTATATGCAAAGCTTGTCTTTTCATATAACGTATCTCCTCCATTTCCAAATTTATTTTACGTTACATACTATTCCCGCAAAAATCCAAATATTCAATTTTGATTAAAATTATTTACATCTTTATTTCGCCAAATTCCGTTTCTGTTTCTTCATTGTTTTTTTCTGATGATTCCTCTGCGAACATTTCGCTCAATTCATTGTCCGGTATATTGCTTAGTATTTCAATGAGTATCGTTACCGTCGATGCGGTAAGTCCGGTCATCATTGCAACAGCCAGCGTGTCATCCTCATCAAAGCCTCTTCTTTTTCCTAACCTTTGAAAAGATTTAACAAGGCTAAACACCCTTTTGAAATTACAGTAATTGAAATTATTGCAACTATCGTCACTTGAAAAATCTTGATGTAAATCTTCTTTAAGCCTTTTTCGGTTTTCTCGTAAATTTCGTCTTGAACTTTCCCAACCTGTTCGGAAAGTAAACTTAATTTCTTCGTCATCTCGTCCCGATTTTGAATTTGTAGTCTGTCCAATTTCATCTCCAATAGTTCCATTTGCTCGATAATCGGTGTCAAATCCACACTCTGCGTCGGTCGGTTTAGTTCTTTCAATTTTTCTAAATTTGAACTCATTTTCCATATTCTCCTTTAAGAATTTATCCTCATGTAATCGTATATCTCGGCATTTTTTGCCGGTCGGCGTTGTATAGCATATATATTTTCTGCTATTCGTCCAACTTACTTCATATCCCTCGCTTTTCATATACAATATAAATTCCGCTTTGCTTTCACACAAATCCATTGCAGTTTCGATTGTATTTATCAGTTTGAACTTCCAGCTTTCACCCTTGACTGCCGCAGAATATTCTCTATGGCTCATATTTTTTGCCGTCGTACGCTTCTTGTTTGGAAGAACATTCAATCCGTATTCAAGACAAATTTTGTCCGATATATTCCTTATGCTATCAAGTGATTTTTTGTCCTGATGCAATTTCTTTCCGTTTTCAGAATTTACGCTGTTCACAACTATGTGATTGTGAAGATGTCCCTTTTCAATGTGTGTTCCGACAATGGTTTCATATCCTGCAAAAACTTTTTTCGCAAGTTCCAAGCCGATTTCGTGGACTGTTTCGGGTGACACATTTTCATTGGGAGAAAATGATTGACAGTAGTGATAAAAATATCGTCCGTTTGTCTTTTTGTGCAGTTGTTTCGTCAGCATAAACTCATTGTATGCGGTATCGGGTGAGCAGTTTATTCCCGAAACAAGTTTTTGACCGCTTTCCAAATTTGTTTTGTAACCCCGGGATACATATTTTAAAAGTTCCGCCAATCCTTTGCACGATTGACTTTTGTTATTAAGTGTAACTACGATTGCCATTTAAATACACCTCCTACAGATTTTTTGAAGCTCGCTGTAAATATTTTTAAGTTCCTTTTGAACTTTACCGAGATATACGGTGTTTATTCTTCCCATATTTGCAAGACGAGTTAACTGATTTATATTGTTTCCGATGCGTTTTATTTCGGATATAATAGGTTTTACATCTATTACCTTAATTTCTTTTTCTGTTGCACATTTTATGATGTAATCGGTAACGGATTGAGTCGATTTATCCGCCAGCATTTTAATGATTTTGTATTCGACATCCGATACTCTGATTGCTATTACTTTGTTTCTTTGACGCATTAGGTTCACCTCCTGTTATAGGGTTCCCGAAAACACGAATGTGTTTTTGGGAGAATGAGCAACCGCCCGTCTGTTGAGCTTTTATCACGAAAGTGATAAAACGAATTAAAAGGGCGAGTTGCGAATTGGGTTCGGGCGCCGCCCGATAATTTGTACCGCTTGCGGTGCGGAATGTGCCGATGGTAAAGCCGCAGGCGATGCTTGCAGTCTCTTAAAAGAGACTAATAACTTGTGCCGCCAGGGTCGGCAATGTCGGTTATTGGGATATAGGAATTGCCGTCACTATCGACACTTTTTAAACAGATTATTCTTTTGCCGTTGCTTCTTTTGGATTTGTAATCAATTCCGAAATCTTTTAATTCAAGTATATTTTGATTAAGTCTTTTTGACAAAACCATCGGAGAAATATCTTCACTTGTGTATTGTGCCAGCCTTTCCGCAAGTTCGGACGGAGTTCCTGAAAAATATTTTTCTTCTTTCATAAATTTTATAACTGACTGCACAATGTTTTCAAAAAGTATTTCAGGCTCTTCGATACTGTCTGAAATCAGTTCCCAAATTTTACTTTCCGAATTGAAATTCAACTCTAATTCCCTGTATTCAATATCTCTCCCGGTACAATAAAGTGTCGCTCTTGTACTTGCTCGTTTTGACTTGGCAAGAACAAAACTTGAATCAGCACCGCCCGTAATTCCGGTAGTTCCCGATACCATATTCATCGGGTCATCATCTTTTTGCTTTCGCAAATGATGTATAAGAATGATTGCAATTTTTAATTTGTCCGCAATATTTTTAAGAAAACTTATATCACGATAGTCACTTGCGTATGCATTGTCATTCGATATTGTGCGTATCTTTTGGAATGTATCAATTACAATTAGTTTTGTATTTGGATGATTGGAACAGAAATTTTCAATCTGTTCTTCAATTCCATAGCCGATACTTTCCGCCATTGTTGCAAAGTGAATACCGGGTGGGGCATCTTCCGTAATATCAAACAATCTGCTTTGAATTCTTGCGATGCTATCCTCTAAACAAAGATATAACACATCGCCTTGCTTGGTTTCATAATTCCAAAGGGTTTCACCTTTTGCGACCTTTAAACACAACATAAGTGCCAACCACGATTTGCCGATTTTAGGGCTTCCCGACAGGATATGAAGTCCTTGCGTGATAAAACTCTCCACCACAAATTCCATCGGCGGAATATATGTGTTCATCAATACTTCACCGTTTACTGTTTTAAATGTTTTTGACATAATATCACCTCCTTTCGCATTACCGACAAAATTATTATAGACTTTTTGAATAAATTATGGTATCATAAATGTAATAAATAAATTTATGTAATGTTTTATTTATTATATTTTACTTTGAAAGTTGGTGATATAGTGTCTGTTCAAAATTTTAACAATAAAGAAATTAACTATATTTATCTTGAATGTCCGAAAAAAGAATATTATTTTATATCAAATTTGACGGATTCTCACGAGTATGATTACATAAAACCCATAGGAGAATCTCTTGTTGAGTTTTTAAATGTTGATTTGGAAGGTTACGAGGAAAGACTTAAAAGTCTGTATGAAATTGTTTATAAAACCGAAATAACAAGCATGCTCGAATTGGTTATTCCGTTTATGGAATTTATGGATTTGTATCTTTCAAAGTATGGAGTTTTCTTTTTGGATTATGTGTATATTCCAATCAAGAATGCTTTTGACGAGTTGGCTATGTATACGCAAAATAATATCCCTATATATTTTCCGAAGAAAGTATATAGGGAGTGGTACTGTTGGCTTAAAGAATATTCCATGCTCAATAAACGGTACAGAAAATTTATTGACTATATATTCAATTTAAAGCGAAGCCGATTTGAAGATTTAAACAAAGCGATTCTAAAAGCATATAATGACTTTCCAGATATAAGCAGAACAAATCTTTTCCGTACTTTAACATCAGCACCGATGAAGGACGGCAAGTTCGATTTGGATTACATAAAAGAAATAAATGATTTGGATATAAGCGTTATGGATAAATCCGAGATGGTGTATGCTGAATCTGCGGATTTCAAACCTTTGTATGCCATTCAAATTCATTCACTTAATGAAGCGTTATTCTACGAATTCTCCGAACTTGTAAAAAACGGTTATCGAATAAATCGCTGCAAAATGTGCGGGAAATATTTTCTTGCTATTACTGCTCGAAATGTGGAATATTGCAAGAATAAAAATGAAAGCGGTTATTCTTGTGCAAAACTTGCGTCTGCTACAAAATATAAGGAGTCGCTTAGTGATACATTTTTGAAAGAATATGCAAAAATCAATGAGAAGATGTATCAGCGATATTACAGGGTGAAAGATGCCTCTCGTAACGAGGAATTAAGCGGAAAGGATATGACCTTTAGCGAATATGATGAATGGAGCCAAAAAGCGCAAAAAATCCGCAAAGATTATATCAATAATCGTGATGCTGTCAGTAAAAATTTCAATCTTTCGTCAAAGCAAAAATACAGCAAAAAACAGTCCCTCGGCGAAAAGTTTATCGCTGATATCAAGGCTATTCCGTATCCCGAAAAATCGAGCAAACGCAAATCCAAGGGGACTGTCATGGAGTGAAAATTTAGTGTAAGGGGATATCCCCTCATTCAAATTTGAAATCTTTGGCTTTTATGGTTGATAAGTCAGTACCACTTGGATTATCTATATTGATCACTCGTCTTGCGTGATTCATAACCAAATCTTCATACAGATTTCTCACTAATCTACCGTTTGCAAAATTCGTATCCTTCGATGAAATTTGCTGTTCAAAATACAAGTGGATTTTTTCTTTAGCCTCTTCATCCAAAGTATAGTCGTTGCTTTGGCACATTGAAAGCAATATATTGTCCATCTCTACCGAGTTATAGTCATCGAATTCTATGAATGTATTAAAACGAGATTTTAATCCGGGATTGGATTCAAAAAATTTATTCATAGGTTCGGTGTATCCTGCAACAATCACGACCAGATCATCTCTATAATCTTCCAATGCCTTTGTCAATTCCGTTAAGCACTCTCTGCCATAAGAATCGGAATGGTCATTTTCCGTGATACTATAGGCTTCATCGATAAACAAGACACCTCCTTTAGCTTGTTCAATTACTTTTTTGACCTTAAGTGCTGTTTGACCTTGGTATCCCGCAATGAGGTCAGTTCTTGAAACTTCAACAAAATGTCCTTTTGAAAGCAACCCAATTCTCTTATAAATTCCACCTACGATTCTTGCAACTGTTGTTTTTCCTGTTCCAGGGTTACCCGTGAATGCAAGGTGCAAGGTATTCTTTGTTGAGTGAAGATTTTTCTCTCTACGCAACTTTTGAACCTTTTGATACACTATCAAGTCTTGAACTTTATTCTTTACTTTTTCCAAACCGATAAGGGCATCCAATTCATCTAACAACTCCTGGAGCGTTCTCTTATCTTCGTCCGCATCCGTGGTAGGTTTGCATATGCCCTGAATTGTGGAATAACCGTAAAATTCAATCAAACTGGAGTTAACAAGCTGTGCTGCTCGTTTAACCTCAATTTTGTATTTCGGATTGTCCACAGATTCAGATATTCTTTTAAGCAATGCAATGGTGGCCGACTTACTGTGTTCATCCACAATTGCTGTTGCCAACTTTGTAATTTCACCACAAGCATCTGTAACAGCATCCAATTTAGAAGCATTGTTAAGTAATGCTTGACCATACTTATCCATCATATCACCTTCACACCAGAAGCAAAATTAACTCAATTATTGCCAAACCTGCAGTTCCTCCGGCAATCCAATATGCATATTTAACTTTCTTTGTTAAAGTTTCAATAGCTGCATTGGCAATTCGTACCGTTTCTGCGATATTCTCATTTACTTCTTCCTTATTTTTCTGAATAGCGTCAGCAAGTTCCTCATCTCTTTTTTCACATTTTATGAGTTTAGATGTATGTTCTTCGACATTGTTCCACATACCATCGACATCATCCAAATGAGAGATTCCGCTCAATTTATCGGTGTTAGCCCTGCATTTCTGTTCTACTCGGTTTATACGAGTTTGGTGTTCTCCGGCCTGTTTCCAAATCTCATCAACTTCCATCAAGTGATTAAGGGCAGATACCTCTTCTCTAAAAGTCTCCAATTTGGTAATTAGATTTCTGCTATCTACCGCATATTCTTCTGCCGCCGCCATTTTTTTAGACAGAGCATCAATAGAGTCGGTATGGTTCTTACTTGTTGTCGCAAGACTATTTAATTCATTTTGCTGCGTTTGGATATTTGCATTGATTTTTTCGATATTCTTTTTGCAAATATCTAAGTCATCCCACATATTATCAATATCTTGCAGGTGAGTATAGCCACTCAAAACAGCAACAAAGGAATCTATTTCTTCTAAATGATTTTGCATCTGCAGAACATCCGCCTCGATATTTTGCAAAATATTTTCGACAGTTGTAAATTTCTCCGTTGCCTTGTTTATATCGTCCCACATAGCATCCACATCATCAATGTGAGTGAGTTTTTTTAATTGTTCTGTAAATGAATCTATTTCCTTTATTACAGGAATCTGGCTATCCAACAAATTCGCATTGGATTCAAGTTTTTCAGATAAATCAGAAAAAAATTCTTTAAACGATTTTGCTTCATTACGAAGAGTAAGAATATCTCTATTTACCTGATCTGACAAAGCCTTATTTTTATTATTAGCTGTTGCAATATCTTCTGTTGTTTTCTTGGAAAACTTCGTAATGCTATCTGACACTACTCTGATTTCGTTCTGTATACTCTTGCAATCATTCCAAATTTTGTCGATATCAGTTAGATGCTTATAACCTTCCAGTTTTTCCTTGAAAACTTTTAACGCGGCAACAATTTTTGAGATGTTTGCTACGTTCTTTTCTATTTCCGCTTGATGTGCATCCAATTTACTTTGCTGATTTGCAAGTTTTTCATTATGCTGTTTCAATGTTCCTTGTTGCACTCTGACATCATTGCTGGTTTTTTCTATGGCTTTAACATTGGCAACAATGCTTGTGATGTAATCCTTATCAAGCACATCAAGTGCGTTATAAACTTCTCGGAACTCCTTAATTACCTTATTGTTTGTTGTATTAACAGCAATAAAATGCTCCTGGATAGTTTCAAGTCTTCTGTTCAACTCATATCCGGTTACCTTATGGTCACCAAGACCCAAAAATCCACCATCTGTTCGAACTTTATCGATTTCGAGTTCAGCCTCTGTTTTCTCTGAAAACTCCTTCAAACGATTTTTTGCCAAATCAAAGCTATGTCTTTTAATAGCTATCTCATTCATAATTTACACTCCTACTTTAACAGGTCATCCAATTCATCAGAAATCGAATCAATCTCCTTCATAACTGAAATAGATTCGTTATTGATAATAACCTCTTTATTTTCGTCCTTTGCGTTCGTATCATTTTCGTTTGAAAAGTCTTCTACAAAATCTTCCATAATGTTGCTGTATGCATCTTTCATGATAGAACCGGCTTCAGAATGTCTTTCATAAACAGCCTGCACACTTTCACTCTTCGCTTGATACATTTCCTCAACAACATTGCTGTTCTGAGATTTTTCTTTCTCTTGAGTGTTAGTTTCAAAATCAGCCTTTTTATCTACCGTTTGGGATGTAGCAGTATTTGTTTTACCGTTTTTGCATAACCAGCAGACGACACCTGCCGCTAATCCGACTACTGAAACATAAATGAACCACTTTTTCATTTTCGTTTTCCTCCTTACTCCAACCCTTCAAGTATATCATCTAAGTCAGTGCTTGATTTATTGCTTTCATTGATAATACTTACATCTTCTTCATCTAGTATTGGTGAATATTCATTTTCGGAAAAATCTTCAACAAAATCCTCCATAATGTTTCCATATGCATCCTTCATAATAGAGGCCGCTTCTTGATGTCTTCCCGAAATATTAGACTGGGCATTTTCTTTATCTCTATCGAGCAAAACTTCGTTTACAATTTGTATTTGGTGTTGCGTTTTTAAGATTTCATTTCCTTTTTCAATTTGGGCATCGAGATTCTCACGTTTCATGCTTTTTTCAATCTGTTTTTCTATGATGTTAATTGCTATTGCACCGATTATACCTGCAACAACGGCACCAAGGAAAATGCCCAGAATATTTGCCAAGCTACCAAGCAAAGGTATTTTTACAGCAAAAACAGGGATAGTCATCAAGCCTTTTTCAATCACTTCTCCAAGTAACATTGCGCCTATACCCGTCATACCTGCTATAACGATTTTACCGACTTCCATTAAAAGCCTTCCAATAGGCTTACCTTTATTTGCAGGCTCCTTAATATACGCAATCGCATTCTTGAGAGAACTCCATCCTTGCTTCAACATAATCCACACTTTCTTAATCGTACCAACGATTGGTCCGATAATTGCTGTGGCAACAGTGGTAAACAATGTGTTTCCGGCATTGATGAGATGCTGTTTCATTTTTCCAATAAAAGAGTGGATGGCCTCTTTTAAACTATCCAACAGAGTATCCAAGGCTTTCTTGGATGACTTAAACCACTTGACGAGTTTAGCAATAATTTCTCTAACAAGTTCAGCCAACAATTGCATAAGGACTGCACGGAGTGCCTTTCCACCAATACGGAAAGCTTCTTCTTTTCGTGATTTTTTTCCGGCTTCGATAGACTTTTGCTCTGCTTCTTTTTTCTGTTTTTCGTATTCTTCGCGAGCCTCTGCATCCTTCTTGCGAAGTTCTTCCTCGTCTATATTAAAGCGTTCTGCCGCTTTCTTGCCATCTCTTTCACTATCCAGAAACTCAGACATCGTAGAATCGCCTTTAGACTGGTTGGCTGCAGAATCCATCAAATTAAGGTCTTTCTCACTGTTAGCAAATGCAATTTGCTCCTCACGAGTCATGTGTGCATTTGCTGCTGGGTCACGAATTATCTCACCTGCAGAAACAGTATGGTCCATATTTGTATTTGCAGCATTATTGCCAGTAGGTCTACCTTTATCAAAATCTGCACGAGCATCCTTGTTCAATACTTTCTTCCAAGAATCACTTCTTGTATCGTGTTTCTCCCATACTTGTTGCTCCTCGTTGTATCTATAATTACTTGTTTTGTGTTCAATATTAGGGTCCTTTTGAAAATTACTTTGCCAATCGTCGTACCTCTGCTGATAATCAATTTCAGTATTATGCGTTGCAATCTTACCTTCTGCAAAATTTTCTGTAGTTTGGATATGAGCCTCTTTTCTCAAATCAAGATGAAGTCCTCTATTTTCTTTAATGAAATCCTCGCCTGCGGTAACTGCAATTTGGTTTAAAAATTGTTCCCACACAACATCCATGATAACATTACCCAAGTTATCCGGATTTCCGATTTTTTCTTTTTCTTCTGCAAGAAACTGCATATCTGCAAGTTCTTCTTCCAATTGACTCTGGAGCTTTTCCTCCAACGCATCAAAATCAAATGATTCTGTCAAATCATCATTTAACTGTTGTTCTTTATCAAAAATAGCATTTTCCTTTACCATAGTTTGTTATTCCTTTCAGCATATGATAGGAGGAGGTTGCACTGCCATCATCGCTTTTGGCTTTCATAGCTCCGCAAGCGATACCGCCCGGTCCGCAAAACAATTCACCTAGTTTATAGACTTTATTCATATATCTGCTCCATTCGGTTTAATTCTCAACAAATTCCATAATGTCGTTCATATCACAATCCAATGCTTTGCATATCTTACCTATGGTTTCGGTTGTAATATTTTGGTCTTTACGAAGCTTTAACATTGTGTGATTTGTAAGTTCTGCCGCTTGTTGCAGGTCTTTTTTTCTCATCCCTTTATCAAGAAGCAGGTGCCACAGTTTTGTATAAGTAACTGTCATTTATTTCATCCCTTCACAGAAAATCATTCTTTATTTACTGATAAAATTATATCACATAGAGGTCGAATAGTCAATGAAATTGTCGAAAAATCAATATTTTTATTGCAAGTTTTTTGCGCATAAAAAAGTTGCAAGTCTATTGACTCACAACTTATAATTTTTTATAATATTTCAATCCACTCTTTTTCTTTAAATCCAACAAAAACAAAATCATCGCCGACTAAAAGCGGGCGCTTAACCAACATTCCGTCGGTTGCAAGAAGTTTTAATTGTTCGTCCTCGCTCATTTTAGGAAGTTTGTCTTTTAAGTTCATTGACTTATATAAAAGCCCCGATGTATTAAAGAATTTTTTGAGTGGCAGTCCGCTGATTTTGTGCCAGTCGAATAATTCCTCAAACGTGGGATTGTTTTCTTTTATGTCACGAAGTTCATATTCGATTTTGTTGTCATCAAGCCACTTTTTCTCGTTTTGACAGGTTGTGCATTTTGGGTAACATATAAATTTTAGCATAGGTTTCTCCTTTTAGTTTATTTTACTATATTTCATTTCCGTCAAAATCAAGTTTATAATAGTTATCTTGAAAATCATATAATTTTATTATATTTCCATCAATTTCAAAAGATTTTCTTCCGATTATACTTACAAAAATATCTTTGCCCGAAAATGACCATACTTGATTAAAATTAAAATCTAACTTTTGAATTTCAATCTCGCCGTAAATAATATATCCGTCGGATGTTTTATAAATACAGAAATTACAACCTGTATTTTCAACATTGTGATATTCGGCAATATCACGTTTTTCCAAATCAAATACATATAAATCCCAATTTTGCAAAATTACAAGCTTACTATCTTCCAAAACGGCACACTTCTCCAAACTTGTATAACAATCTCCAACCAATGACAATCGATAAGAATTTTTTCCTTTTACATCTATGCAAAGAACCTTATACAAATCCTCTTTGGTATAATTTTGAGGGTTAAATTCAATATCATAGTAGCGGTTTTTCAAAGCCCCTATTTTATATGATTTATCCTCGCTTATTGTAATTTGATAAAAGGCATTTTTTAATTTCATTTTGCAAACTCCTCAAATTTTGCTTGATTTTTAAAGAGATAACATTACCTCCACAAATATTTTTGGCGTAAATAATCAGCGTGTTCAGGTGTTATTGCACCATCGCTGATTTCTGCCATATTGATACTTCCGTAAAGTTCGCCCCAATAACAAT
>CAYRCC010000013.1:0-50097 GCA_964422725.1 uncultured Lachnospiraceae bacterium
TTCGGCTTTTTCACTCTTTGTGCAGTTTGCACATACGAACCGCACCGAATTGCCGTTCGACACAGCAATATTGCACAGCAGCTCTGTGCCGCAATTTTGCCGAACATCATTGAATTGCCATATATATAATATGTAGCTATTTTGAAATATTGCGTTATTGCATATTTTCATAGTTTCCGCCGCATACATCTTTTTAATTTTTTACCAATTGCAAATTTCATAAATATGTGATAGAATATAAACAAATAAATATTATGTCGAGTAGCAGAAATGCGTAAGTCCGGACTTTGGACTTACGCATATTTTTTTGCGCAAAATCAAGGAGGTAATCTATTAATGAAACAAAACAAAATGGCGGTCGAACCGCTGAAAAAGTTATTTTGGAAAATGGGACTGCCGATGATAATCTCAATGGTACTGCAAGCACTTTATAATGTTGTTGACAGCATATTCGTCGCAAACATCAAAGGAATAGGTGCTGCCGCAAACGAAGCACTTACGCTTGCCTTTCCGATTCAGATTATGATTATTGCAATAGGCGTCGGAACCGGTGTCGGCTTGAATGCACTTTTGTCAAAAAGCCTGGGTGAAAAAAATCACGAAAAAGTTAATCAAACCGCCGGAAACGGAATATTTCTAAGCTTTATAATATATGTATTCTTTTTGATTTTCGGCATTTTCTTATCCAAACGTTTTATAAGTATATTTACAAACGATGCCGATATTCTGGCTATGGGTTCGTCATATCTATCAATATGCACGTGTTTTTCCTTGGGCTCTATAGGATTTACCATATATGAACGTTTTCTTCAGGCAACCGGCAAAACGCTCTGCTCCACCATAGCGCAAATCTCCGGCGCGGCGGCAAACATCATTTTGGACTATATATTCATTTTTCCGCTGAATATGGGTGTTGACGGCGCGGCTTGGGCAACAGTAATCGGACAGTTCATTTCACTCTTTGCGGCTATGACATTTCATTATCTGTTAAACAAAGAGATAGGTGCAAACCCAAAATATATAAAACCAAAAGCAAATATAATAGCCGGAATTTATAAAATAGGTATATCAGCCGCTCTGATGCAGGCACTTTTATCGGTAATGATGGCAGGTATGAACGCCATACTGGGTATGGCAAATGCCGATTCCACAGTATTGGTAGGCTCTTTCGGCATATACTACAAAATTCAGCAAATCGCGCTGTTTTCGGCTTTCGGACTGTCCAATACCATTATTACAATTTTATCCTTCAATTATGGTATGAAAAGCAAAACACGCGCAAACGAATGTGTTAAATACGGTATCGCCGACACACTTATCGCTACTGCGGTAATAACTGTGCTGTTTGAAATTATTGCACAGCCGCTGTCTATGCTTTTTGCATTATCCGGCGGTTCATCGGCGGCGCTGGTGGATATATGCGCCCGCGCAACGCGAATTGCAAGTCTTGGCTTCATATTTATGGGGTTCACCGTAGCCGTACAGGGAATACTCCAGGCTTTGGGATACGCCGCAAAACCGCTGATACTGGCTTTTTTACGACTGGTTGTGTTTGTATTCCCAATCGCATACCTTTTCACACTTTCTGCCGATGTACTCAAGCTCGTATGGTGGACATTTCCCATTGCCGAAATTCTGACCTGTATATTTGCGTTCGCATTTCTGAAACAAGCGCAAAACAGTAAAATAAATTCCATATCGGACAGTGTATCCGGCAAAAGCGAAAATCTGATTATCACAATATCCCGCGAACACGGTACAAACGGGAAGAGGATAGGCAAAATCGTTGCCGAAAGACTCGGCATAAAGTTTTACGACAAGGAATTGTCAATGCTCGAAGCACAGCGGCGCGGTCTTGACAAAAATTATGCAAAAAACGCAAATGAGCAGGACAACTATTCGCTGTACCTTTCGCTTGATGCAAAGCGTGAATCCATTCTGGCACAAAACGAAATCATCACACAGCTTGCGCAAAACCAATCCTTTGTAATCGTCGGACGTGCATCAGATTATATATTAAGAAATTACAAAAACGTTATAAAAATATTCTTGTATGCACCTTTGGAATACAAAGTTGAAAATATTATGAATATATATAACGATACTCACGATGAGGCGGTGCGGCGAATTGCCGTCAGCGACAAAGCGCGCGGCGAATACTACAGTGTCGTTTCAAACCGCAAATGGGGCGAAAAAAGCAACTATAACCTATGCCTAGACTGTTCGCCCGGAAACGACAAAACCGCAGATTCAATCGTCAACTTTGTTCGGCAATACCGCAAATAATCAGCCGTTTTTTTCAAATAAATATATTTCTTTATCAATTTTAAGAACTTTTTTTGAAAAAACACAAAAAAATGCTTGCTTTTTTGTTTATGACGTGATAGAATAGTTAAGTATTATGATTTTATTTTGTTGGAGGTGAAGACTATGCCTAATATTAAGTCTGCAAAGAAAAGAGTAAAGGTTATCGAAAAGAAAACTCTTATCAATCAAATGCACAAAACTGCATTGAAAACAAGCATTAAAAAGTTTGAGGCTGCCGTTGTTGACGGTAACAAAGACCTTGCAAAAACCGCTTTTAACGAAGCTGTTAAAAAGTTGGATCAGGGTGTTTCAAACGGTATTCTTCATAAGAATAATGCTGCCAGAAAGAAATCTCAATTGGCACTTAAGCTCGCTAAGTTGGGTTGATTTATTCTGTGTAAAAAAAACAGACAAGCTCGTTTTGAGTTTGTCTGTTTTTTTATTCGTCTTTAACACAATACGCATATAAACCGGCTCAATCAGGAATATTTATAGTATTCCGGCATTTCAACCGCAAAGCACGCCGCACTTGAAAATATTTGCCTGTTAATGTATAATATGAATATACAATTTATACTGAAACGGAGAACTGCACGTGAAAATATTAAACAAAAAAGTTATACTCAATACAGTCAAATTCACAGTCGCGGCAAGTATAGCCATCGCAATCGCAACCGCCCTTAAACTCAGTTTTGAAGTATCGGCGGGAATCGTGACTATTCTGACCATACAGCCAACCAAAAAAGAAACCGTAAGAACCGCCGCAGGCAGAATTGCGGCATTTATCGTTTCGCTTGTCATTTCATACGCGGTGTTCGGCATATTCGGCTATACAATGACTGCATTTTTGATATACCTGGCAGTATATATACTCATATGTCAACTGTTTAACTGGCAAAACGCTATGACCATTTGTCCCGTTCTGATGTCACATTTTCTGTCAAGCGGCAATATGACCGTCCACACTGTATGCAACGAAATTATAATATTCGTTACGGGTGTCGGAGTGGGTATAACCGCAAATCTGCACCTGAGAAAGGATACCGACTACATCGAACAGCTCAAAGCCTCTGCCGACAACCGTATACGCGAAATATTACTGCAAACCTCCGAAAATCTGCTCACCCGCGATAATTTCCGCCAAATAGACGACTGTTTTATTGACTTGAAAAATCACATACGAATTGCAAAAAATGTTGCGGCTGAAAATTACAACAACCAATTCGGGACCGATGACGTATACGATATGGAATATATACGTATGCGTGATAAGCAGTGTTGGATTTTATACGAAATGCACAAAAGCGTGAAAAATATCGAAACTACACCCTTTACCGCACAGCATATATCCGATTTTCTGGCTTTGGTAGCGCAAGTTTACCACACCATCAACACCGGTGATGCCGGCAGAAAATTAATGAAAAAATTCAAACAACTCGACAACAGTATGAAGAAACAACCCTTGCCCGCCGACAGAAAAGAATTTGAGGACCGCGCCAAGCTGTACGGACTTCTGCGGCTCATTGAAGAGTTTATACAAATCAAAATATATTTTTACGACAAATATTCCCCAAATCCCTGACAGCACAATCCCCCTTATAACGGGAAAACACCGTACAAGGGGGATTGCACGGTGTTGTGGAAAAAATGATATTTAGCCGCACCGCAAAATTGCAGTGCTCTATTTTAACAATGAGTATTTCTCACCGCTAAAAAGCATATGCCGCAAAACCTGTTTCGCTACAATTATACAGGTAAAATGATTTTTTCACCCGGATATACATTTGAATCGGACATATTGTTATACTCCATAATTTCGTCCACCCAACTGCGAACGTTTTTTTGTTTCGGATTGTTCTCTTTTGCAATCTTCCAAATTGTATCTCCGCTTTTTACAATTACAAAATATTCGCCGACATTTGATTTATCCGCCTCGGTTTTAATCGGTGTAAATGCCGTAAGCATAAAATATATAAGCACCGACGCCGCGGCAAGCAATAAAAAGCCGTATTCCTTTACAAGAACATATTTTCTCTTTTCATTCATTAAAATCACCTCTTAGCGAATTTTTGTTTGTGTATATAATATAACAAAAATTTTGTTCGTTGTCAATACCTTTTTGCAAAAAAATTGTTTTTTCAAAAAAACAACAGGCTTGCGCAAAACGCAAGCCTGCCGAACGGGGTTACCCCCATTTCCGAGAAGATATTTACTGCACAATGGTCTGTGGGAGGACTATTTGATGATAACAACTTCCTGTACTTCGTCTTTATAAATCTTAACGAATACTCTGTTGCCTTCTTCTTCGTCATACTTTTGAATGTCGCCTGTTGTGCCGACTGTGATGTTATTTTTGTTCTTTGCCGTATCAACAGTGTACACTGTCACGTCTTTGCCGAGAACAAAGTTTATAACGTCACCGCCGTTTACGGTTACATTCATTGAAGAAGCGAATTTCTGAGTTACTCTGCCGTATACGGTGTGCAGATTTTCAGCCGGTGTTGCCGACATCTCAGTATTCTTATCATCTATATTAAACAATACTCTGATACTTGCAATTTCACCGTTTGCGTTAGTCTTGTATTGAATAATATCGCCGTTTTCCAAGCTCTCGCCCTTACCCTTTACAAGTATACCCTTATCCTCTGCGGTAAGAACTATTTCCTTGCCGTCCGCAAACGCGTACAGCTTATCGGTTGTGGTATCGTCGGAATTTGTAGAGCTTGAAATCTTGCTCACAACCGCAATCGAAGAATCCGCATTTGTCATAAAGTCCGCATTTGTTACTATGATAGCCTTTGCCGTAAAATCATCTTCCCTGTCAAATACTATCACATCATACTTTGATTCATCTTCAAACATAGAAATCTTTGCTATAGAATAATCGTCCGAACTTGTCGCATCACTCGGAATATCGAATATTACAGTGTTTTCATCAATTGTGATATTACCGATTTTGCTCAGCTTTGCATTAAATACCGCGTTGGTCAGAACATAATTCTTAGTGAACACATTTTCGTTTACCGCTCCGGTTGACGTATTATCCACAGCCGTATTCAGCGTAACCAGCTTACCGTCCGAATTTGTTTCAAACGTCACAAGCTGTTTTTCAACGCTTGACTTGCCGTTCAAAAGCGTGTTCACAACATCAAGCGCATTTTGTCCCGACTTACCGTTAAATCTGATTTTATCGGTAGCCTCCAGCACAACCTCTTTTCCCTCTTTCGTAAACAGCTTAAAGTTAGCCTTTTCCGCATCTGTGGAAATGTGTGCTCTCATAAGGTACGCATAGTTACTGCTTGCCGTAGCCGAATTATCAACAGCCGCAATCTTATTTTCAATGTCAAGGTAGAAAGTACCCTCATCATTCATTTTTACGGACTGAGTGTAATTTGCGGCAATTTCGTAATGCTCGCCGTTGATATACACGCCGTCGTCGTCCATTTCCGTAACCTTACCCGTTACCGACTTATTTGTAACCGTAATATCATAAAGCTCCTTATCAAGGCTTGCCGCAATTGAAAGTACATCGTACTCCTTAAGGTCGGAAAGCTCTATTTCCTCAAGACCCTTTGTAATTCTGAAGCTTATTGACGTATCGTCCTTATCGAGCTTAAGCGACGGTGCGCCGTACTTGTCAACAATTCTGTTGCTTGAGGTAACCTCTTCAACAACCATATTTGTATATTCCGTAACAAATACAATGTTGTATTTGCCGTCCTTGTCTGTGTCGAGCAAAATCATATTGCCGGCTTTGTCCTTAATATTCAAAAGTGCATCGCTCATTTGCTCATTCTTGCCGTTGTATACAAGAATTGCTTTATCGTTAAGCTCGGCTGTTGTCGTTTTGCTTGTGGTTTCGCTTTTGAAATACGAAATTGCCTTGTTGCCCGACTTTTCAGTCACGCTGTCAAACAAATCCGCACTTATTTCAAGTGTTGCGTTATTATCCTTCTGCGGCATTGCAAGAATAATTTCGTCATCACCGTTTTCGTTTTCTTTTGCGTAAAACTCAACGTTGTAACCGAGCAGGCTGTTCATATTGTACGCCGTTTCATATATTGTATCACCGATTTTTACCTGTCCGTCGTTCAGGGTGCTGCTGCCTGTAATGCTTGAATTGGGAATTGCAACAACCTGCCCCTTGCCCTTTGTCACATCAAGCTTTTCTTCCAAAAGAGTCTTGTCAACCACTTCATATGTGGTATTGCTGCCAAAACCCGTCTGCTCCATAATTTTCGCCGTCAATGCGTTGTAGGTCATATATGCAACGTTACCGCGCGATATAGGCTCGTTTGCACTGCCAGTAACATTTTTGTTAAGTCCCGCTTCGGCACCGAGTACGATGTATCCCGACGGGAAACCGCCTCTTGTTTCCGATACAGGCTCAAAGCCCAAAACCCTGACCATAATTGTCATTGCCTCAGCATAAGTGATTTTATCGTCCGGACGGAAATTTCCTTTTTCATCACCGATAACAATGCCCTGTGATGCCGCCACATTTATATATCCCGTTGCCCAGTGGTCCGCCGGCACATCGGGGAAATTCGAGCTTTGACTTGACGATGCCGCTACATCTTCAAGTCCCAGTGCGTGGATTGCCATTTTCGCCACTTCCGAACGGATAATGGTATCATTCGGTCTGTAAAGACCGGTATCCTTGTCGCCGACCATAATACCAAGTGCCGACAAAACCTGCACAGGCTCTTCGTATCTCGTACCGGCAACGTCCTCAGGCAATGCGGCGAATGCCGGAATTGCACCTGCCAAAGATGCGGCTGCCAGTAAAGACGCAATAACTTTTTTAATACTCTTCATTTAGATTGCTCCTCCTTGTTTGTCGCTTGTTGATATGCTATCGGTTGTTTACATAATCCAGAGAATTGACTCGTCATATACCCTTGTTTTCTATATTTGTCGCTTTAAACTCTGACATTATGTCAACCACAAT
Organism: uncultured Lachnospiraceae bacterium; assembly: GCA_964422725.1. GTDB lineage: Bacteria > Bacillota > Clostridia > UBA1381 > UBA1381 > CAKSNH01. The sequence continues at coordinate 7,259 of CAYRCC010000013.1, forward strand.
TCGTATGATACACTATTTTATTCACTTTTGCAAGCTGTAATTTCTGGTATTTCAAATTTCACATTCATCCGCAAAAGTCAAACCGTATTCACCATGCACGATTTAAGACATCGCATAAGCAATATTTGTTCCGTATAAAATTTTTCCTGTATAAAACAAAAAAAACGCATTAAATATATGAAAACGGACTACAGACAAAATGCCGGCAGACTGATACATTTATTTTTGTACTTTTGCAGTAAAAATTTAGTGACAAAGCCTGAAAAATAGTATATAATCAATATATACAGATTTCAGGCAACAGCTTTGTCTGCGGTACGACGTTATGCACAATTTAAAATTTGCGAAAGTCTTAATAACAAATCTGTAATGAAAATTAAGGGGGTAAACGATTTATGGAAACAATTCAAAATTACAAGTGTCCGTGCTGCGGAGATTCGCTGATTTTCAAAGGCGATGAGCTTAACTGCGAATCATGCGGAAATTCCTTTCCGATTGATGCTATACAGCAAATAGACGAGGCACAAGGGGAAACACAGGGTTCTTCCAAATTCGACTGGGAACATTACGAACCTCGAAACTATGAAGACACCGGCGATGTCACGCTTTCCGATTATTCCTGTCCGTCGTGCGGCGCGGAAATTACCGGCGATGACACATTGGGTGCAACAGTATGCCCTTACTGCGGAAACGCCACCATTGTTAAGGGACAGTTTGAAGGAACACTTCGTCCGGACTACATAATTCCTTTTAAGGTTGATAAAAAAGCGGCAATGGCGGCTTTTGAGGCGGATTTCAAAAACGCTCCGTTTCTGCCTGACGAATTTAAGAATAAAAAGAAAATAGAGGAAATGTCAGGTATTTATGTTCCGTTTTGGATGTTCGATTGTGACTGTAACGCCTCAATTTCCTACAATGCAAAGCGTATATCGGCGTGGAGTGATTCCGACTATAACTACACCAAAACAGAGCATTTCAAGCTTTACCGAAGCGGCAGTGTCGGATTTGCGAATATTCCGGTTGACGGTTCAAAAAAAGCCGACGACACATATATGGAGGCGGTCGAACCGTTTAAGTATGATGATGCTGTGGAGTTTAACGGTGCATATCTTGCCGGATATTTGGCGGATAAATACGATGTGACGGCTGAGGAAAGCATTGACAGAGCAAACGAGCGTGTAAAAAATTCAACCACCGCAATTTTTAAAGAAACAACACAGAATTATCAATCGGTAGTGCCGGAACAAACCAGAATTGATTTCTCGGGCGGCAAAATACGCTATTCGCTCCTTCCGGTGTGGATGCTGAACATAAAGTATCTTGACAAGATGTATCAGTTTGCGATTAACGGACAGACAGGAAAAGTTGTCGGTGAATATCCGGTCGACAAGGGCAAGAAATGGAAGTATTTTGCGAAAGTTGCGGGAGTGGCGTATATCGCGGCAGCGGTTGCGGCTTACTTTTTGCTTCATTGAGGGGTGACGATATGAATATGAAAAAAACAGTTTCGGTATTTTTTATTATGCTTATGATGGTAACATCGGCGGCAACGGCTTTTGCGGAATTTAACAACCCGCCTGTGACAGACGGGGCGGAATATCTTACGGAAAGCCAGTTTAATGAAATTTCAAATCAGCTCGAAGAGGTGCGCCTGAAATACAATTTCGATGTGGCGGTGTATACGGAGAAATATATGTCCGGAGCAGATGCTCAAAATACGGCAGATGACCTGTACGATTACACATTATACGGTTACGGCGATAATGCGGACGGAATAATGCTCTATATTGCCGCCGACGAAAGGCTTTACCATTTCACCACACACGGCAGCGGTGAGGAAATTTTCAACGATAACGGACTTGCATATCTTGAAAAAATGATTTTGCCGTCACTTAAAGAAGGAGATTATTACACCGCAATTAAGCTTTACGCCGACAATTGTGATGAGCTTTTAAAAATGGCGGCTCAAGGCGAGCCGTTTGACGAAAAACAAATGAGTACGGAATATGTTTGCTTTGTTATCGGCGGTGCACTGCTTATTCCGCTGATTTTGGCGTTTATTATGATGAACGCAAAGCTGAGGAAAATGAAAACGGCGGTTGAAAACAATTATGCCGCAAACTATATGAAACCGGGCAGTATGAAACTTTCGACTTCAAGGGATATATTCCTGTACAGCACTGTGACAAAAACAGCAAAGCCGAAATCAAATTCCGGCGGACACGTGTCCTCGTCCGGAAAACACCACGGCGGCAGAGGCGGAAGTTTTTAACCGGAATTTTGGAGGGTGAAACTATGAAAATAAAGAAAATTGCCGTACTGCTTTTAACGCTGTGCATTATGTCGGCTGCTGTTCCGGCTGTGAATGCGGCAACGGTGATAAAAAACATTGCACTCACAGGTGACATAACACCGTCGGTTGATACAAAATTGAAATTTGCATCAGCTAAGGAAAGCTCGGATTATATGCTGTTTCAAATGTGGTATGAATTGGATACGGAAAGATTTTTTACGGACAACGACACGCTTAACGGTATGATTGACGAAGAAAATTTTTTGCCCGAGAATGAACGCTGTTTTAAAAGCGGCACAACATATATGTATACGATAGCCGTCAAGCCAAACAGCGATACCGTAACTTTTGACCCAAGCTTTACGATAAGCGTCGGTGAATACAAAGAATTGATCAAAGAAAGTGCTGACGGCGCTTTAAACTATGCCATTTACTTTAATCAGGAAGGGAATCACTTGCACATATCGTCAGTCGGATACAAAAGTGATTCGGAGTGTCACTGGATTGGCTGTACCTCAAGCGACGATTATGCTTTTTACAAGACCAAGAAAAAACACGATGTAACCGTCAAAGACGGAACCTGTGCCGACTGCGGATACGAGGTGGCGGACAGCTTAATTACCAAAATAACAAAACAGCCGGAAAGCAAAAGCATTAACTGCGGTGATACGGTGGAATTTTCGGTTGCGGCAACAGGTGCGGGGTTGGAATATATTTGGTATGGAGATGACAACAACATTATCACTGACAATGATAATTACTTATTAACAGGCGCGAAAGTTTCCGGTGCAAAAACTTCCACGTTGAAAATCGAAAATTTCAACTGCAATATCAAAAAAACGAATAATATATACTGCAAGGTCGTCGGACTGCGCGGAACTGTGCAAACCGATACCGCCGCGGTTACGGTAACTCCGAAAGCAAGTGCGTATGTTCCTATTTCGATGTACAAACATAAATGTATCTGTAACTGCGAAAAGGATATGGGCGATGAAGACCATTCATACAGCGCAAATAAATGTACCCTGTGCGGTTTTGTACAGGGAAGTTCATTTACAACCTTTAAAAACGGAGTGTTGGAAATTCCCAATTTTATTACGGGATTTTCCGTTGAGGACGCATTGAAAGGTATGACTTTAACCGGCAACGGAATAAAAGCCGGCGGCGGAATTGACAAAACGAAAGTAAAATTCAGAAAGTGGCATCCTTCAAACAGCTTGCAGGAAAATCTCAAATCAAACGATGTCTTTGAAAAAGACGGCACTTATATCGTTGATATATGTCTTTTGACGGAAGATAATGTCATATTGCCGGAAAATGTGACGATAACATGTGACGGAAAGAACTCTGCAGCATTAACTTGTATAAACAATGAAGGAAAATATTACTTGGCAGGCGTTTTAATAGGAACACCCGGTGAAGGTACGGAAATGACATTTGATGCCGGCGGCGGTACGGGAACACAGGAAAGTGTATATGCGGACTTGGATAAGGACATATATTTTCCGGAATGTACGTTTACAAAGACCGATGATGAGTTTTTTGCATGGCGGTATAACGATGTGCTCTATTATCCGGACCCAAAAAAGGAAATTCCGGTAAAAATTACTGACGGTGCGGTAGCAACGGCGGTTTGGAAAAGTCAGCTTATAAAAGATGTTACGGTGAAAATGGACGGTATAGATAACGGTGATTCGGTGTCGGATATTGCTTTTTCCGTACCTGAAACCGCAGGCTATGCCGTTACCGGCACAACGTGGTACAAGGGAGATACTGTAAGTAACATAAACAAGCTTTCAGACACAGACATACTCAGTACGGACAGTGATTATACGGTTAATGTCGTATTGAAAGGCGATGGTTTTGCCGCCAACGACGATATGAACATATCCCTCAACGGCAAACGTATGACCGATATAAAAAGACGGGGTGCACAGGTTATGACGTTTACGGTTCACATTATCAATAATATCGGTGTAACACTTGATGCACCGACTGACGGAAACGTACTTGCAAAGTATAGCGACATAACGGCAGTCGGGGATAAATTCTCGGTTTCGGCAGATACATACTGGTCAGCCGAAACTGACGGCAAAAATCCGCTTGCCGAAGATACAAAGGCAAAAGCAGACGAAAACTATACACTGGTACTCAAGATAGAACAATCCGGCGAAAATCAAATTTTCGGTGCAAATACTATCAAAGTGAACGGCAAGAGCCAAGCAATTACGGAATTGGGTTCGGACAGCGTTGTGTCAAAAATCAAAATGACAGCTTTAAAACAGGATATTACAGTTTCCGAGGATTCGAGCGGGATTATAAACATAAACTCGTCAAATGATATGAATGTTACTTTTGTAATGGCGTATTACGGTTCTGACGGAAGCTTGAAAGGGGTAATAATCAGTGAAGATATGCCGCTGAAAAAGGGTGTCAACGAGGTAAATATCGCCAGCATAGATTCCGACAAAGCTCTTTCGTTTATTATGCGTAAATCTTCCGAAAGGGTTAAACTAATGTTGCTTGACGACTTCCGCTGTTTGAAACCGCTCAGAAGTGCATATGATTATAAGTATATTTATAAAACATATTTATAATGTGATTAAGGAGGGATAGAAATATGAAAAAAACGGCAGTACTGACAGCAATGTTACTAATGCTTTCAACGCCGGTATGTACGGCAGAACAGAACGCTGAAATGTTTCCTTATACCAATACAATGTCACAGGACGGAATATTTGAATACGTTCCCGACAGCGGCGTGATAACGGCTTATTACGGCAGTGACATAGTTGATATTCCGAGTGAAATCGACGGTATAAAAATTAAGGAGGTCGGCGCAAGGACTTGTTTCGATTTGGGTATTTCAACGGTTTACATTCAAGACGGTATAGAAACGATAAACGAAAGTGCATTTGAGGGAAGTAATGTTTTTGATGCCACTGTTGCCTCAACCGTAACCTACATAGCCTACAGAGCCTTTGCAAATTGTACCGAACTGGTAACCTTTACTTTAAACTCCGACAACATAAGTTTTGGCGATAATGTTTTTGAAAACACACCGTATATGCAGTTTATGGTGCCGTGTACACTCAATACGGAAAAACTGCGCGAAGAAATAATTGCCGCAAAGGGTGCGGACAATTTTGAATTTGTTCAAATACACAACAATTTGGTTGAAAGTATGGAGGAAAAAGACATTTACGGCGCAAATATGTTCTATTGCGATGACTGTGGTTTTAGTGCAAGCAAATATACAGACGTTTCGGATAACCCGTTTGATGATGTTTCCGACGACAGTTGGTATTGTACATATGTACAGATGGTGTATAACCGCGGTATTATGGTCGGAAAAAGCGACACCCGATTTGACCCCGATGCCGGTATGACGTGCGGCGAAGCGGCGGCAATTGCCGCAAGAATACGCGACGAGCAATACAGCGAGCACACAGCATTTGAGCCTGTCGGCGAGCATTGGTATGATGTATATATCAATTACTGCTACCGTAACGGAATTATCGAAAACGGCATTGCCTTTGACTGGGATAAAAAAGCGACTCGCGCGGAAATGGCATATCTTTTCTCACGCTGTGATTTGTCGGATTATTACATAAACGATGTTCCTATAACGGACATTCCGGATGTCAGCGAGAACACGGAGTATTGCTATGAAATATTAGACCTTTACAATAAAGGTATAGCTGTAGGCAGTGACGAGTATATGACATATTATCCCGAAGCGAGCGTTAAAAGATGCGAGGTGGCGGCTATTGTGTCGAGGATTATGTATACGGATATGCGCATAGAATTACCGAAGGGATGAGCGTTATGAAAAAAATCGTGATATTGATTTTTGCGCTGATTGTAAGTTTAATATGCCTTGTCGGGTGCGGCAGCGTCGTTGACGGACCCGGTATGGTTAATACAGAATATGACCAAGGTTATTGAAAGGAGAAATTTATTATGGGACTTTTAAAAGCAGGATTGGGCGCACTCAGCGGAGTGCTTGCGGATTCGTGGAGAGATTATTTTTACTGTGAAAGTATGGACGCAGACGTTTTGGTTGCTAAGGGCGAAAAGCGTGCAGGCGGCAGAAGCTCCAACAAAAAAGGAACAGACAATATTATTTCCGACGGCTCGATTATAAATGTCAATGACGGGCAGTGTATGATTATTGTTGAGTCGGGAAAAGTGGTCGAAATTTGTGCCGAGCCGGGCGAATTTGTTTACGATACCGGAACCGAGCCGAGCATATTCTACGGTAACCTCAGCGAAAACATCAAAAAAACATTTTCCGAAATCGGCAAGCGTTTTACATTCGGCGGTGAACCGGCAAAAGACCAAAGAGTATATTATTTTAACACAAAAGAAATTATCGGCAATAAATACGGTACACCGTCACCGGTGCCGTTTCGCGTGGTAGATAATAATGTAGGATTGGACATTGATATTGCAATTCGCTGTCACGGTGAATACTCTTACAGAATAACAAATCCTATGCTTTTCTATACAAATGTATGCGGAAACGTTGAAAATGAATATGTAAGAGAAACTATAGACAGTCAGCTGAAAACAGAGCTTTTGACGGCACTCCAGCCGGCATTTGCCAAAATTTCGGATATGGGTATCCGTTACAGCTCACTTCCGGCACACACAATGGAAATCGCAGATGCGTTAAACGATGTGTTGTCGGCAAAGTGGCGCGATTTACGCGGTATTGAGATTGTCGTGTTTGGCGTGTCAAGCGTAAAAGCCTCGGAAGAGGACGAAAAAATGATAAAAGAGCTGCAGCGAAATGCGGCGTTTCGCAACCCTACCATGGCGGCGGCACATATGGTGGGTGCACAGGCACAGGCAATGCAGGATGCGGCAAAGAACGAAAGCGGTATGGGCGCGATGGGCGGTTTCTTCGGTATGAATATGGCGCAAAACTCCGGCGGAATAAATGCGGAAAACTTATTTGCTATGGGACAACAGCAAGCACAGCAGCAAGCACAGCAGCAAACACAGCAGTCGGCACAGAGCGGCTGGAATTGCAGCTGCGGTCAAAGCGGCAACGGCGGTAAATTCTGCACAAACTGCGGAAAACCTAAGCCGGCTGATAATAGCTGGATTTGTTCGTGCGGCACTGCAAACAGCGGTAAGTTCTGTCAAAATTGCGGCAGTCAAAAGCCTGCCGGCACACCGATGTACAAATGCGACAAATGCGGCTGGGAACCGGAAGATCCGGCACATCCGCCGAAATTCTGCCCTGAATGCGGTGATTTGTTTGACGATAACGATATAAAATAATAACGGTATTCAAATTGCAGACAAAACCCAACGTGTTTTGTATTAAAGTTTAGTTCAAACCTCAGTGTATGACAAGCGTACACAATCATTGTTGCGCGCAAATGAGTGACAGTGAAAAATTATCTGTACGGTAAATCATTAGGAAATCAGGTGAAATAAATGCCTTTTAACATAATAAGAAACGATATAACCAAATTAGAGGTTGAGGCAATTGTCAATGCGGCAAACAGCAATCTTCGCGCCGGCGGCGGCGTTTGCGGTGCGATTTTTTCCGCGGCGGGTGCGGAGAAAATGCAAAGTGCGTGCAACAAAATCGGTTACTGTGCAATCGGTGAAGCGGTTATTACAAATGGGTATAATTTGAAAGCAAAATATGTTATACATACTGTCGGACCGATTTACGGACAAGATCCGAAAAATGAGCAAACACAGCTCTATTCCTGCTATAAAAATTCGCTTGAACTTGCAAGAGAAAAGCATATCGAGTCAATTGCGTTTCCGCTTATTTCATCGGGCATATACGGTTATCCGAAAACGGAAGCGATAAAAATCGCAACACGTGCAATTAAAGATTTCCTCAGTCAAAACGAAATGGAAATATACCTTGCGGTGTATGACAAAAAATCATTTCAGATAAGCGAAAAGCTGTTTTCGGACGTTCAGAGCTTTATTGACGAAAGATTTGTTACAGAGCCGAAACGCCGAATAATACCCGATGAAGACAGCGCAATTCAAAACCTTGATTTAGAACATATGCGCAAGGCAATATGTATATTGCCAAAATTTGAATCAGAATTTGAATCAGCGGCACTGAGCAGCAAAAAAACACTTGAAGAATTGATGAATACCGAGGTTGAAACCTTTTCTCAAATGCTTTTTCGTATGATTGACGAAAAGGGTATGACAGATGTTGAGGTATATAAGTGTGCAAATATTGACCGAAAGCTGTTTTCCAAAATGCGCAAAAAAGATTATACACCCAAAAAGACTACCGTTATAGCCTTGATAATCGCCCTGAAACTCAATATGAAAGAGTCGAAAGAACTGCTCGGCAGAGCCGGATTTGCCTTTTCAAAAAGCAATAAACTCGATATTATCATAGAATATTTTATTGAACAGCAAAATTATGATATATTCGAGATTAACGAAACACTGTTTGCGTTTGAACAGCCGCTGTTGGGTGCATGAGGTTATGTATGATGCAGTTGACGAAAAGCGTTTAAAATATTAACAGAATAATTTGTCGCTTTTACAGCGACCAATCCTCCGTTTGAAGATGATATAATTTAGACATCAAATCAAACGGAGGTATTTATTATGTCAAACAAAAATCTAACGGAAATGGTATTCATTTTGGACAGGAGCGGTTCAATGAGCGGTCTGGAAGAAGATACAATAGGCGGTTACAACAGTCTGCTTGCAAAACAGCGAAAAGAAACCGGCGAGGCGGTTATTACAACTGTGCTTTTTGATGACAAATACAAAATGCTGCACGACAGAGTGGCTATCGGCAAAATTAAAGATATAACAGATAAGGAATATTTTGCAAGAGGTATGACAGGACTGTTGGACGCAGTCGGCAAGACCATAAACCACGTGGGCAACAGACACAAAAATGCGATTGACAGCGAAGTTCCCGATAAAACAATAGTGGCTATAATTACGGACGGACAGGAAAATGCAAGCCGTGAATACACATTGGCACAGGTAAAACATATGATTGAACGGCAAAAAGAAAAATACGGCTGGGAGTTTTTGTTCTTAGGTGCAAATATTGATGCGGTATCCGTTGCCGCCGATATCGGCATATCCGCCGACAGAGCCGTAAAATACGAGGCTGACGGTATGGGTACGATAAAGAATTTTGCGGCGGTATCTAATGTACAAAGTGCAATAAGAAATCGAGTTCCGATTACGGAAAATTGGAAAGCGGATATCGAAAAGCACAGAGAAAGAAAAGAGAAAAATCGGTAAAAACGTTTTATCGGAGGAATACTCAAAACAAGAGTTTCCTCCGATTTTTTCGGTTAAAAATAATGTGTTTACCTCTCATCTCACAGCGTAACACCGTCTTTGAATATTGCTATTTCGCGGTATCCGTTTTTTTCATTGTTTGTATACTCGCCGCATACGACACCGATTACATATTCAAACAGTGCACTGTCGAGGTTTTCGCCGTCTAAAATCGTGCCTGCATCAAAATCTATCCAATGCGGTTTTTTGTTGTACAGCGCGGTGTTTGTAGATATTTTTACCGTCGGTACGGGTGCGCCGAGCGGAGTACCTCTGCCTGTTGTAAACAATATCAAATGACAGCCTGCCGCGGTCAGATTGGTTACCGCAACAATATCGTTGCCCGGACCGTTCAAAAGCGATAAGCCGCTCTTTTTAGCCGTATCACCGTAATCAAGCACATCGGTAACCGGCGAAATACCCCCCTTTTGGGTACAGCCGAGCGATTTTTCCTCAAGTGTGGTAATACCGCCGGCTTTGTTGCCCGGTGACGGGTTTTCGTATATTACCTGGTTATGACTTATAAAATACTCTTTAAAATTGTTTATCAAAGCCACTGTTTTTCCGAACAGCTCCTCGTTTTCACAGCGATTCATCAATATTGTTTCCGCGCCGAACATTTCCGGCACTTCCGTAAGAACACTTGTGCCGCCCTCGGCAATCAGCATATCGGAAAATCTGCCGACAAGCGGATTTGCGGTTATTCCCGAAAAACCGTCGCTGCCGCCGCATTTGAGTCCTACCTTCAGCTTGGAAAGCGGTACATATGTACGCACGTCTTTTTCTGCGATTTCCTGTAATTCGCGTACAATTCTACAGCCCTCGGCAATTTCGTCATCTACGTCCTGTGCCGACAGAAAACGCACTCTTTCTTCGTCAACCCCGCCCAAAATCTTTTTAAACTCTGCAATATTGTTGTTTTCACAGCCAAGTCCGAGTACAAGCACACCGCCGGCGTTCGGGTGATGTACCAAGCCTTTTAATATTTTCTGCGTGATTTGATGGTCACCGCCAAGCTGTGAACAACCGTAAGGGTGCGAAAAATGCAAAGCGCCGGTTTTTTCAGCAATTGTCTGCGCCATCTTGTTGGCACAGCCTACAGTGTTGATAATCCATATGTCGTTGCGTATTCCTATATCACCGTTTTTACGCACATATGCGCTGATTGTGCGGCTTGCGTACTTTTTTTGTATCGGAGCTGTGTTTTTTTCGTATGAGTACTCCTTGATGTCGCCGAGATTGGTTTTGAGATTGTCCGTATGGACATACTCGCCCTCGGCGATATTCTTTGTTGCGTGACCTATCGGATAGCCGTATTTTATAACATTTTCACCGTTTTTTATAGCTTTAACGGCAACCTTGTGACCGCTGTCAAGGTCAACAGCCACATTGTCAAATTGATGTATTTTTAAAGTACGCATTTTATTACCTCTTTTATACCTTTTTGCGCGATTTGGTTACAGTAATTTTCAACATCGTTTTTCATAAAACTCAAATCGCAGTCCCACAGCTTTTCGTTTGCAAGTATATCGGCAGCCTCAGAATCTTTCATAAACTGCATAATATCGTCCGAATCGTTTGCAAATTCGGTTTTGTAAAACGCAATAAGTGCCGCAAGACTGAATGTAAGTGCGGCAGGAAGTTTGCCGAACAGTCTGTTGTATTCGAGTATCGACGGCAAAACGCGCACCTTAAATTTACTTACCGAGTTAAGGGCGATTGAGAGCAGTTTGTGCTTTATGAAAGGATTTGAAAATCTTTCGCATACAGCATTTGCAAATGCTTTGTCGTCGTCACTTCCGCCAAGAGTCGGAACTATTTCATCGAATACGCATTTGTGCATAAACGCGCTTATGGTTTCGTCTTTCATACATTCGCCTACCGTTTCAAGTCCGTACAAATGTGCCGCAAGCACCATCGACGTATGTGCACCGTTCAGTATGCGTACCTTTCGCTTTTTATAAGGCGTTACATCATCTGTCCAGACTATGTTGTAGCCCGCCTTGCGAAACGGCAGTTCATTTTCAAAATTACCTTGAATAACCCATAAATGAAATATTTCAGCGGTGTCGATAAGCTTGTCCTCATAGCCTATTTTCTCAGTAAGCTCGCTGACCTCATCTTTCGGATATCCCGTTACAATACGGTCAACCAAAGTGTTGCAGAAATGGTTTTCGTCTTCCAGCCATACTTTGAATCGGTCGCCCAAGTTCCACAAGTCAGAGTATTTGAGTATGCATTTTTTCAGATTGTCGGCGTTGTTATCAATAAGCTCGCACGGCAAAAGGATAAACCCGTTAAGACCGCTTTTGAAACGTTCATACAAAAATGCCGTAAGCTTTGCCGGATATGATTTCGGCGGCGTGTCGGTGATTTTTTCGCTTCCGATATACTCAATTCCGGCTTCGGTTGTATTGGATACGATATAGCGCAAATCCGGATTTTGAGCCAGTTTCAGAAATTCGCCGTAATCGGTGTATGGATTTATGCCGCGCGAAATAATATCTATTTCGCTGTGCTCGTTTACAACCCTGCCGTTGTCGATACCGCGCAAAAACAAATTATACTTTCCGCCCTGTGCATTAAGCACATCAACCATACCCTTTTCGATAGGCTGTACAACCACAATACTGCCGTCAAAAAGACCTTTCTCTTTCAGCTTGAAAAAGAAGTAGTCAACAAAGCCGCGCAGAAAACCGCCCTCGCCAAACTGCATTACTGTTTCTTTCATAAACCATTCTCCTTTGATTTTTTTAATGAGTGTATTTTAATTTGGATTAAGCTTATCGTATCAAATCATATGTTTTTTGTCAATTGATAGTGCAGTTTTTGTTTTTAAAGTCGACTAAATTTCTGTAAACAACAAAAAAACAGTAACATAACCGCCTGTCGGCAATGCATATACTGATATTATATGGAGGGATAATTATATGGATAACGAGCTAATTCAAATTCAGCACTACATAACAGCCTCGCTTGCGGACAGCGCGTTTTACACAGAACTTTCCAAAGATGCCCCGACCGAGGAATACCGCCTTATTTTAACGGGTATCGCCGCCGACAAATGCCGGCATACCGATTTATTGAAAAATATGTACCGTTCGATAACCCAAAAAGGATATGCACCGCCCGCACCGCCGCCGATAATTAACAATTCCTTTCAGGAAATGCTTAAAAGCCGCGTACTGCGTGAAAACGAAGAATACGGCACGTATATGAACGAGGCACTCAAAAGAAACGACACTGCCGAGAGAAATATGTTTATGCGGTTTGCCGCGGACGATAACGCAAATTCGGTAAAGTTGTTGTATATGTTGAGCAGATATTGAGGTGAGTGCGGTGATAATATATGTCGTGCGCCGAGGTGACACATTAAATTCCATAGCGGCACAGTACGGTGTATCTGCCGGACTGGTTGCGGAGCTTAACGGTATAGAAAATGCCGGCGGCTTGGTAGTGGGAGAGGCGCTTGTAATACGTATACCTCAAACGGTGCATACCGTACAAAACGGAGAAACGCTTTACGGTATAGCCGTCAATTACGGTGTCAGTGTGAACACACTTTTGCGAAACAACCCAAATTTGCTTGAAAGAACGATTTCATCAGGCGATGAAATTGTAATTGCCTATGACGACGAAAAACTTGGCACCATACGCATAAACGGATATGCGTATCCTTTTATAAATACGGCTGTACTGCGGAGTGTACTCCCGTTTTTAACGTCGCTTACAATATTCGGCTACGGCTTTGACGAGGAGGGCAATTTAGACGAACCCGACGACGAGAAAATCATAGCTATGGCATACGAATATTCCGCAATACCCGTTATGCTTATATCCGCAATGCGCGGCGGAGTGTTTAATACAGCGCTTGCAAGCGCCGTATTCAGAAATCCGACGGCACAGAAAAATTTGATAAACAACATTCTAAACACAATGCGTACAAAAGGCTACCGCGGACTTGATATAGATTTTGAGTTTATAGAGCCGGACGATGCGCAGGTGTATTTGGATTTTGTGCGCAATGTGACAGAGCGGCTCAACGCTGAAGGATTCACTGTAAATGTGGATTTAGCGCCGAAGATTTCCGCCGACCAGGAGGGACTTTTGTATGAGGCGCACAACTATGCACAGCTTGGGCGCATTGCAAACACTGTACTGCTGATGACTTACGAATGGGGATATATGTACAGTGAACCTATGGCAGTTGCACCGATTGCCTCGGTAAGACGGGTTCTTGACTATGCCGTAACGGAAATTGCGCCGGAGAAAATATATATGGGTATACCGAATTACGGTTATGATTGGACACTGCCTTATGTTTCCGGAACAGCTGCAACAGTTGTCGGCAATGATGAAGCTGTGCGTATAGCCGCCTCGCGCGGCGCGGTCATACAATTTGACGAATCTACCCAAACTCCGTACTTCAATTATTATGACGATTTCAAAACGGAACACGAGGTGTGGTTTGAAGATGCAAGGAGTATTGCCGCCAAACTCAGACTGATTGCCGAGTATGGGTTTTCAGGAGCCGGATATTGGAACGTTATGCGTGCGTTTGTGCAGAACTGGCAGGTTGTGTCGGCATTGTTTGATATTGCAAAGTTGATATAGATTAACAGTTTTGCGCAAGCCTGAGTTAAAGCCACCGCTTTGTCGGTGGCTTTAACCTTTGTACCGTTTTTTACTGCCGGCGAATTTCTGCCGCAAATATAGCTGCGCAAAATATGCGCAAATAAAATTTTTATAAAAATGTAAAATATGCTTGACATTTTGTATTGCATATGATATATTAAGAATGTAAAGTATGCTTTACTCATTGGAGGTGATTTATTGAATAACAGAATAAGAGAATTGCGCAAAGCAAATAAGGTGACGCAAGATGAGTTAGCCGGAGCAGTCGGAGTGACACGTCAGACAATAATATCATTGGAAAACGGCAAATATAATGCTTCACTTCAGCTTGCGCATAAAATTGCAAAATATTTTAGTATGACGATTGAAGATATTTTTATTTTGGAGGAGAATTGATTATGAATTATAAACATAAGCTTAAACTAAGGTTATATATTGCGGTTATTTATGCAGTGCTCGGAATTGTAATGATTGTGGGGGCATTTACGGTTAAAACGGATAACGGCTTTATATCAGCGTTCGGACTTGCGTTAACGGTAATCGGAATTGCCCGTATCAGAAATTATTTTATAATTACGGCAAGTGATGCCGCTATAGAAAAACAGCAAATTACCGAAACTGACGAAAGAAACCTTTTAATAATGAACAAAGCAAGGAGTGCGGCATTTTATATATATGTTTTGCTGTCGGCTGCAGCAGTAATTATTCTGTCGTTTTTGAATATGTGCGATATAGCAAAATGGATTGCATATTCTGTAAGTCTGCTCATTTTGATATATTGGGCGGCTTATTGGGTATACCGCAAAAAAATGTGATGTCTGAGAAAATTTCGTATGATATATCGAGTTCTGTTTGAGCTTTGAAAGTGATGATTTCAAGGACAGGGTATTTGAATGAGTAAATAATCAGCTCGTTCAAATACCCTGAATATTATATCATTGTTGAAATAATATACATTATTCTTAAACAGAAAAAAACTCGCCCCAAATTACCCTAATACGGAATGTCGGAGATTTTCTCCGGAAAATACTTGTAAATGACTCATATTGATTACACATTTCCATGAACAACCAAATATCCGCCCATATTCATCACTCCTGTTCACCGCAAACCGTATATTTGATACTGTACGATTTAGATGCACATAAAGGTTTCATATCCGAATCCCACAAAAATGCTATGATTGTATAATCATCGGTATCGTCCGAAACCGTAAATTTATCTTGTCCCAATGTATTGCACGCTATTAATTTCTTATCCGAATTATACAATGCTACATATAAATGCGGATTTTCTGCTGCTGTTATATAATTTACATTATAGCCTATTTTATCGCCGTCAATGCTTGCCGATATATCAGTAATTACAGACTGAGCATTAATCGAAAAATCAATATCACGCTTTACGCTCTCTGATGTCATATCAAGAATATATGCGCTTTCATTTGAACCCATCGCCGATACCGTTATAGTATCGGCATACGGTACCCGCTGAACAT
This sequence comes from uncultured Lachnospiraceae bacterium, assembly GCA_964422725.1. Taxonomy (GTDB): domain Bacteria; phylum Bacillota; class Clostridia; order UBA1381; family UBA1381; genus CAKSNH01. The sequence goes on from CAYRCC010000013.1 coordinate 22,990, forward strand.
AATATCCAAATCTGTCGGGAACTATTGTATATATTTTGCCGTTTATATTCAGTTCTGCACCGTTGCCGACATTAATCCCCGAAATTCTTCCCGAAATCGTTACCGTATCTGTAATATAACCGTTATCTTTAAACACCTTCTGTGCCGGCAGTTTGTAACCATCGGTATCAAACAATGTTATTGCAATATTTTTATTATGTTCTATTGTGTCATCTGATTCTTTATATGCCCAACCAACACCCTCATGCTGAACCATAATCGGGTCCCAATATAAATCACCAAGACATCTGCCGTTTAAAGTCTGTTTTAAACCGCTGTAAAGTTCCTCTAAAAATGCTTTTTGCCCCATTTTTGTCATACCAAACGTATCAGTATACGGACCGTTATTTGTAAATCTTGTATCCTCTCCGCCTATTTTGGTTTTATCTACAAACGAATAACCTGTTTCCATAAGAATAATATCCTTATCAAAGGTCTTTACAAGATAATCGCAAAAATCAACAATAGTACCGACATCAAGCTGTGTCCAATAAGGATAATACGATGTGCCTATTACATCATAATTAACACCGTATGTTTTACAATTATTAAAGAATCTGTTATATTTACCCTTATCACCGCCGCCGTCAAGATGAAGTATCACTCTTGTTTCGGGCGATACTTCCTTTACCGCACCATATGCGAGGTTTAAAAATTCTGCAAGCGTTGTAAAATCATTTGCGGAAGCATAACTTTGATTTTTATCAAACAGCAATCCCGTATGCATTTCATTACCGAAAGAAACATACTCCGGTGTTGTCCCTTGTGCTTTCATCTGCTCCATAAAATTTTTCGTGAAACTGTATAACAGCTTTTTCAGCTCGGCTGTTTTCTCTTCTTTGGTTGATAATTCATCTGTTTTTTCCTGCCATTCATGTGGGATAAGCTGTGTTTCCGCATTCGTCCAGTAATCACTGTAATGGAAAGTAAGCTGTATTTGCATACCCTTTTGCTTGGCTCGCTTTGCAATACTCAATATATCATCGGGATTTTGATAACCCGACGGTAAATAATCGGTACCATCACCGTGACCCTTACCCGGATCATTGTATAATCTCAGCCTTACAATATTTGCACCGTTTTCTGCCATAATTTGAAGTGCATCTTTTTCGATTCCGCTTTCATCAAAGTACCGCACACCCTTATCCTCAAGGAATGTAATGAAATTTACATCACCGCCTACCAGAAATGTATCGTTGCTTTTTTCCGCACTGATAAGATTGATACTGTTTACCGCAATACTGCCTTCACCGTCAGGTAACGGCTCATCGGGAATATGCGGATAAACTCTTATTTCCTCGGTTGCCAATTCATCAAGCACAACACCTATTTCGCAGTTTCCGTTGTCAATATTTACACCTCTGATATAAATATCACGCCACTCATTATCATTGATATGCGTTGTAACCGAAACAGATGTTTTCATAATCGGGTGTCCATCAGCTTTTGCATACACATATCCCATATTTGCCATGGAATCACTTTTTATGCGTGCCAGAACGTCATATTTTCCGCATGGTATGTTTTGTATATCCTGTGAAATAGCGGATTTCTGTTTCATAACCATAAATGTATCCGTATTATCATCTGTTACATATGTGTTTTCAGAAATATTCCACGCATCCAATCCATATACAAAATCATTGTTTTTCACTAGTCCGTATTTCGGCTCTTTTGCGGAAATTTTAAAATTATCTATTACCGCCGCACCGCTTATATTTACAAATGCAGCTTTCTCTGCATTGGTTTGTACAGATAAAATCTGATTACTATCAACAGCGACATCAGCTGTTCCGTTTTCAATCGTTACAGTCAAATTATGGCGTTGTGTATCATTATTATAACTGAACAAGCATATTTTTTCGTTTTTATCACTAAATGTAAACTCAGTTTCAGAATTTGCCGTAAAATCAAATGATACCGAATATGAATTTGCCGTCAAAATATCAGGTAACGTTAATGTACTTTCATCTGTAATCTGCATTGCACTGTTATTTATTTCAGCCCCCGATGAAGTTATAAGGCCTTTTTCGGCAAGCTCACTTAATGACTCTACTGTAAAATCCTCAAAAAACACCAATCCGTTATCGGTAATTCTTTCAAACGGAACATTTATAACAATATTTTCATCATCACTGTTTATATCATACTCCGTTTGGGCATCATAAGGAAAATAATATATACTGTTATTTTTTCTGATGTATCTCATTTGCTCGTTTGTAAGTGTGTACTTTTGCTCACCGACAGCCTTATCCGTATATGAGGCAAGTGTTTCTTCATCATATACAACATTTACGGTTACACTCTTTTTAGTTATCAACGGATCATCATACACCAATACAAGTTTTGGTGCTTGATATCCGTTATTGCATGAGCCTATTATCCATTTGTTATTTGTATTTTGAGATTTAACATCTATTCTGAATGCGGTATTTTTCATATTATTTTCTAAAGTACGTATATAATCTGTAATATCAATCTCAAACGCTCCGTTTTGGGTCGGTGATTTAAAAGACATAATTTCCGCAGTGGTATATGACGGCACCTCCGCAGTACCTTCATATTGTGCATTATTTTCAAAGGCACCGTAATCAGCGGAATATAAATACGCCGTCCCCTCTTTATTTGCGGATACCGTATAAAGCACCAGCTTTGCACTGACAAGATTGTCACTTGTAAAATTCTCCGGAAGTGTAAAGCCCATATATGCGACAGTTTCCCATTCTTTCCATCCATGTATGCGCAAATCATAGCCTGTCGCTTTTTGCTGCATAGTCCATTGCGAACTTTTGTCAGCCGTTATTTCAACCTCACCGTCAAAAGCTGATACAGCTGTAAAACAACTGCATATCATAACCAACACTAAAAATATACTGATTGTCTTTTTCATATTCATCACTCCTATTCACCGTAAACCGTATATTTAATACTGTATAAGCCGTCGAGCAAATTCGGTAGCCGCAAATCAGCTGTATGCACCGATGTTCTGCCCTCTTTCAATACTACATTTTCAAAAGTCTTTTTAAAAACCACACCGCCGCCATCTGCAATTATTTCCACGCATACAGCAACCGTTTTTTGCTTGCCTATATTCATCACCGTTACAGGAATTGTGTCGTCTGTACCGTATACAACGTCCACATTGCCCGAACAGGCAAGCACGTTCTGAAATGCCATTCTGTGCGCATAATATGCAAGCTTAGCCTGACCGTAGTAGTCAATGATATTCTTCATATATGTAACCGTATTCTGACCGCCGCGGAAATTACACCAGCAAAGTCCGTCATAATCAAGCATTCTGCACTTTTTAATCGTTTCGTATGCTCCGAACGCCTGCCACGCCTGTGATGCAAGCCACTCATCAAATTCCAGCTCCCGACCGATTGAGCCTTCGTCATAATTATGCTCATAGCTTTTGATGTGATACATAGGCTTGCCCTTGTATATATCCCAGTTCGGCTGACCGATTATCTCGTCATGCTCAAAGTTGAAATACGCTCTTTCCTTACTTTCAAGATAGCTCGGAATATATCCCGTTGACTCCGCCCAATTCGGAAGATGTTCTTCTTTTACATACGGCCATTCGCGAAGTGCCGACCATTCATTGCCATAACCCAGAATATAATCCATATTACCGCGGCAAAATAAATCAGCAGTCCATATCGAATCACATTCATCGCAAGGATTCCCCCAAAAATCCGTTAAACCGTCATCATACCTCGCTCTCATTCTGCGTACATCTGCGGCTGTTGATATAAGACGTGTACGGTCAACCTTTGTTATTGATGCATATAACATATGATAAACTTTCATAGTTATGTCCCAATTTTTCCACGACGGGTGGTTAAGCGGCTGCCATATCACGATTGACGGTGCATTTCTCACCTGTTTTATACACGTTTCGATTTCATCATAATTAATATTTGTTGCCGAAGTAATTCTGAGCCACGTGGTAGTCTGCCATACAAGCATAACGCCCATTTGGTCCGCAAACTCACACAATCGTGCATCGTTCATACCTCCGATACGCTTATCGTGTACACTCATACGAAAACCGTTACCGTTCATAGCTTTTAGCATAAGCATTTCCTGAATATAAAATTCCGGCGGCGGACACTTTTCCCATGCGGCTATTTTGTCAAGCGGAGGTCTTGCCCCGAATAACAGCGGTGCGCGAAGAAACTCAGGCTTGCCGTTTATCCTGAATATTCCGCCCTCCTGACTTACCGTTCTTATCCCTGTGGTAATAACATAATCGTCTGTAACTTCGCCCTCGCCATTTCTGATTTCAACCACTATTTTATACAGATTCGGCGTTTCCGCCGTCCAAAGCTTCGGATTATCTGTTTTGAGCCTTCCTTTAGTGGTTTCAACAAGATTCGGTGCGGTTACAGTCTGCCACTCTGTTTCCGCGCACACCTCGCCTTCTGTCGGATACCAAGGCATCATCTTTGCCGATACTGTGTACGGTTCGACAAGCTTTGATGTCAGTCCCCGCTTTGTCTTAACAGACACCTCGACAATCTGTTCAGCCTCTTTTTCACCAATTCTCCTTGCATATGCGAATACATCGTCAATAAATATCGGCGGCATAAGGTCAATATACATTCTTGCGGCAAACCAGCCTGTGCAGAAATCCGTTGCGGTATGCGTCATTTTGGTATCTTCCGTCACCTTGTCGGCATACACGCGTACCGCAATAAGATTTTCACCCTGTTTTATGTATTTTAAAATATCAATCTTGTGACAACATTCATTCTCGATAAACGCCGCAAGTCTGCCGTTTATATATACCTCCCCGCCCGGAGTAAGACTTTCAAGATATAATTCGGCATAAGGCATAACCTCATCAATATCAAATTCCGCTCTTAAATACAAGTCCTCACCGTCATAGCGTTCTCCGCCGTGTACAATCGGCAAAACACCGTTCTGCCAGTTTTCATCATTATAACCGTCCGTATTCCAGCCGTTTATATTTATTTCTTCCGAAAAATCCGTATCAATAAATGTGTTTATCGAATACGGTTCAAAATCATTTTCATACAGTCTGTGATAACCCACTCCCCACACACGCTTGATTATCTCTTTGCTATACGGTGCTGTGAAAAATGATACCTCTTTTGTGTCAGTATATGAAAATGCCGTAAAATCAGCCATAAGCTCATCATTCAGATACAAATTCCATTTGCGGTATACAAAATCAAGCTCAAACTTTATTTTCCGCACTTTTGCCGTATTCCGGATATAATATTCAGTATTATCCGAAATGTAATAAGGTATTCCCTCCGAATCAAATCTCAGCTCAGCAGCACTGCCAAAGGTGAATGTACAATCCGAATACACTGCATTTTCCGTAAGCTCCCATTCGATAAATGCACGAAAATTTTGAACGGGAATTTCTGTTTTATTCGATAAATGCTTTGCTTTTTTCTTGCCCTCTTTGTATCCCGTCCACTTCCAGTTTTCAAGCTGTATTCTGTGTCTTACATCGGGCTGTGGCTGTGGTTTTATTTTTCTGTTGAGATATTCTCTCGCCTCGTCAAGAGTAACAATCGGCTTATCAAGCGAAAAATCATCAAACAACTCGGGAAGTTTCTTTGCATAAGTGTTTAAAAAATCTACCCTCTGCTCCGTTGTAAGCGTAGACGTTTCACCTTTGAAATCGGTTTCTCCGTTTGCTTTTGAATCATGGCTTATATACCGAAACTCAAGATTTTTTGATAGTACATTCATATCATAATCCTCCTCTTTGATATCAACATTCATACTTAAATTATACTTACAGCCACATTCACATTCAACCACAAAACTTGATATATATAGCACTTTTTTTGATATTTTTATTGAAGTTGATTTTTTAGTATGATATACTGTAATTCAGATAGAATTTTAAAGGAGAATAGCAATATGAAAGCTACAAAATGGGAATGTGAAACTCTCGACAGCAGCAATGAAATTTTCCTTATGCATACGGGACGGTCGCAGGCGGCTGAACCTGTATATCATGACTTTATAATGATTGCCTATGTTGCACACGGTGAGGGGATTCATCAGTGCGGCGGTAAAAATATTGAAATTACGGAAGGTGATATTTTTATTGTAAATCCGGATTTTGTTCACTGTCTTTATCCGTCGGAAAGAATACAGTTTCTCGAAATGTATTATTGCTTTTTTACGGTAAATAAGGCGAAAAAGATATGGTCTGAGCTTAAAAATGACTTTCCTGAATTCACAGACTTTTTCGATAACACAGCTATCAAATATCTGTATACAAAAGATAATTCAAACAAGGGCATACGCAGTATTTTTGTCCGTATGATAGACGAATTTATGCACTGTCCTCCCGGTCACAAATGTCTTGTAAACAATTATCTTATGATTATGCTTGCAAGTATTTTCAGAAGGTGTCAGCAGGCGATAAATAATCCTGTTTTCGATCGCAACAAAATTGTAGATGAAGCTATCAGATATATAAACTATAATCTTAATTTCGGTGTCAAAGTAATTGATATTGCAGAAGCACTGCACCTGTCAGAGGAACATCTTTGCAGACTTTTTAAAATGCACACGGGAACGACAATAAAACAGTTTATAACCAATCTTAAAATTGAAAAAATAAAGGATTTGCTTAAAAATACAGACAGAAGCATAGAAAGCATAGCCGTATCGCTTAACTGTAATCAGATATATCTGAATCGTCTTTTCAAAAAGCATACGGGTATGACACTTTTGGCATACAGAAAAAAATATCATTATAAAGCATAAAAACAGCTGAAAATCTTAGCTGTTTTTTATGCTTTACAGACTTTTTTGCACTCTCCGCTATTTCAATATAACTTCTTTTTGTTTCACCTCAAAAACAGGTTTCATATCGTTTTCCCACAAAAACGCTTTTACTGTATAACTACCATCGGTATCCGGCACTTCAAATTCACCCTGTGGTTTATCCGAAACACATTTTACCATTTCCCTGTTTTCATTATACACCGCAACATACAGCTTCGGATTTTCTTTTGCTGTATTGTATGTTACACCGTAACCGATAACACCGTTTTCGGTAAAATCAGCCGACATTTCCGAAATATACTGTGTCATTATTACGTTGTCAAAGCCTGTTTCGGGAGCCAAATACGTTCCGTTCAAAGCCGCCTTGCCGACATAAAATTTTGTGTGCGGCGGCTGATTATAGGCAACATTCTGCCATGCAACCGCACATCTGTATTGCGTATCGTGCATAAGCGTCGGTATTTTATAATTTGTAGCAATAGTTGTCATATAAATTCTTATAGCCGTATTATCACTATAAGGATACATTATCTCCTCTCGCCAATCGCCGAAAATATCCGCTGTAAGCAGCGGTCCCTCTTTTCCGACTGTATGAAGTATCGTTCTGTCAAAATCTCTTATTACGGTTGATTTCCCCGTTGCTATGTCATATGCCGCAATATTATTACATTTATATATGCCGTCACGGTCAAGGTCGCCGTCCCACCAAGCAAAAAAACTAAGACTGTCACTTCGGATAATTCCCACTTCGTCGCCTTTTGTATTGTATACAGTTTTATTTTTTCCCTCCGTAATAGATGTAGCAAACTGGCTTGTACCTATATTATCATCAAAATTAGCCATAACTCCTCTGCCGACATCATCAGTCGCACCAACACTTGCAAGTATCGTTGCATCTTTTGCCTTTCTGTATTCACCGCCATATGTCGTATAGTACTCCGCCTCTTCGTGTACTTGAAAAATTTCCTGTTCGCCGTCATTGTCAAAATCGCTGACGTGCAGTGCATCGCCATGTCCATGGTCGGTTGAATTTAGAATTGAGCCGTCGTCGTCAACAACAGTAGAACCGAATACAATTTCGTCCTTTCCGTCGTTATCCGCATCGCAAACCGATAGCTGATGATTTCCGTTGCCGTAAAGATTGCCGTCTTTTTCGGTATCAAGTCTGCTCCATAGCATAGTAAACTTTTCTCCGTCCCAGTTATATGCCGCCATACCCGCTTTTTTGTAATATCCGCGACTCATAATAAGACTTGGCCGCTGTCCGTCAAGATATGCCACACCCGCCAAAAATCGTTCCGAACGATTTCCGTAGCTGTCGCCCCAATCATTTGTGTTGCCTCTCTGCGGATAAAAATTAACGGTTGACATTGCTTCGCCTGTTTCACCGTTAAACATTGTAAGCCAATCAGGTCCTTGCTTGATATGTCCGTTTGAATCGGAAAGTATGCTTGTATCCGTAAATACCGTACCGGTATACGAATCTTTCCACAAAAGCTCTTTTCCGTTAATTGCCGCACCTTTGGTACTTACGTACGCACCCGTAGAATCCGTTGTCCCGGGAGCTGTTCTTACAGCCATTTCCGCCTTTCCGTCACTGTCAAAATCATACACAATAAATTGAGTATAATGATCCCCAGCACGTATATTCTTGCCTAAATCAATACGCCACAGTCTTGTACCGTCCAGCTCATAACAATCTATATATACCTCTCCTGTTACACCGCTTTCTCCATTATCCTTTTTATTTGACGGATCCCATTTTATAATAAGCTCATATTCTCCGTCGTTATCAACATCACCGCATGAAGCATCATTTATAATATAATTGCTTGACGGCTGATTAACCGAAACATCAATATAGTCATTTGAAAACGGAATGAATTTATCTGCCGCAGTCGGTTTTTCGCCATGCGGAACAACTTTATATTCATCTCCGGCATTTCCGGTTATATCGGTATAGTTTAATCTGTCGATATCGGGTACTAAAAGCACATCATTCTTATAAATATCGAAAGTTTGACTTATCGGCTCTGTCCCAAGCAATCTCCAGCTGATATACACACCGGTATTCGTAACAACTCCATATCCGCCCCTTGTCAGATGTTCAACCCACCGTACCTTTGCATTTTCCGTATTTGCCGAAAACGACGTAGCCGTTCCTGTCAGCATTGATATACACAGCAATAAAGCAAAAAATTTTTTCATATTAAGCTCTCCTTTTACGCCTGAATATTACCCTCTTTTAATGTCTGTTTAATCTTGGATTTCCGTTTTCGTACATTGATTATATCACCTCTGAGAACACTCCGCAATGTTTAAACAGAATAATAATTTATCCAAACGTACTGTGCATATTGACAAACTGCATTTTTGATTTTATAATGAGCACAAGAGGTGATATTGATGAGTGGTTTTGATAATGTTGTGCCGTTTCTGCGTGTTGAAATAAAGCAGATACGATTCGTTTCGCAAGAGAGCAAATGGGTTGAAACCAAAATTGCATCCGACTACAGAATATGGAGTATTGCAAGCGGAAATGTGTATATAACACAAAACGGCAAAATGTTTACACTCGGCACAGGTGATATTGTTCTTTTCAGTCCCGGCACACACTATACCGCATATACCGATGAGAACGGCTGTGAATTTGTGTATACGCATTTTGCGGTAAAAATCGGTAATAACATTGATATTCTCGGCGACACACCATTTGCCGGAATTATCCCCGCGAAATTTCTCGGCAGAGAATCGCTGCAATATGCAAAAGACAGCACAACAGACTATATAGAGCAGACCTGTGCTTCATTCAGGTCATATGTAAGATTTATAAATTACTTTGAAAAAATCACCGCTGCGATACAGCAAGGCAGCATTACTCCTTTTGAAAACAGCGACACCCAAACATCAAAATCAATGCTATGGAAAGTAATGTCTTATATAGGCTCGTATTTCAACGAGCCGCCGGAAGTTTCCAAGCTTGCCGAAATGGCAGGATTGAGCGAAAAATATTTTTCGCATCAGTTCAAAAATATGCTTGGTATTTCTCCGAAACAGTATATAATGCAGTGTCGGATGGTATTTGCGTCGGATAAGCTGATAAATTCAAATGACAGCATTGAAAGTATTGCAATTGATACGGGTTATGCAAATATCTATTCATTTTCAAAAGCGTTTAAGAAGTATTATGGTGAATCGCCTACCGAATACAGAAACAAAGGTATGAAAAAATAATCGGAGTGCAACGCTATTAATTTGAGGCTGTAAATAATCTCGGCAAAAAAGGATTATATCAATTGGATTCACCGAAAGGTGCAACAACAGTATTAATGTAATTAAGTGTATATCATATGGGTATGCGAAGGCTGCGGAGATTGTCCGCACAAAGCACAGTGCATAAAACATAACGCACAGAAATCACATTACTTTGTTTAGCATACAATATCCAAAAAATTGCACAATAAGACAATAGCCAACCGTCAGGGGCAATTTTTGCACGAGATAAAAGCGGTATAAAAAGAGAACGGCAAAATTTAAAAGTTCGTAAAATGACGAGCTTTATTTTGTGTACCCAAAATTCAGAATAATTTTAAAAGTTATCCTCATTTTGAGCAGAAAGAAAGGGCGTTGCCTCAATTCGGTGAATTTTCACTTATTAAGACACGCCCTTGGTTTTACACTTTACAGTCCCAGCTGATTTTTTATATCCGACAATACGTCTTCAATCATTTTTTCGGCGGAAACTTTATCCGCACCTACAGTGCCGAGATAAATTTTGATTTTCGGTTCTGTACCCGATGGACGAACCAAGAAATATGTTTTTCCGTCAGACAGGTTGTATTTAAGCACATCAGCCTTAGGCAGTCCCTCGATTGCACCTTCTGTGCCGTCGGAACATACTGTTTTCTGAGTTTTAAAGTCAGTGATTTTTACGATATCCATACCGTTTACGCATTCAGGTGCTTTTGTGCGCAGATTATTCAGCAAAGCACTCATTTTTTCCATACCGTCTTTGCCCGGCATAGTGAACGATACTGTCTTTTCCGTAAAGTAACCGTATTTTTCGTACAGTTTCATCAATGCTTCGTACAGTGACATACCTTTTGTTTTGTAGTACGCTGCCATCTCCGCAATAAGCATAGACGCAACTACTCCGTCTTTATCTCTTGCGTGAGTGCCGGCGAGATAGCCGTAGCTTTCCTCAAAACCGAATATATAGTCGTTTGAGCCGGTTTCGGCAAATTCGGTCATTTTCTCGCCTATATACTTAAATCCTGTCAGCACATTCATAATCTGTACATTATACTCTTTTGCAATAGCCGCCGCAAGCTCGGTTGTAACAATGGTTTTTATTATAACCGATTTTTCACTCAGCTGTCCTTTTGCCGCTTTCGACGAAAGGATATATTCGCACAGCAAAGCTCCCGTTTGATTTCCCGTAAGAGTTCTGTAACTGCCCTCGGCATCGCGCACGACAATTCCGACTCTGTCGCAGTCAGGATCTGTACCTATTATAATGTCAACGTCATTTTCCTTTGCCATATTAATCGCTATTTCAAAGCCCTCTTTGTCCTCCGGATTAGGCGACTTTACAGTCGGGAAATTACCGTCCTCGGTGTCCTGTTCCTTGACTACAAGCACATTCTTAAAACCGATTTTATCAAGTATTGCTTTGACCGGCCTTGAACCCGTACCGTGGAAAGGCGTATATATAAGCTTAAAGCTGTCGGCAACCTGTGATACCGCTTCGGGATTTAGCTGCTGAAGAGAAACGGCATCTAAGAACTTTTTGTTCAGGTCTTCTCCGACGATTTCAACCATACCGCTGTTTTTTGCACTTTCAAGCGGCATTGTGGTTATACCGTCAAAAATGTCACAGCTGTTGATTGCCGCAACAACTATGTCGGCAGCCTCCGGCGGCAGCTGACCGCCGTCCGCACCGTAAACCTTGTAGCCGTTGTATTCCTTTGGGTTGTGGCTTGCGGTAATCATTACTCCGGCGGCAGTGCCGAGAGTGCGAATACCGAAAGATACCTCCGGCACAGAGTGTACTGTGTCAAAAAGATATACTTTAACGCCGTTTGCGGCAAGCACTTTTGCCGTTTCCTCCGCAAAAACTCTTGAAAAGTTACGTGTGTCATAGCCTATAAGCACTCCTTGCTTTGCGGCACATTCTCCCATACTCAGCACATATTTTGCTACACCCTGTGTGGCTCGGCGAACATTGTATACGTTCATTCTGTTTGTTCCGGCACCCAGTATGCCGCGCATACCCGCCGTACCGAATTCAAGCTCACGGTAAAAACGTTCTTCGATTTCCTTTTCGTTGTTTTCAATTGCTTTAAGCTCCGATTTTGTATCGGCATCGACAGCATCGGCAGTGAGCCAACGCTTGTAAGTATCCGTATAAGACATTTTCAAATCCTCCGTTTTTTTAGTATTTCCGTTTTTTAGCGTTTAATGACTAAACGTTTCAGGTTTATTTACTAACATTATATAATATTCAAAATCGAAATTCAATGTTTTTTACAAAATTTCCTCAAAAGGACTTGCAGTTTTGTACAAACCGCGTTATAATTAATATGAGGAATTTTTTAATTTTATTCCGTAAAATAATGTTTTAAGTGGGAGGATATTATGTTTGAGTTTAATGAAATCAAAAAAATTGACAGTGAAGTATATGACGCAATCCAAGCCGAAACCGCACGTCAGCAAAATAAAATTGAGCTGATTGCATCTGAGAATTTTGTTTCAAAGGCAGTTATGGAGGCTATGGGAACTCCGCTGACAAATAAATATGCAGAAGGCTATCCGGGCAAGAGATATTACGGCGGCTGTGAATGTGTGGACGTTGTTGAAAATCTTGCTGTTGAGCGTGCAAAAGAGATTTTCGGTGCGGAACACGCAAACGTACAGCCACATTCGGGCGCACAGGCTAATCTTGCCGTATTTTTCGCTTTGCTAAATCCGGGCGATACGGTTCTCAGCATGAACCTCGCACACGGCGGTCATTTGAGCCATGGAAGTCCTGTAAATATTTCGGGTAAATATTTTAATATAGTACCTTACGGTGTATCGGAGGACACCAATACAATTAATTATGACGAAATCCGCGCTCTTGCTCTTGAACATAAACCAAAGCTGATTCTTGCGGGCGCAAGTGCGTATCCGAGAATAATTGATTTTGAAAAGTTTGCCGAAATTGCAAAAGAGGTGGGGGCATACTTTATGGTGGATATGGCGCACATTGCCGGTCTTGTTGCCGCAGGACTCCACCCGAATCCGGTTCCGTATGCCGATGTGGTTACAACAACGACGCATAAGACACTCAGAGGTCCGAGAGGCGGCCTTATTCTCTGTAAAGAGGAACACGCAAAGGCTATTAACAAGGCAGTATTTCCGGGTATTCAGGGCGGACCGCTTATGCACGTTATCGCCTCAAAGGCTGTATGCTTTAAAGAGGCACTTTCCGATGAGTTTAAGGCTTATCAGACACAAATTGTAAAGAATGCAAAGGTGCTCGCCGAAGAATTGGTTAAGGAAGGCTTTAAGCTGGTTTCTGGCGGTACGGACAATCATCTTATGCTGCTTGACCTCACCGATATGGGTGTTACGGGCAAAGAGGCGGAGCATATGCTTGACGAGGTTGGTATTACGGTTAATAAGAACGCCATTCCGTTCGACACAAAGAGTCCGTTTATCACAAGCGGTTTGAGAATAGGTACTCCGGCGGCTACGTCGAGAGGTTTCAAGGAAGAGGATATGGTTGAAATCGCAAAGCTTATCAAACTTGCAATTACGGATTTTGAAAACAGTGCAGATGAGGTGCGCGCAAGAGTTAAAGCTCTTTGCGACAAATATCCTTTGTACGCGTAAATAATGGGGTTTATATAAAAAGTGCCGGTAGCGCAGTGCAAATAATTGCATTGCGTTACCGGCTTTGATTTATACGATATTCGGAGTCGGGACTTATTTGAAATCCGATATTCTTTTATATTTGTTTATAGGCAATGACAGTTCGCTTTCCTTTTTATCCGTTATTCGCACAACTCTGACCGTTTTATGTTCTCCGCCGGCAAAAACCGTAACCTTATCATTCACCTTAATGCTTTCATCGTCGCACAGATAATCATACAGCTTTGAACCCTCGGAAAAACGTACAGAGGCGATTTTGTAAGTCTTTTCGCTTTTCTTGTCGGGTGCTTTGATTATAAACTTACAATCCCCATAGTTAAATTTTAAAACACTCTTATTGTCACACATAAATTCGTTGAGTTTGATTTCGTCAACGAGAAGAATTTTGTTTTGTAAATTATTATCAATCACCTCGTCCGTCACAAAAACAATCTCTGTTTTTTCGTACATACCGCACATTTCGATGTCGGGAATGGTTATAAACATTCGCTTGCCTTTGGTGTGATTTCCGAATATCATTTTATAGCTGTTATTTTCCGACGGCTTGATTTCCAATTCCAATTTATCGCCGACAGAAAATACAGTGCTAAAAACCCATGCAAGGGTGTAATAATCGACTTGCTCCGACGGTGAAAACTTCAAAAGCTCTTTCGTTTCGGCAAGAGCTTTTTGTATTGTGGCACATACCTTGCTGTCGCCGTAACAATCAGTGTATTTCATTCGCATACGTATTGCAAAATCCGCCTGCATATAGTAATAGAGCATTTCTTCAAAATCATCTTCATCATCACGATAAAAACTGCCTTTTCTTAAAGCAATGTCAGCAAACTTGCAGTCAAATTCTCCGTTTGCAATGTATTTTATATTTTCGTCGTAAAGCTGATTTATTATTTTTTCTGCCGTTTCTGTGGACTTGATACCGCCATAACCGTTTTTGTACATATCGGCAATCTTATAGTTTGCCTCGCAAATTCCGTTAAATGCGGCAAATGAAAAGTATTTGTATGCCTTTTCGTACTGTGCAACACCGTCGCTGCATCTTCCGTAATAGTATATGTAACCTAAAGTATTGGCGTAAAAAGCACGGTCAAATGCGTAGTTGGTTGTGTCGATTAATTTCAGCATACATTCCTCCGCCTTTTTCCAGTCGCACGAAAATACGCGGTTTCCGCCGTAACAGCCGTAACCCACAGCCAGCAAGCCTTGTCTTATTCCTTTTTCGCAAAGCTCCAAAGCAAACGATTTGTACAAAGCAGCAACATCATCGCTCGCATTGTTCAGAGCAAAATCCGAATCGTATCGTGCCAAAACCTTTTCTTTTATGTAGTCCGGATAACGGCGTTCGATTATAGGCTTAGCCAAATCATCAATATAGGATTGTAGTTCGTTTTTCATTAATTCTGTATTGAAATCGGTTTTATCCGTTAATGCGAACTGCATTTCATACAAAAAATTTCTGAAAACATCATTTTCGCAATACAATTTTTCGTCATCGTCGTCGGGTATTTCATATTTTTCGTAAAACCAGTAAAACCACTGGTGCTCAAATTCGTCCGGTGAAACATTATTTTTTTCGATTTTATTCAAAACGGCAAGTAAATCAAAAGCCGTAACCCTGTAATTGTCTTTATTCACAATACAGCCTGCAAATCCGTCATTGCCGACCAAATCATATACTGTTTTTTCAAAGCGGGCAAACTTTGCGAAATCCTCATAATTCACAAAAACATCTTGCACCGCCGCCACATCTTCCTTTTTGAATATTGCAACATCGTCATCGCCGTATAACAATATTTCCGCGTATTCATCATTCACTTCCAAAATTTTGCCGAACCGTTGTTTGCCGTTGCGAGTCACTTTTACATTTTCACCGTCTTTAAACATATATTGCACCTCTTGTTTTTGTATAAATGATATCACACCTTAATTGTTTTGTCGAGTTGATTTGCAATTTATATTGCAAAAAAATAATTTTTTTCAAAAAAGTGTTGACAAACATCGGCAAATGTGTTATTATAATAGAGAAGTGTTGATTTGCCGATGTGGTGGAATTGGCAGACGCGCGGGACTCAAAATCCCGTGGTAGCGATACCGTGTCGGTTCGACCCCGACCATCGGCACCAACCGAACGACTTGGAACGCGAGTTCCAAGTCGTTTTTTTGTTAGCTTTAGCGTAAAAAAACACCGTTTAAAGCGGTGGAATAAAAATCTTTAGATACAAGCAAGCCCTCCTTATGGTATAATATGCCATAGGAGCTGACGCTCAACACCATCTGCCGACGGAAGCAAAATGACATTTTGCCTATGAGCAATAGTCGGCAGTAAAGTGTTTTTCGCTCATTCGTTCTCTTTCTCTTCTTGGCATAAAAATTCCTTCTATAGACATTATTTCTATTCAATAATAGGAAGAATTGATTTCACAGACTTTTTCTCACACTTTTTTGTTGCCTCAATTCGGTGAAATTTCACTTATTGAAACACGCCCTTATATATGTTTTTATATACTACTGCTTGATAAGCCGGAATTTGTTATTTATTTTTCTTATCGTATGCCTGTTCTAACATACTATCTTCGTCTAAATAAACTACATCTTCTTTAGAAAAATTTTCTTCTTTCATCTGTTCTTTTGGAACAATAACAACGCTCTCTTCTCCTAATCTATTCACAATAGTGATTATGTATTCTCCGTTCTGTTCATTCATTTTTATATCTTTAATTGTATAGCCTTTTTCTTCAATTTGATTATTTATCTTATTGTCTTTCGCTGCACCAATAAGAAGTCCTATTACCATACCAAATAACATTCCCAATGAACTGCCCATTGCCATATTACCAAGCGATGAACCTATAGAAATTCCAATAGAAACACCAAAACTCATTCCAAGCGCCATTCCTGTACCTGTATACTTATTCGTCCTTTTCATTTTAATTACCTCCATAAATTTCAATTTGCCTATTAGTTTAATAATATCACAAAACAAACACGAATACAATTCGGAAAACGAACTAAATTCACAGCTTTTGAATGAGTAAACAAATTATAGATATATGTTCCGAAATTACAGTTATTGTAAAAACAAGATGATTAAAAAATTTTATTTTTGAGATTTTTCAATAAATTTAATTAGATATCTGACATATATTTATAATTTTTAATAAAATTCATAAATTATTTACTCATTCAAAAAACGTGAGTTTTTGCACCGAAGTATAGAAGAATGACAATATACGTACAAATAAAAGCGGACATAGGAAAAATATTGAGAAGTTTGTGTGAACAGAAAAAGGTAAATATAATCGAAACATAAGCTTGCCCTGACCATATTCATATGCTAGCAGAAATACCGCCCAATTTGAGTATAGCACAATTTATGGGATATCTGAAAGGAAAAAGTTCACTGATGATATTTGATCGGCACGCAAATTTAAAGTATAAGTATGGAAATCGGCATTTTTGGTGTCGTGGATATTATGTAGACACGGTGGGAAAGAACGAAAAACGCATAGCAGAATATGTGAAAAATCAACTGCAAGAGGATATAGCGAATGACCGGCTGACGTTCAAGGAGTATATTGACCCGTTTACGGGTAGCAAGAACCGGTAAGCATAAAGAGCAGCCGCTTTAGCGGCTGCTCGTAAATAAAATGCGGTTGCCGTATTCTTCAATGTGCCTTCAGGCACTAACCGGTAATACGCCCTTGAAAGGCGAGTGCAAAACACCGGCTCAGCTGGTTGTTCCGTCTTTCACTGTATACTTACTGTACAGGGTCTTGGAACGTTATATTAATGTTATCTTTCGTTGTGATTGCCGACAACCGCTTAACTCCGAACGGAATATTCGGCAGATTACTCTTGCCGCCGGCTGATTTGCTCGTTATCGAATAATCATTGATATTGCCCACTATAGTACCGGAAATTTTACCGCCGGTAGTACGCAAATCTATATAGTTGCCGGCAATTTTCGTAATTGCGATATAAGCATTCGTCGTGGTTGCCTGAATCATATTTTTCGCTTCCACGTCATTCAGCGAAATTTCCGAATTTGTAGTTTTGCACGACACCGATTCACCGTTAGTCTTATTAATGTCAATGCTTGCATTTGTGGTCGACACACTTACGTCCTTTTCGACATTTACATTTGTAATTGTCAAACGTCGGTTTGTCGTTTTCGCGTGGACAGTGCCGGCGGTAGTGTCTATTATTCTGAGCGACGAATTAGTCGTACCGCACTCCAGCATATTTGCATTTGCGATACCGGTCACCTGAATTGCCGCATTTTCGGTGGTCAGCATAATGTTTTCCTTATACTTCGCCGGCACTTCAAGGACAATCGCCGCAACCGGCTCTTTTTTCTTCGACGAAAAAATCCCCATAATCGAATTACCCGAATTACCGCCCGACGTCATAACCAAATCTATCACGCCGCCCGATGCACTTGCCGCAAACTTCGCCGTTTCATTTTCCTCATATTTAATATGTATCTTATCATCAGCAGATACAACCGCATTAATTGCGGCATTGCGTACATTTATGTTGACTTGCTTAATATCGGTGCAATCGGACACATAGTCCTTCTGCCGCCCTGAGGCACTCTTGATTTCAACCGCGGCAGGTGCCTGCGGCTGCTGCGGTTCGACATACCGTCCAAGCTGCGGCACAATCCCGTAGCCCTCCTTTAAAACGAATATCGCAAGCTCACGCGGATCGCCGAGTGAACGCAATGCGGCATCTGCCGATATACCACCCTCTATTTTATCGTCAATTAAATCACTGAAAAAAGTCGCCGCCTTAAACGCTTCTTCCTGCGGCAACTGACTGAGATAGAATAAAAACATTTTGAAAAAATTATCCCTGTTCATTTTTATAACCATCTCCTTTTCTTTTCACTTCTGTCAAGGGTGATAAAATTATATACATCTGCTATATCCTTCCACTTCTCAAGGAAACCGTTTATGTACTCCGTCCCCGATTCCGTAAGTGAATAGTATCTGCGCAGTCTGCTGTTGTACTCCATTGAATAAGAGGAAATCATATTTTCCTTTTCCAAACGCATTAAAACGCAGTAAAGCGCCGCCTCGGTAACTCTGGTATACTCGTTTATGTTCTTAAAAATATAGTAGCCGTAACTGCCTTCCTTGCGCAGCAGAGAAAGAATACAAATATCCACAAACTCGTTTTTCTTTTCAAATTCCATTACATACACCCTCCTTGCAATAGTATTTTACATTGTAAAATGTATTTTGTCAATAGCAAAATGTAAATTTTGTGAATAAATTGTGAACAAAATCGGCATTTTTAAACCGTTCCCGATTTACAAAAATGTTATTTCACTCCGTCCCTTACGTCGTTGAAACCGCCGAAAAACCAAGCTTTACGCCGACAGCAGTGCATTTATAAAATTACAATTTCGCAAACACAATTTTTGCTGCCTCATAAAATTTTCGGACACATTTTATTCACATTTTTAACAAAAACAACGAATTTACGGCAGCGGCAAATGTTATAAACACCGCCGTTAAAGGACATACTTTTACTATAATAATTTGCAAAGGAGAACTGTTTTGTCTGATATTATAGTACAAAAAAGCGAAAATCTTAACGGACGTGTCAGCATAAGCGGCGCGAAAAACTCCGCACTCCCGATAATGGCGGCGGCTATACTCACACCTCATAAATGCGAAATTTCAAATCTGCCCAACCTCAGCGACATACTTATAATGCAGACCCTGCTCGACAACATCGGCTGTACTATAGACCAAAAGGACGGCGGCGTGTATCTGCAATGCGAAAACGTAATAAACAGCACCGCGCCGTATGAGCTGGTCAGCCGACTGCGCGGCTCGTTTTTACTGGCAGGTCCGCTCCTCGCGCGGACGGGACACACGCGCATAAGTCTGCCCGGCGGCTGTCCTATAGGAACGCGCCCCGTAGATTTACACTTGAAAGGCTTTGCCGCACTCGGCGCGGATATTTCGCAAGGACACGGCTACATTGACGTCAGTGCAAAAAAAATGCACGGAGCTAAAATATATCTTGACTTTCCCAGTGTCGGCGCAACCGAAAATATTATGATGGCATCGTGCGGCGCAGACGGCGAAACCGTTATCGAAAACGCCGCCGCCGAACCCGAAATTGCTGACCTTGCCGTATTTTTAAACAAGCTCGGCGCAAACATTTCCGGTGCCGGCAGTGACACCATACGCATTATCGGTATAAAAGAAATGCGCGGCGCACAGCACAGAATAATCCCCGACCGCATAGAAGCCGGTACATTTATGACCGCTGTGGCAATTACCAACGGCTGTGCGGTAATCGACGGCGTAATATGTCCGCACATCAAACCGATAAGTGCAAAGCTTACCGAAATGGGCGCAAAAATCACCGAGGGCGACGGCTTTGTCAAAGTAAACGCGCAAGAGCCCATTACATCGGCAAACATCAAAACTATGCCGTTTCCGGGGTTTCCGACGGATATGCAGGCACAGTTTACCGCGCTTATGAGTGCGGCGGCAGGAACGGGAATTATAGTGGAAACCGTATTTGAAAACAGATTTCTGCACGTCGGTGAGCTTGGCAGAATGGGCGCAAACATCAAAATCGACGGAAGAGCCGCAATAGTCGAGGGCGGTGCAAATCTTATGGGGGCACCGGTATCGGCTATGGATTTGCGCGGCGGCGCCTCGCTTATACTTGCCGGTCTTGCCGCCTCCGGCACAACCCGAATAAGCGGATACGACCATATAAAACGCGGATACGACAATATCGTCGGAAAACTGCGCGGTCTTGGTGCAAATATATATATGTCACAGTAAAAAAAGTGATTTTTCAAGCCATCTAAATCGGACAAAATTTTTCGGTACTGTTACCATTTTTATGTTGATTTTTTTATACATTAGGTGTATAATGGTATACGGAGATATTTGCATTGCTGAGAATTACGGGGGAATTTGTATTATGCTGCGTCACTTAAAAAAATGCATACTGCCGGCGGCGGTGCTTTGTCTGCTTTGGGTGATATTCACGCTGTCAATTACGCTGTGCGCTATGATACCCAGAAGTGCGGTCGAAAAAAACATAAAAAAATGTACCGACTATTATATTAACAAATATATGTTCCAACAGATGACCAAGGACGAACACTCCACAACGGTGCATAACTACGCCGACCTTGTCTGGCTGAACATTGCATGGTCGCAGGACTCTGAAAAACCGTTCACATCTGCCCTCGGCGCGGCATTTTACGAGGGAAAGAACATATACAAAAACGAAAGTCTTTACAGAGCGGTGTACGGCGGAAAAACGCCGGATAAATCATACTCGCGCTACTGGCATGGCGCACTCATATTTATAAAACCGCTCCTGACTGTGACCGATATAACCGGAATAAGAGCGATAAATGCGGTTGTGTGCGTTTTATGCGCGGCGGCGGTGGTTCTGCTTTTAATAAAACGCCGACTCTGCACGCTGCTTGCCGGTTACATAGCGGCACTGGCTGTCAGCTTTGTTTATATAATACCGCTGTGTATGGAGTATATGCCGGCGTTTGTGCTTACGCATATTGCCGGAATACTGATGCTCGCGTGGGGACACAGACAAAAACGGCATATATTATGTACGTTTTTCGTATCTGTCGGTGCGCTTATATGCTTTTTCGATTTCCTTACAAACGAAATACTCACGCTGTTTGTACCGCTTTTGTTTCTCATTTGGCAAAACGCGAAAACCGAAAAAAACAGGGTAACCTTTAAAGATGTGTTTTTATACTGCGTATCTTGGTTTTCCGGATATGCGCTGACGTGGGTGTGTAAATGGAGCTTGTGCTTTGCGGTGCTCGGCAAAAGCGAATTTGAAAACGCGGTTTCAAACGGTGCGTATCGTATGATGGGTACTGTGCCGTATATGAAAGAAAACCAGTTTGTTCAGGCTGTGGTAATGAATTTAAACAGATTGTTTCCGCTCAACTTTGTGCAAAGCGGCACTGCCGTATGCCTTATTGCGGCAGCGATTGTGTTTGTTTTATTTTGTGTGTTTTTCCTTTACAGAAAGGAAGATCTCAAACGCGAAATATGGCTTACGCTCCTAATCGCTTTCGCGCCGTATATGCGCTACATCTGTCTTAGCAACCACTCATGTCTGCACCCGATTTTCACATTCAGAACACAGATTATAACTGTAATCGCGCTGTTTGCGTTTATGGGAGAAGGCATTGACGTTAATTTGATTTTCAAACGGAGTAACAAGAAATGTGTAAAAAAGAACTGACAATTTTAATGCCGTGTCTTAACGAAGAACGTACAATTGCCGCGTGCATAACCGCGGCGGCAAGGTTCATACAAAAAAGCGGTGCAGACGCGGAAATACTTATCGCCGATAACCAAAGCACCGATAAGTCTGCCGAAATTGCCGTACAAATGGGCGCGAGAGTGGTTAATATCAATGAAAGGGGGTATGGAAATGCGCTCAGAGGCGGTATCGGTGCATCACGCGGAAAGTACATAATTATGGGTGACTGTGACGAAAGCTACGATTTTGAAAATTTAGAGCTGTTTCTTAATCACCTGAGAAACGGTGTATCTCTGGTGATGGGTGACAGGTTCGGCGATATTCAAAAAGGGGCAATGCCGTTTTCGCACAGATATATAGGTGTGCCGTTTTTATCGTGGCTCGGCAGAGTGAAATTCAAGTGCGCTGTGCACGATTTTCACTGCGGTATACGCGGACTGAACAAGGCAGACTTTGAAAAGCTGAATTTATCATGCACAGGTATGGAATTTGCTACCGAAATGATTGCAAAGGCAAGCCGTGCAGGACTTTCAATAGCCGAAGTACCCGTTACGCTGAGGTGTGACGGCAGAGGAAAAGGCTCACATCTGCGTACCGTACGCGACGGTATGCGGCATTTGGTATACATATTGAAAAGCTGAAATCAAGTCCTCGGATAAAGAGGGTTTGTATAAAAACAAAACAAATATATAAAAGGGAGATGTTTAAAAAAATGCAAAGAAAGAGAAAATTATTGTGCCTGATACTGTCAATCGGCATGATACTGTCGTGCATAACACCGTTGACTGCGGTGAATGCGGACGACACCCAATATAAATTCCAACTCGGAACTTATGACGGTGTTGATGTGTCGTTTGATAACGATAGCGAGAATGTTACTAACTGGCAACGTACAGTGAATACTGCGGAAACTATAAATATACCATTGCCGACAGCCACATATGCCGGTTTCGGTTATATGGGTTGGTCGTATATAAGTGATAACCCGGCCTCGGCTACAAAGGCAATAACAAATGAATGGATTACAGCAAATCCATATTTGAGCGTTTATGATGCAAGTGCGGAGTATCCGAATACAAACAAACTGCATCCTGTTTTCGGCAGAACGCTAAAATTCAATTACAACGGCGGAACTGTCGGTGATACAGAAACCGAATCGGAAACAACCATAAAAAGTTCGCCTGCAAATACATATATAAACGGCGCTCTGACACCGTTTATGGAGATTAGATTTAGAGCAAATAAAGACGACTTTCCGACTCCTCAAAAAAAGGGCTATACGCTTAACGGTTGGACAGATAATCAAACAACCAATGCGCCAATAACTTATGACTCAAGTGATTACTTCTTTTTCGGCGAAGGTACATCATACACCACCGAAACAGTAAATCTCTATGCTGTATGGAATCCGAAAGAGTATTATTACATATATGGCGGACACGGTTGCGAGCTTGGCACACCCATTGACAGCGGTCTTGTTATGGCATACAGCGCAGAAGAACCCGAAGAAGCGCTTACTACGCCAAACGTTGACGGCTATACATTTGACGGGTGGTACTGTGATTCGGCTCTTACTACAAAAGCAACAAATATCAGCGTGGATACATTTGAAAGTATGACACCTTGCAGCACCCATACTGTCTATACGTTTTATCCAAAGTACACTGCCGCTGCTACATTTGATGCAACTGAAAAAGGAACATTTGAGGGTAATAAGCAAAAGGTTACGCAGGCCGCAGGCGTTCAAGTTCCGACCGTCACAGTCAAGCCTGAATACGTGAATAAATACATATTCAAAGGCTATACGGACAAAGAAGGAGAAGCCATTGCAACACCGTATGAAGTGTCAGAGCTTGATGGTGCTGTCCCGAAAACAGACGGTTTTGTTGCTTTGTACACCGCAAAGTATGCACCTGTTTACACATTTGATGCAAACGGCGGCAACTGGCAAGGTGATGACACTGCAAGTACAACCAAGGTTTTGGAAGGATTTCCGGATGACCCTTCAAAGCCAAACCATAGATTTGTAGGTTGGTTCACAAATGCGCAAGCCGGTACTAAAATAGAAGATACCGCAAGTCTTGCGGCGCTTGAGGCAGGTACAACATTGTACGCACATTACAGCGAAAATCCGCAGTTTAACCCGAACGGCGGTGAATGGGAAGATGAAACATCGGGTGTACTATACGGTGAATACGACAAGGAATATGATTTTTACTACATAGCCATTCCTGAATATCAATACAGAAAATTCATGGGTTGGTACACCGAACAGTACAATTGCGGCGAAATTCCGGAGTCGGCTGAGTCTGTGTCTGATTTTGAAAGCGATAAAACATATTATGCCGGTTGGGAGCTTGTGAAATATGATCTTAACTATATAAATATGCTTGGCGGCGCAACCCATACAAATCCCGAAAGCTACACAGAACTTGAGGTAAGCGAAAATCCGATTACGCTTGTACCTGCCCAAAAAGAGGGTTACGGCTTTGACGGTTGGTACTATACAAGTGCTGACGACACCACCTTGATTAATAAGATAACAACGATTGACGAAAACTCAAATCCGTACAGTCGCAATCCGTGGAGTTTGTACGCAAAATGGCTGTACGGTTTGAAAAACACGCGTGTTGATGCCACAGTCGGCAAACAGGTTAATTTTGCAATTAATCTTTCGGACGAAACTATTACAGGGGCAACGTTCAGTATACCTGAGGGCAGCAGCCTGCCTGCCGGACTCACACTGACCGGCAACACAATTTCGGGTACACCGACAGAGCCGTTCAGCGGCAATGTTGAAATCAAGGTTGAGGCAACAAGAGATGACGGTGTGACAGTGGAAAGTACGGTTGTTACATTCGATATCAGAAATGAACTTACTATAGGCACGCCTACCGCCGGACCTATAGTGTACAGTCCGACAAGCACGCTTGTGGCTGTAAATATTTCAAAGGCAGACATCAACAGCGGTGAATGGAAATGGGTTGACGAGAGCATTGTCCCTACGGTAAACGTAACAACCTATAAAGCGGTTTATACTCCGTCAGAAACCGAAAAAGCACAGTACAGATACGATACCGAGGATTTGACTGTAGATGTCAGTCTTACGGTTACACCGGCCAACGGGATTGTGCCTGCACCTGAATATGCGGCGGAAATTGACTATGCGGATAATATGACTCTTGCAGATGTAGCTATAAACGGCAGTGGCTGGAGCTGGGAAAATACCGCTCAGGCGGTTGTTGTCGGCAAAAACACCGCAAAAGCCGTATACACTCCGCAAGATACGGTAAACTACTCATATAATGCGGCTGACCTTGAAAAGACGTTGGAGTTCAACGCTAAAAAAGCGCAAGAACCTACACCTACTCCGACACCTGTACCTACTCCGGTACCAACAGCTACGCCTACGCCGACACCTGTGCCTACTCCGGTACCAACAGCTACACCGACTCCAACAGCTACGCCAACTCCCACACCGACTACAACACCGGTAGTATTCCCTGTGTTGAGCGGGGATTATCCGTATGGTATGCCGCTTGAAGAAATTGAGCTTGACAGCGGTTCGGCAGACGGAAAGTTTAGTTGGAAAAACCCTAAGGAATATGTAAAATTGGGTAGAAACGGATATATTGCGGTATATGAACCGAATATGACTCTTTCAGCTGACGAAAGCAATACAAACAATTACGAACAGACCGTATATATAACCGGTGTTGCGGCAGAGCCGTCAATTAACAAAGCGCCTACGGCATCGTCAATTTATGTAGGCAGTAAGCTTTCGGCATCTAAGCTTTCGGGCGGTAAGATATACGGCGCGCTAAATGAGGAGGTTGACGGCGAATACTCATGGGTTGACGGCGACAAAACCTTCGATACGATAGGCGAATACGAATGTGAGGCGGTATTTACGCCAACCGGTGAAAATTATAAGCCTGTAACATTTGAAATAACGGTTAATGTTAAGAAAAAGTCGTCGGGCGGCGGCGGCGGCGGTTCGTCAAGTCTTAAATACACAATTACGGCAACAGCCGGCGAGGGCGGTTCGATTACGCCTGACGGCGAAACTGTAGTTGCAAGAGGTAAAGACGCATCGTACACAGTCAGTGCCGATAAGGGTTACGAGATTGAGGCGGTTAAGGTGGATAACAAGACCGCAGAGTTGACCGACGGCACATATAAGTTTGAAAAGATATGGAAAGACCACACAATCAGTGTTACGTTTAAGAAAACAGGTGAGTCAGACTCCTCAAAGGCTGACGATACCGATAAAAACAACGATAAGGACAGCGACAAGAACAGCGATAAGGATAGTGACAACAGCAAGAACAACAGTGCTATAGGCTTTAACAGAGATGAGCATATGGCGTATGTGAGCGGTTATCCGAACGGCGAGTTCTGCCCTGACAAAACACTTACACGTGCCGAGGCGGCTGCTATTATATGCAGAATAATCAATATGCCTATTGATCAAAACGCATCGTATCCGGTCAGCTTTACAGACGTACCGGAGCACAATTGGGAAAAGAATTATGTAGGATATATCGAACAGCTCGGAATTATTAATGGTTATGAGGACAACACATTCCGTCCTGACAGAAACATAACCAGAGCGGAATTTGCTACGATACTGTCGAAAATTGACGGTATGGACGGCGAATATACATCTGAGTTTGCTGACGTAACATCGGCGCACTGGGCAAAGAACTATATCGGTTATGCCTATACAAACAAGTGGGTTTCGGGTTATGAGGACGGCACATTCCGTCCGGACAGTCCGGTAACACGCGCCGAGGTTGTAAGAATGACTAACCAAGTATTGAACAGAGGTATTAACAAAGACGGTTTAAACGGCTTGGAAATTTCAGCATATGCTGATGTGTCTGATTCACATTGGGCATACTATGAAGTTATCGAGGCGGCTAACGGTCATACATACGAGCACGACGATAACGGTGCTGAGGTATGGAAGAGCGTTAAGTAAGTTTATGCAATTGAAAACGGGCGGCTGTGATTGCAGCCGCCCGTTTAGAGTGTAGACTTATTAGTTTTGCTTAAAATTTTTGAAGAGGTTTCGCTGTC
>CAYRCC010000014.1:0-49456 GCA_964422725.1 uncultured Lachnospiraceae bacterium
ATTTGGAGTTCATTTTCCTCTTTTTTTGTCACCCATCAATTGTATCACAACAGTCCAAGTATATCTGCCACTTGTTTCGGATTTAAGGCTCGTATCGTTCCATCCGGCTGTTTTACTCCGTTTACCAAGTTGATTGCGAATGTGTGGTGGAGTGAATGCAGACCTTTCGTTTCTATTCCGGCATCTTTTAGGATTCGGTAGAATCTCTTGCGGAAGTTTACCAGTTTTGTGTAATTCCCTTGTTCATCACATATCAGCGGCGAATCCTCTCCGAAGTAGTATTCACCTCTTAATTCATTTATCGCATCTATTGCGGCATTATTCAGCGGAACGGTGCGACTACTTGTCAGTGTCTTGGTTTTACCAACTTTTGTTGTTTTTCCGCCTGTGGCTTTAACTCCGTCGCGTTTGTATATTTCCTTTACGGAATTTTGTATGTGCAACCTCTTGTTATCAAGGTCTATATCGCTGTTTTTCAATCCAATCGCTTTGCCCACCCTCATGCCTGTGTTTAACATCAGGATATATGCGGCTGATTGTTGGTGTTTTCTCACACCGTTGGAATATGTAGCATAAACTTCTCCTTTGAATCTTTTGAGTTCATCATCAGCCAGTATGGTTATCGTTTCACATTCCGGCAGATTTTCTTTTCCTTGAGCAGATAGTAAGTTTGCCTTTTTTATCATTTCCACATTTTCCATCGGATTTTTGCTTATTAGTTCCTCCAAGTACATTGTTCTGAAATATTCGTTTAGAAGTACATAGGCCTTCTTTACAGTCGAATATACCAATCCTTTGTTCATATAGTGGGTTAACATATTCTTTATGTCTGCCGCAGTCACATCTCCGACCACCTTATCACCGAGTATGGGATATATTTGATTTTGCGCCGTGCATTCACATCTATCGTAGGTTGTTTGCTCTACCGACGGGAATTTGAATGTTTACAGCCAATTCTGTATACTGTCTTCGAGAAGTTTCCTACTTTCATCCGATTCCTCTGCCTGATTTTCAAAGTCCGCAATGTACGCGGTGATTTTCTTATTAGCTTCCTGCTTGGTCATTCCTGAAAAGGATTTCCTTTTGCGGTTGCCTTGCTCATCCATATACCATATACTACGCCACACCAGCGAACGTCTGTTCTCTTGTGCACTTTTCCGTTTGTGAGTAGCTTTCTTTGCATTGTATCACCGCCTTAAATCCTCAATTGTATTCTACTTCATAATATTTCACAAGGCCGCCCTCTTATGTAAATTTGATTCATATCAATCACTCCTTCTCTCTTGACACTTATAATAATATCACAACTATTTCATTAAATTTTAAGGGGTAGCTTTTTTCAGTGCTTGCTCGTCTTTATGTTTTAATTATATACTATACAAAAGTCTTATTTCCTATGGGTAGGGATTTTATACATATAAATTAATCACTACATAACATCGTTGTATATATAAAAAATTAAATCTTCAGTGCAATGTCGTTGTATACAACCGTTAAGTTTGCAAATAAACAATTGCACACTCCTTTCTAAAACCAAACCAATATATTCGATTTGTTCAATCCGGGATTTCTTACAGAGATGTAAAGACACGCATAAAAATAGGAATAACATTTTTATTTTGTCAAAAGTAAAATGTTATTCCTATCTAACCCGATCATTTTCGTTTTCACTTCTCCCCAAAGTATTTGAAAAAAATTACCAAGATATCTTGACATTTTTATTATGAAAATAGTATACCCATTATTTCTCTGCGTCCGTAACAATAAAGGCTTTTAAACATTTTGTTAAGTACTCCGCATTGCTTTTACGAAAACGAGGGCAAATCCCCCATTGAATTCCTACCCAATCGTAAACATTTATTTTTTTTAAATCGCTTATGGTTGTTTTGCGTCCAACATAACGCATTATGAAGTTATGTATATTTGTAGGAAGATTAAGTTCATCTATTAAAGCATCGGAACTGACATTGTGAAATGCGTATGCTTTAAATTCAGCCTCGGTAAATTCTTCTTTCGCAATATTAAATTTTTCTAAAATGTATTGTTGAAATGCTGTTTGTTGCATATATTCTTCGAACGTATGTACATTTACACTGTCATAACTGTCCGTTTTCTCAATTGAGTTTTTAAGATATGCTATATGTGCATATTCGTCAAATTCATAAAGCATATCACTATCAATTATCAGCGCATGATATCCCGGATACTCCGAACAGTATTCAACGTAGTCAACTAATTCTATATAGTGCAAATATATTTTATCGACTATTCTACATTTATTCTTTTCACTGCTTTCACCTTTTCCACCTAAATTGAATTTTTCTATAATTGTGTAAGGAGAGATATTGACGATACGATTGAAAATAAGTTTCCCATCATTAGGTGAATATACATCACACAATGTTTCAGTCAGGTAGACATCCTCACCAGATATATCTACGTCAATCCAATAATTTGTGTCAACCTCATAATACGCCAAATATAAATCAACCGTTCCGGCATAGTAATCTGAAAACAGGAGTTTTTCCTTAAATGTAAACGGACGTATTTCCTTATAGTTACATTTAATTAAGATTTTGCCGTCTTTGGATATTACACCTATTTTGTCATTTTTAAACACTAAGAAATCAGTGGAAATTTTCATATGAATTGTTTTATCTATAAAATCACGATCCCTGAAATCAACTTTCTTTGCCACTTGATCCGCCGTGATTCGGCGGTCAATTTCTTCTTGAGAATTAAACGGCACAATCTTTTCGTAACCGTCAGAAACGATGTTGCCACTCTCGTCTACCAAGTAGAAAGCATCATCATTTTTTACAATACCTCGCACTTCGAAAGTGTTTGAATTTAGATTATGATATAAAACTATATTTATATCATGAGCATTTTTAAATTTATTGTTGTTTTTTTTGAGTCTTTTTAATATTAATCCCCTGAAAAAACTTGGTACTATATCATATTTCAAATATTGTATATGTTCGAATTCGCTTGTTTCAAATAAATTCTCCATACATACCTCCTAATTAACATCTCAAAATAGCTTATTTGTATTTATTATACCATAAATTATATCCCTTTTCAATGATATACCAAAATATATTTGTGCAAAAGCTGGCCGCCCTCTTATGTAAATTCGCTTCATATCAATCACTCCTTCTCTCTTGACACTTATAATATCACAACTATTTCGTTAAATTTTAAGGGGCAGATTTTTTCAGTGCTTGCTCGTCTTTATGCTTTAATTATATACTATACAAAAATCCTATTTCCTATGGGTAGGGATTTTATACATATAAATTAATCACTACATAAATACAGCATCAAATATAAAAGAAACCTTTCATTTTTGCTTAAACAGAATAACTATATTATTCATTTACATAAATTAAGGTTTCTTTTGATTTATTTTAAGTTCTCATATATTTGCGCACACACTCTATTAGAATCTTTGTATTTTCGAGCCAGTTCATAGGCCTTTTTGAAATACTTTTTACTTTCAAAGCACGCTTGTTTATTACTAAGCAATATCGCATAACAATAATAGCTCGCAGTCAAGTCAGGTTCGTATGCACTCGGATTATGTTTTACAAGACGTTTATATATTCCAATCGCTTGCAAGTACATTCTTTCCGCCTCATCAATTCGTTGCATGATATTATACAAGCTCCAAGTATTATAATAAATTCTTGCTAAATCAGGTTTATACGCTTCTGGATTACGTTCAGCAAGCCGTCCCCTAATTTCGGTCACCATCAAAAATGCTTTCTGAGCATCACTCATACGTTGCATATGAATGTATAAAATACCAAAATTATTATAACTTTTTGCTAAATTCGGCTCATAAAGATCTGGCACTTTCTCCGATAAATGTTCATCTATTTCAAGTGCCTGTAAAAACATCTTTTCAGCCTCCTTCATCCTCTGAGTATTAACATACAAATTTCCTAAATCGCTATATGTGCCAGCTAAATCTGTTTCATATATATTAGGGTTACACTCTGCAAGATGTTGCCTTATTCGAAGTGCTTCCAAAAACAGTTCTTCCGCCTTATCCATACGATTCATATCTTTATATACATAGCCAAGATTATTATAGCTAGTAGCTAGTTCTGCTTCATATGTTTTTATATTCTCCTGCGCAATAACTATCGCTCGCAAGTACATCGTTTCTGCCTTGTTCATCTGCTGTGTGTTGTTATATAAAGTGCCGAGTATATTTAATGTTCGTAATCTATGATAATCATCAGTGCATACTTCCAAAAATTCTTCCGCAATACTTATAGATTTCATATAATTCTTTTGATCATATAAAAATTCTGCATATTCATATAAAGGCTCTTTAGATAAGCCATTTTTGTTAACTACATTATAAACCTTCTCATATATCCGCTCAATTTCTTCTGCCGAGTGGATTGTTATTGCTACAGATTTTAGAACTTCTATTCTTTGCAGAAGTTCATTTACATTTATCTGCAAAGAATCTTTAATGCTTTCTTCAATGTTTTTAACTTTTTCTAATTGCTCCTCTTTTTCGGCAACTTTTAACATAATTTCATCAACCGCTAAAACTGCTTTTGCTCCCTCTATATCACCTTTCTGCATCAAGCGGTAGCCCTCTTTTTGTCTTTCGGAAAGTTCACCTTTTTCGATGTTTTTATACATTTCTTCGATAAATTCAAGCTTGCTTTTCTCAACGTCTTTGATACTCTGCATTAAGCTTGCTCTTTCGGAAGCAAGCTCCGAAAAGCTTTTATAGATTTCAAAATCATCAGGATTTTCATCAAATTTTTCTCTTAAAGCATAAAACTTTTTTGTCAGCTCCTGCAATTTTGTTTTCATTTCATTAAAAGACTTGTCCCCGGAAAATATATGTACATTTTCCGATTCGGCAATTTGTTTATCCACCAACATAATTTTACCATTTTTTACTTCAAGAGGCGTATCATCAAGTTTCAGCGTGTCTATATGATTGTATGTGTTGTAATAATGCGATAACTCTTGATCAAACAACTATAGTTTAAACACTTATAATAGACTCAAGGAGGACAAAATAAAGAATAAATAAGAAAAAATATAAATGATTATTAGAAGGTACATAGTTATGTTAGAATTATTAATTGCATTACCGATTTTTGGAGAAGTTTTATTTGCTTTTTGCATTGTTCTGCCGTTGGTTGTACCGGCGTTTGCGGTAATCGGAGTAATGTCGCTAATAGAGGGGGATTTTTTGCTGGATTATTTATGATTGCGTTAGGTATTGGTACAGCAATTTTAACATGGCCATTTGCATTTGCACTAATCGCTGACATCATAAATTTTATGACTTGAATATAAAAGGATTCGGATTGTTGCTAAAGTAGATATGATGAGGGGAGATGAATATGAATCAAGTATACATTAGAGGACGGCCTATAAGAAGATTGCATAATATTGTTCCATATTATTGAAAAATAGCCTAATATATGATATAATATAAAGGGAAAAGACAATAAATATCTATGAATTTTATTGTCGGATATAACAGTATGTAAAGTGGAGGTAAAACAATGAAAAATATAAAAATATTTCTTGCCTCATCAATAGAGGATTTGAAACTGGATAGATTGCAGATAGGTGATTTTTTCACGCAAATTAACGGCATATATTCAAAGCAAAATATATTTTTGAATTGATTAAATGTGAACATTATGATAACTCGTTAGTTTTGTCCGGCAAACAATCGCAATATGATGAGGAAATACGTAACAGTGAATTTGTATTTTTCTTGTTCTATATGAAAGCAGGAGATTATACCAAACATAAATTTGAAGTGGCACATGAGAAATTCAAAGCTGACGGAAAACCGAAAATTATTACATATTTCAAAACGGTAGAAATGGCTGAGGATGTATCAGCTGATGTAAAATCGTTTATGCAGTTATATAATACAAGGCGGTGAAAATATGGCTACATATAAATCAGTTGAGTATATGTGCTCTTATTGCGGTATAAAAACAACCAGGTCTGCAATTTCAGGTCGTCCCTCTCCAGGGGAATGTTCTAAAAAGGGTAAGACTCGCGAGGGTAAATCCAAACCACATAGTTGGGTTATTAATAGAAAATACTAATAACTACACTATTGGTGTGATTTTTAAGATGATTGGGGGGAGTTGCATGGTAATATTTATAAGCTATACTATTGCCGTAATTTTGACAGTTATAATAGCTTGCACATTATATCCTATTGCTGGAGTTTTTTATGTAATAGACATGATAGGTAATGCAGTGGGATGGATTAGCAAAAAAGCATTTATGATTGCTAATGGTGCAGTCAAATATCTTTGGAGTGATATAGCAAGAACAAGGATTGTTAAAAATGTTCCAAATCCAACAGATAACATACGTATTTGTGATAATGAATATTCTAAAATTTCTAATGATGATTTGACGAACAATGATTAAGTATATGCAAAAATACATTGTTAATAACTGAATTTTCAAAATTTACAAACATATATTATAGCCATGAGAGGTACAGACCCAGTCTGTATCTCTTTTCTTTCACCAAAATTTGAAAGGAGAAGTGTTTATGGTTACAGAAAAAAACACACTTAAATCTGAAATGGCCTATTCAGATGACAAAAAGAAACGCTATTCGTTATACCTTGAATGGCAGAAACAACCGAAAAAAGCTATGATTATTATGGTCGGTGCAGGAAATACAAATGGTGTTGTGTTCGACCATACAACTAATTTCGTGGTTGACAATTTCAACAGGCTTGACTACGGAGCTGTAAAAATTGTAAATCTGTTTGCTACTATCGGAAATGGCAAGACAATTATCGAAAAAGATGATGATGCCGAAAATCTTGATTACATCAAAAAGGCGATTGATGATGCTGAAATCGTTGTTTATGCTGTCGGAACTGGTCACATCAACAACAAGAGCTTTATCAAACGGCAGTCACAGGTCTTGGAGATTTTAAAAGACTATGAAGATAAGGTCTATTGTCTTGCTGATTGGAGTGGCAAAAAATTCTATCATCCGTTGTGTCCAAAGGTGCGGAATTGGAATTTACAGCGGTTTGAAATTAAAGAACTATTACAGGAAAATGAAAAAGATTTGCCAAAAGAAGTATCAGACGTATGAATGTGATTTTCATACGTCTGTTTTTATGTTGAAAGAAAGGTGATTTTATGCTGTACAAAATATGCACAAAGGCTGATATAGCTAAACTACCGATACAAATATCACAGGCTGTGAAAACTGAAATTGAACGTGTAGTAGATATATTTGACGTTAATTACAACTGTCACAATGTTGACGGTGGGTACATACTGCTTGCTGAAAATATTGATGATGTACTGGAAATCATACACGAACATTTTGACTTTTTATCAAATCAATGGGAGCTTGCAGATATGATTGCTTGTGATGATGGTTCTGACTATGTTAGCCTTTTATACTTGATTGCCACTGAATATGCTATACAATTATTATTGCCTGTATCATTAACTCCAACGATGATTATAAGTAAGATGGGAGAAGATTAAAATGTTTGACAGTGGAAAAAGATATATTACAAGAGGTATCAGAAATAATGTTGATATCAGCTTGCAGACAATTATGTGGAAGCTTATTGATGAACTCAAAGCTAAAGTAAATCCTGATTATCTGCAAGTTTTTGAATTGTATGTCAAAGATAAGGGCATACAGGCTGTTGTACATTCACAGGAGCAACCGAGATATAAGGCGGAATACAAGTTTTTAATGAATACACCAATTGATGCAAAGGTGTATGTAATTGATGATGAAAGTCACGAAACAATGCTTTTGGCAGAAGAATATTGATGAAAGGAGTTTGATATTATGCACTGGGGATTACTTGGTTTTGTAGCTACTATACTTTTCCTGTGACAAATGGCGGAGTTATACGGTTTGTGAGGTAAATTCCCTAAGTCCCTTTTATTTTCTATGAGAGGTATATATTGTAGTATCAGAAATAATGAGAGTACAAAATAGACGTAAAAATCGAATTTGGTTAAAAATGGGATTATGCCGTAAAACGCGTTTATACCCGTTCTATGGGCGAGAGCTTTAACTGGCAATCCGCACTAGACGGATTGTGGGCAAAAAAGCCGTTTAAATGCATGTATGGGGGCATAATGGGTGTATTTTAGCATGGCGGTCACCGAAAAAAGCTGATTTTTCAAATGGAGCTTATCTGACTTGAAATTTCTGATTGGAATTTCTATGGCTGAACTATTATTATTTATGTCAATGTTTGTGATTTTTAGGGAATTTTCACAGTAATTTATCCAAAGGAATTACAGTTGCATCACTGTTTTAAGATTTACAAAAACGCAGTTTGGAGCTGCGGTCGGCGAATGGTCGGCGGTGTGTGCAGAGTGGCATCAGAGTTTGTTGGTTTGCATTGGTCTTTATGGAAATTTCTATATCTGCTCCAAAACCGCGTGCCCAAGGTTCGAGTCCTTGTACCCCTGCCAAATAGAAAATAGCTTAGACCTTAGTGTTTAAGCTATTTTTTTGTGTACTTTTTAACCGATGGCTAAACGTATTTACATCTTTTGCATCAATTTCGGGCGGTGACATCGTCAAAAAACCAATCCGAAACCGTCTATATTATAGCTATATCCGGCAAAACTAACGAGTCGGCAGCTCGCAAAGGCTCGGCATATCTTTTCGATATATAGAAAAGGTTGCGGTCCAAAACTGAACAGCAACCCTTTTTACATATTTAGTTAACGCTGACCTCGTAACAGTCGTTTTCGGTAATATCCGTTTCAAGACCGCCATTTTCCTTAACAAACAGCAAACTGTCAATCTCATCGACGTTTATAATCCTTGAAAAATTAACTCTTGCTGTAAATTTATCGTCCAGCTCGCTTTCAAAGCCGGTGCTTGCACCGTTTGCCAAATCAGTGTATACAGTTCCGTCTTTGAGTTTTACTCCCGCCAACACCGGCGGTTCGGCATACTCTGTGCTTTTTACGCTTTTACCGTTTTCGTCATATCCCGAAACCTGAATTTCAGTTCTTGCAAAGTCATAATTTATAATCGCCGATGCCGGATAAATAACAGCAGACGTTACTTTTGCACCCGTATTTCCCAATTCTTTATTAATCACAAACTCAACTCCGCTCTCGAACTCACCCAAATTCCAGCCCAACTTCCACTCTCCCGATACACTTCCGAAGTTGTGCATAACGATAGCAATATCCTTATTTTTCAAATCTTTTTCACTAATACGCTCTCCGTCCTCGTTGACCGGCGACAAATTCATATCTATTTCCATTTTCCCGTCCGCAATACGGTAATTTAAAATATAATCACCGTTTTCGTCTTCCAAGACCGGCGAACCGTCCGCCATTATCGGGTGTTCACCGCCGTTTCGGCTGATACCGTTAAAAAACTCCCACTCATAATTGTATACAGGTTTTCCGTCAAGCAGTACATCTATGCTTTCAAGCTGCGGCTCTTTGGTTTTATCAAGTTCATATCCGTCAACATAAAATGACATACGAATTGTATTGCCGTCAAACAGGCACTGCGCCGTCGATACCGTTATACCGTCGTGCTCGTCGCTCACACAAGGCTGTGCTACCAGCGGTTTATCCGAATTGACCAGTTTTTCCATTTGGTTTTGTGAAATGTTCAGTCCCGACAAAAAACCGCCGCTCCAATGTGTTGCTGCGGCAAAAGCTGTGATTCCAAGCACAAAAACCGCGGCAACCGCCAATGTTATAATTTTTTTCTTTGACTTCATAATGTTTTCTTCCTTTCGATAATTTAATGTTCTTTCCAAAATTCTGTTTTGCATTTCATCGGAAATATTGACTCTGTTTAATGCATCTTTCAATTTTTGTTCTTTCATAAAAGCACTTCCTTTCCATATTCAATTCTCAGCATATCCCGTCCATACTGAAGTCTTTTTCTTGCCGCGGCAGGTGAAATGGACAGCATTTGAGCTATTTCCGCTGTTTTATACCCTTCCGCATAGTATAGATGAAGTACGGTTCTGTACTTTTCCGGCAAGCTTAGAAGCTCGATTAAAGCATTTGTTTCATCTTCTGTTTTGCAATACTCAGCTATATCGTCAAGATTTATATGCCGCCTGATTTTATAAAATCTGAGCATATTTTTGCATACATTCGTCGCTACACGTATAAGCCACGCTTTTTTATGCTCCTCATTTTCAAATGTTTTTCTGGCGGATATGTACTTTAAAAATACCTCCGAAACAGCATCTTCAGCATCCTCATTACTGCGCAATATTGTAAAGCACAGCTTGAACAGCATATTTGAATATGTTTTAACTGCATTTTCGACATCATTATCACTCGGCCGAAATGATAAATTGTTCATCTCATCATCAACTCCTTTCACTTATAACACACCTCAAAACCGCAAATTGTGATATCATTTTTAAAATTAATCCAGAGTATATTCTTAATATCTCTATTCTGCCCATTATACCTATAATACAAAAGGAGCATACCCGTCTTTTCGGATATACTCCCAATACCGTTTAATACATTATTTGACTGTCTTTCCTGTTACAGCTTCAAAATGGTACTTTACAATCCCCAAATCAACTCCGGTATAAAATCCCATTCCCTGCTGTTTTGCCGTAACTTCGCCGTTTTCGTACGACAAATAGAATTTTTGCTGATTCATAGCTGTCGGTGCAAGCAGTGCCGCCTCAACTCCTTTTTTGAACCACTGCGGAGTTTGCTCCGATATATTGCTTACCTTTTCCGCCGGCTTTGACTTATGCGCCGTACCCTGCGTTTCACCGTAACCGAGAGCAATAACAATAATCAGCTTTTCGCCGTTTTCGACTTTAAATGCCTCATTTATCTTTTTGTACGCCATCGCAACCCAACAAGTGTTAAGACCCAGTTGCTGTGCCTTTATTGCTATACGTTCTCCGTAATAACCGCATTTTTCTTCCAGCTTGCCGGATTTTTTCCCAATCAGTGCAATATAATTTTTCACGCCGTCAAACTTACCGTAATGCGCCATAAACCCTCCGAACGCTTTGGGCTCATTGCGAATAAGCTGAATATGCATATCGCTGTCCTTGTTACATTCGGCAATTTCTTTGACCAATTCCTCGACAGCTTCACTCTTAATCGGTATATCTTTGTACTGCCTTACGCTGTGTCTGTTCTTTATTGCCTGTTCAATTGTCATTTTCATCAGAATGTTCCTCCTATTCAAATCACATTAACATTGACAATATATGACGAAATCATCATATCGCCGGAATTAAACGACTGCACCTGTATACTAACCTTCTGCCCTTTATAAGCCGAAAAATCAGCTGAAACCGCATACGGCGCACCGTAAGCAACCCCAAGATGCACTCCGTTAACTGCATATTTTACATATGCAATATCGTTAGACGGTGTAGTGATATAACTGCACAGCTGTGTAGGCTCTGCTTTTATGTTTACGTTATTGCCAAGCTCATAATAGTCATATCTGTAATCCGAGCCGTCGACCTCTCCAAGCAGCAAATCCGAGGATATGCCCTCTTTGTATGCCTGCAAATATGTAGGATTGTTGGAAAGCATAAACTTCTGCCGTTCCCTATCCGAATCAAATACAAAACACATTTTAACGTTAGGATATTTAATCGGCAGATACGTGTAGAAATCCTTAATTTGATTTGAGGCAAACGGTGTAATGTCTGCCCACGTGTCGTAGTCCATATACGATGCTCCGCCTTCAACAATCATTATCGGTTTTTTATGTCCGTACAGCGAATAAATTTTGTCCAGCTGATTACTCCAGCGACTTCTGTCAATCCCCATACCCAACGGATCTGTAACGGGTTGGTGCATTTTGTATGACGATATTCCGACATAATCGACATAATTATCACCCGGATAATAATCGTCCATTGTGTCCGGCGGATAGTGGTTAGGTGCCCATATTACAGGCACCGACGGTGCGTAGGTGTGGAATATATCCGCAACAATCCTGAATTTTTCAATATACAAACTCGGGTCTGCGTTAAACCACTGAGATGTAACATCATTCATTTCTCCGGCAAACCTAAGCATCATTTTGCATCCGCTCGACTCCATTTCCTGTGCCAAACTTACAAGATACCCGTCAGACGAATTAACATCTGCAAGTCCGTTATGAGGTTCAAGCGCAATTTGTATTATCTTGTTTTCGCTTTTTGCCCATTCTATATGACTGGCATATGTGTTTACACTTTCTCCGTAAGGCAGATACAGCAAATACGCCGCCATATCCTTGCCTACCAGATTCGGAAACGTATCCATATAAAATTTTTCCGGCGAATACGGGTTATAAATATTCGTATCTCCCTCGGCATATGCACCGAGATATATGCCGCTTTTCGGTTCGTGCTGTTTGCCGAAATAAGTATTTGCCCCCATCGACCTGTCGGTTGATTTGACATATAACTGTGTGCCTGTCTTTATAAGACCGGCGCGTCTGTTCGCATCAATACGGCTTTCCTCCATTTGCGGAGTAATGCTCCAGTAATACGCCTCTCGTTTAAAGCACGCCGATGCTTTTTCGTAATCCGCAAGATTTGAATAACATTCCCCCAAATGCTTATACAGCATAGCATTGCTTGCGCTCGAATTTTCGGCAATAAATACCGACGAAACAGACATTATTTTAATTATGGCATCACTGTAATTTCCGGCTGTTTTCTGTGCAAGTGCATCTTGCCATATTCCCCAATAATTACTTGTAACCGACGGACTGTTTTCCACAGTGTAAACAATATCTCCGGCACTTGAGCTTCTAACGTTTACTGCGCCGTTCCAGCCGACTTCGGCACCGAACGCCTCAAGCACCGCTCTTATCGGCAAATACGTTCTGCCGCCCGTTTCAACCGCCGCGGCATCGTTTGCGATTTTTACATTGTTTCTGTAAATACAGTTCTCGCCTATTTTACAGCGTACGGTAGTTGTATCCTTGCGCACAATTGCTGTGCTTGTATCCGACTCCCAGTCAACTTCCGCGCCGAAGGTTTCCATAGTGGCTCTGAGCGGAACCAGTGTCCTTCCGCCCGACACAAACGGATAGCCGGTATAATCGTTAAAACCGACTGCAACCCCGTCAATATAAACGTTTGTACCGCTTGCACAAACCACTGTCGGCACTGCCGCCGCTATGACAGCGGCAACCGTCAAAAAGCTTATTAATCTCTTTTTCATAAATCCCTCTCATTTCTAATAATATGTAGTTTTATTATAATACCAATAAAATACATTGTCAATACACAAAAAGCAAAGACTGCGGACAACCTGCAAAGCAAGTCACCGCAGTCTGCCGCAACAGGAATTATTCTATTCCCACAACTTCGTATCCGGCATCAACAACCGCATTTTTCAAAACCTCGTCACTTACCTGTGTTTCACACGTTACCGTCGCGGTTTTCTTTTCCAAATCAACCGCCGCACTCACGCCGCCGAGTGCGTTTAGTGCCTTTTCCACTCTTGCACTGCAATGTCCGCACGCCATTCCTTCAATTTTAATCACCTTTGTCATAACTTTTTCCTCGCTTTCTTTTACTTTGAAAAATTTCAATCTGAGTGCGTTTGATACTACAAACACCGAGCTAAGACTCATCGCCGCCGCCCCTATCATCGGGTTCAGTTTAATCCCGAACGAAGTAAACAACACGCCTGCCGCAACAGGTATGCCTATTGTATTGTAGAAAAACGCCCAGAACAGATTTTGCTTAACATTTTTAATAACCGCACGGCTCAGCTTCACGGCATATACAGCATCTTTCAAGTCACTGCGCATAAGCACAATATCCGCCGCCTCTATAGCAACATCGGTACCGGCGCCGATTGCCATACCTACATCTGCCGCTGTGAGTGCCGGCGCATCGTTTATACCATCACCTATCATTATTACCTTTTTTCCGGCTGACTGTATTCTGCGAATTTCTTTTTCTTTATCCTCCGGCAAGACATCTGATACTGCGCGGCTTATTCCGACTTGCTTTCTTACGGCCTCCGCCGTTTTTGCGTTATCGCCGGTCAGCATTACAACCTCTATACCCATTTTACAAAGCTCGCTTACCGCCTCTTTGCTCGTCGGCTTTACGGTGTCCATAACCGCAATCACACCTATCGCTTTTTTGCCTTTTGCAAAATACAGAGGAGTTCTGCCGTTTTCGGCAAGCTCAGCACCCTTTTCGGCAAGTATGTCCGGTTCGATGCCGTTTTCGCGCATCATCAGCAAATTGCCGGCAAGTATACGTTCGCCGTCAATCAAGCACGACACGCCCTGTCCGGCAACTCTTGCAAATTCTTCGGTTTCGACAGGCTTTACGTTTTCGCCATACTCAACAATCGCCCTTGCCAACGGATGCTCCGATTTACTTTCAACCGATACCGCAATTTTAATCAATTCGCTTTTTTCAACTTTGTCAGCCGTAACAATCTCGGTAACCTTCGGCTTACCCACTGTCACAGTTCCCGTCTTATCCAATACCACGGTTTTTGCCTCATGGGCAAGCTCCAAGCTTTCGGCGGACTTTATCAAAACGTAATTTTCCGCGCCCTTGCCTGTACCGACCATTATAGCTGTCGGAGTTGCAAGACCCAGTGCACACGGACACGAAATAACCAATACGGATATTCCTATCGACAGTGCAAACGAAAACGAATAGCCCATAAACAGCCATATTATCATTGCCGCCGCCGCAATCGTCATAACAACAGGCACAAACACACCGCTTACTTTGTCTGCAAGCTTGGCAATAGGTGCTTTGCTTGCTCCCGCCTCCTCCACAAGCTGTATTATTTTTGCAAGAGCAGTGTCCTCACCGACTTTT
The DNA here is from genome assembly GCA_964422725.1 of uncultured Lachnospiraceae bacterium. Taxonomy (GTDB): domain Bacteria; phylum Bacillota; class Clostridia; order UBA1381; family UBA1381; genus CAKSNH01. The sequence continues at coordinate 14,847 of CAYRCC010000014.1, forward strand.
TCGGCACACATTTTAAAATATCCGTCCCGACTTACCGTAGCACCGATTACACGGTCCCCGACCGTTTTTTCAACCGGAATACTCTCGCCGGTTATTGCCGATTCGTCAATCGCCGCATTACCTTCGGTGATAACACCGTCAACCGGAACGGTACTTCCCGATTTCACAATTACCGTATCTCCGACATTAACCTCGTCAACCGACACCACAATCTCTTTCCCGCCGCGCTCAACCAGTGCGTTTTTCGGCGCAAGACCGATAAGTTTTTCAATTGCGTCAGTAGTCTTGCGTTTTGAGCGGTTTTCCATATATTTTCCGACAGTTATGAGTGTCAAAATCATCCCCGCCGACTCAAAATACAAATTCATAGAATATTGCTTTGCAATTTCAAGGTCGTTATGTCCAAGTCCATAGCCTATGCTGTATATCGCCCATATTCCGTATATCAAAGCCGCCGACGAGCCTATAGCAATGAGCGAATCCATATTCGGACTGCGTTTCGCAAGAGCCTTAAAGCCTACAATATAGTATTTGCGGTTTACAAATACTATGGGCAGTGTCAAAAGCAGCTGTGTGAATGCATAAACAAGTGAATTTTCTGTGCCATGAAAAATTTTCGGCAGCGGCAAACCCATCATATGTCCCATAGAAATATAGAAAAGCGGTATAAGGAAAATAAACGACACAATAAGCCTTGTTTTCATATTGTCCGCCTCGGGTTTGTCGGCTGTTTTTTTCTCTTTTTTCGCTCCGTACACACTGCACCCGTAGCCGCCGTTTTCCACCGCCGCAATAATCGTACCAATATCGACCGCGGTTTCGTCATACTCAGCCGTCATACAATTTTGCAGCAGATTGACGTTTACCTCTTTGATGCCGTCAAGCTTTTTTACACTCTTTTCAACGTGCGCACTGCAAGCACTGCACGTCATTCCGGTTACACTGAATTTTTGTTTCATTTTCTCCTCACTTTCATATTTATATATACTTTGAGCAAAACCGTCCAATGTTCAATTTAGGGGTTATGCACCGTTTGGGACGGTTTGTCCGAAACAAAGACTTAATTCAATACAAGTTTTTTGTTTTTCATATTCTGCACAGACATTATAATTCCCAATTTTGCCGATTCATATGTCAGCCCCCCTTGCATATACGCAATATACGGCTCTTTTATCGGCGCATCTGCGCTAAGCTCGATTGAGGCCCCCTGTACAAACGCACCTGCCGCCATTATTACTTTTGATTGATATCCGGGCATATCCCACGGTTCCGGCACTACAAACGAATCCACCGGTGCGCCGAACTGTATCCCTTGACAAAACGCAATCACGTTCTCGCTGTTTCCGAATTTGATTGACTGTATTATGTCCGCGCGACTTTCATTCGGTTTCGGTGACACCTCAAATCCCAGTTTGTCATACACGGCGGCACAAAGCACAGCCGCCTTTACCGCTTGTGACACTGTATGCGGTGCCATAAAAAATCCCTGATAAAGACTCTTTGAAATCCCAAGACTTGCACCGCACTCTTTACCTATTCCGACAGATGAAAGTCTGTTTGCCGCAAGCCGTACACACTCGGCACTTCCGGCAATGTACCCGCCCGTCGGCGCAAGACCGCCTCCCGGATTTTTAATAAGCGAACCGGCTATCATATCCGCACCGTATGCCGTTGGCTCTTGAGTTTCGACAAACTCTCCGTAACAATTGTCTACAATACATATAGTGTCGGGTGATATGCTTTTTACGAATTTCACCAAATCACCTATCTGTTTTGCGCTGAACGTCGGCCGCCAGCCGTAACCCTTTGAACGCTGTATCATAACTGCGCGAACCTTTTTTTCGGTAAGCACTTTTTCTATTTTTTCCGTATCGGGCATACCTCTGCCGAGCAAGTCTATCTGTTCATAGCTTATTTGAAAGTCTTTCAAAGACCCCTCCCCCGCCTCGCCGGATATCCCTATAACTTCCTCAAGCGTGTCATACGGCTTGCCGGTTACGGCAACGAGCAGGTCGTTCGGCCGAAGTACGGCAAAAAGTGCCGTTGACAACGTATGTGTACCCGATATGAAGTTGTGGCGCACAAGTGCATCCTCCGCACCGAAAGCCTGTGCATATACTTTATCGAGCGTATCTCTTCCGAGGTCGTCATAGCCGTAACCCGATGTCGGCACAAAGTGTGTTTCGCTCACCCGATTATCCGAAAAAGCTTTCATTACTTTAAGCTGATTTACCTCGGCAATTTCCTCTATTTCTTTGAATTTTTCAAAAACCTCCTTTTCCGCTTTTTCCACCAGCTCCAAAACATCATCGCTGACACCGAAATTTTGTTTTATATACTCATTCTTGTTCATTTAAAACCCTCGCTTTATGTAAATATAAATCTAACCGTACTTCCCAATATCACAAATATCACCGTTGACACAAGCATAATACGCAGTGCTGCCTTTATGCTGTTTTTATCCGCCGTTTCCGAATCGTCGCCGAACGACGCTACATTCATATTGTCAATACTTTTTTCAAGTCTGACCTTCAGTGCTCCGGCAAACACCGCACACACCTGTCCCATATTCAATCCGCCGTTCATTCTGTCGCGCCAGAATATTTCTATTGCGTTTTCGTAATTATACCCAAGCAGACGGCATACACACATTGCAAACACCGCCGCCAGACGGCACGGTATAAAGTCCGCCGTTTCTCTGAGCCGCCTTGCGAATTTGGCAAACAGCTCATCGTCATCTTTTTCAAGCTCGGCGCATATTCCGTATATCAGCCTGTAAATTACGGCAGTCCAAATACCGCCGATTGCCATATAAAATATCAGCGAGGCAATTGCACCGTTCAGCCCGTCCGCAATAAAAACACAGACCTCTTTTGTTTCACTTTCGCCGACATCTTTTTTAATAGCCCTTATACCGCGCTTTATTATACGCGTAGTGTCCGGCAGTGCCGCAAACAGTGCGATTTCGGCAATTTGCGCCAATACGGGATTTATAATATGCAGTCCCGACAGTACAAGCATCAGTGCCGCGGTAATGACTGTCAAAATCAAAATTGTCAGTATCATTCCTGCCGCCATACGCTCGTGTTTATCTTTATTTATTATACAGAAAATTAATCGTTTCAATCCGCGTACAATACAGCCTATGCCGTAATCCAAATCCGGCGAAAAAAATATACTCAAAATAAATCCAATCGGCAGTACCATATTTCCTCCCACATTTATACATTCACAAGTGCTTCAAGCAAACCGCCGCATATACTGAAATATACAAAACCGCCTATAGCCATGACATAAATCAATCTGTCAGGAGAAATCGGCTGCCACAGTGCTTTTACAGCCTCATACATCAGTACAACGGTTGCGGCAGCAGCCGCGCAAAGCATCATTATCACTGTACGCATTGAGAAAAAGCTCACCAAAATCCCTACAGCACCCACTGCCGCAATAGGAATTGTACTTATCGCAAAGCACACCGCAATATCCCAAAAACGAGTATAAAGTCTTAGCACATACTTTTGTATAAGATAGAAAATACCCGACAAAACAAAAAACTGTATATACGAAAACGCTGTAAACGTCAGCATATTCAATATCATATTGCCTATCTGCACAAACCCCTGAGTTCCTTTAAAGCCTATAATCCGCGATGTTATCGAAAATATACTTCTGCTTATGTTGCTTGTCGAGAAAAAGAACGCAAGTGACACCACTATACCAAGTATGCCGATAATGATAATGCTCTCCGCTTTACCCGCCGCACCGGGATTGGTTGTTGTATATACCGGATTTTTGAAAAACTCTTTTATAAGGTTTATAAAACCTCTGAAAAAGTTACCGTTATTAAACTCATTAACCTTTCTCGCACCGCTAAAATTCGGTTTTTTCCACTCACGTTTTTGTTTCTTTTCTTTTTTGACGTTTTGCGCATTCGCGCTCTTTCCGGCGTTATAAGCACTGCCGCCGTCACTATCGGCATTTTGGGTTCGGCGGCGCGCCGCCGAGCTTGCCGCACAGTTACACTTTTCCTCTTTTGCAAGTTCTCGTCCGCAATACATACAAAATCTGCTCATATTAATCATTCCTCTCTTAATTGTTCCGGACGGCAGACAAACCTCTTTTGCGTTTTTTCTGCAGTCTGTTAATTTTTTTATCATTCCAACAAAGTTAATACCTCTTCTTTAGTTAAATGACTCAGCATTGTCTGATTAGCCGTAATAATTCCGTCCGCCAAACTTCTCTTTTTCTCTTGCAGCTGTATCATTTTTTCTTCGATAGTTCCCTTTGCCGCAAGCTTTATAACCTGTACCGCCTTCTTTTGCCCTATTCGATACGCTCTGTCCGATGCCTGATCCATAACTGCCGGATTCCACCACGGGTCATAATGGATTACGGTATCCGCTCCGACAAGGTTTAATCCGGTACCTCCGGCTTTGAGTGAAATCAAAAATACATCTTTTTCGCCGCCGTTAAAACGTTCCGAAAGGTCACTTCGCTCCTGCGGTGCTGTCGTTCCGTCAATATAGAAATACGAAATTTTCAGCTTATCCAGACGCTTTTTGATTATTTCCAGCATAGATGTAAACTGCGAAAATACCAACACTCTGTGACCGCCGGAAATAGCTGTGTTTAAAAGTTCTTCGAGCATTAGGAGTTTTCCGCTGTCCTTACTGTACTTTTCGTCAAACAGCGACGGATGACAGCAGATTTGTCGCAGGCGCATTAAAAGTGCCAATATTCTCAGCTTGTTTTTTGCGTATTCGCCCGTTTTGCTGTAACCGATGACTTCGTTTTTTGCCTCTGCCACAAATGCCGCGTACAGCTTTTTCTGTTCCTCGTCAAGCTCGGCATACATAACATTCTCCATTTTTTCCGGCAGCTCCTCAAGTACTTCGTTTTTCATACGCCGCAGTACGAAAGGCTTGATTTTGTCCCTCAAATCAGCCAGTACCGCCTCGTCGCCGTCTTTTATCGCCGGACGTTCGTATCGGTTTTCAAAATCCCTGTGTCCGCCCAAATAACCTTTCATTACAAAATCAAAAATCGACCACAGCTCACTTAAAGAGTTTTCTATAGGCGTACCTGTAAGTGCAAAGTAATTTTTTGCTTTAACTTTCTTTACACTTTTTGCGTTCATAGTATTTGCGTTTTTGATATACTGCGCCTCATCAATAAAACAATACGCAAACTCAAAATTCTTGTAAAGCTCTATGTCACGCCTTATAAGCGGATATGACGTAATCACAAAATCATAGTCCTCACAGCCCTTTATAATTTCCGTCCTGTCATCTTTGGTGCCGTCCACGATAAGTACGCTTGACTTCGGAGCAAATCTTCTTATTTCATTGCGCCAGTTATATACCAGTGCGCTCGGTGCAATAATTAGTGACGGTTCGCTTTTATTCTGTGCACACACAAACGCAATAACCTGAATGGTTTTTCCCAAACCCATATCGTCCGCCAAAATGCCGCCGAATCCCATATCGGCAAGCTGTTTCAGCCAATGCACACCGAATTTTTGATATTCTCTCAGCACATCCTCAAGCTCGCGCGGTATATCAGCTTTAATGGATTTTACTTTTTCTTTGAGTTTCAGAAAGCTTTCGTCAAAACCGAGAATTTCATTCTTATCGTCAAGACCGAACAGATACATCATTTGCTGTCGCGGCAACGGTTTTACCGCACCGTCTATACAGTCGTCATCAAAATCAATATTTTCGAGCAGTTTTATTATACTGACGGAAGAATTGTTTTCGATATTCAAGAAACTACCGTCTTTTAGGCGGTAAAATTTCTTTTTTAACTGTACAGCTTTGAGTATACCGCGTATTTCATCGGCGGTAAGATTTGTTTCAAATTCCGTTTCCAGCAAATCGAGATGCTCGTTGTAGCGTACTTTTCCTTTTATGTCAAGCTTGTTTTCGAGTTTGACATCACCGAACGCATCGGAATAATATATTCCCGAATACGCCGAAAGAGAACGCATACCATTTGCAATAAAGCTGTACAAAAGGTCGTTATCTTCAAGTGTATATACACCGTCATTTAAATTAAAGTTATCAAAAAAACTCAATACGTTTTTTTCCGCCGCCTCATCGCGCACTACTATTTTACCATCGTTCAGACCGCCCCCGGGTATTCTGAACGACACTCCGCCGTAAACCGCTTTCACTACCGCCGCAATACCGTTTTTGTATTTGTCTAAATACACCTCAAATGTCGGTTTTGCATTAATCACCACATCGTCGAGTCCGCAGCACACAACCCCATGCCTGTTTCTTATAACCGGCAGTACCTTTGAGGCAAACTCTGCCGCATTGTCACCCTTAAAGCGTATTTGAGTACGGCTTTCGTTAAGAAGTGAATTATAAATCGGCATAAACCAATTTTGCCATTCCCCGCTTGTACAGTACATATCGCCCTCATAAAAGAAACTGCTCCCGTCAGGCACAAGCGCAATTCCGCTTTCGCTTATACATATATGAATCTGCTCGTCCTCCGCCGTTACATCAACCAATATATCGGGGTCTTCTTTGCGCACGCGCAAATCGGAAAAAAGTACGGAGTTTACGGATAAATCAAAATCCGTATTTTTCAGCAGGTCGAATATCCTTTTTGCACTGTACGCGCCTATCGACATCTGCGTGTTGCTGTTTGCCGACACTCCGTGAACCGTATTCATATTCTGATAAATTTCCGCAAGCAAATTTATTATTTCACACTCCGGACTTCCGAAATAAAATTTCTCGGCAGAATATACAAATCCTGTTTCTATTTTAAATTTCTCGTTTTTTATATATGCGTCCAAAAAACAATATATAGGTACTGTTGTCAGCTTACTGCCCAGCCGCAGTTCTATTGTATATGTGCATTTTCTGTTTCCGTTATGCACAACCCGTATATGAAATCTGGCATACATTTTTTCCTTTTTGCTTTTTAACTGTTCAAACTGTCTGCAAAGTCCGGCGGCTATTTTGTCATTTTCATCGACAAAATTCTCCCCTTCTGCCATTTCCGTCTGTCGCTGTTTCATCACAGCCACAATATGCTTGCACGCCGACTGCATAGTCTGGTAATACGGACAGGTGCAAAGAAAGTCTTTAACACGGTCATCTGCCGTTTTTACCTGTACATAGTATACTTTTTCCCCGTCAACTACGGCACTTATTTCATTTTCATCTCTTTTGCGAATATGAACCCTGCCCTCTTTGAAATAGTCCATACCACGTCTGTATATTGTTTCAGAACAGATTTTTTTAATCATTTCATCTGTAATATTCATATACATCCTCCGTTTTAAGATAAACATATTTGCAAAATCATTATTTTATCAATAATACAGTATACCACATTTTTTTGTCAATCTCAATAGTTTAACATATTTTATTTTAAATTTATAAGCAACGCACAAATTCAGACTGCAGGCATATATCATCTGATTTCCATAATATCGTTCATTTTGTACGAATGCGCATGACAAACCGCCACCGCAAGAGCATCAGCCGCATCGTCGGGTTTTGGTATTGCCGAAAGCCCCAAAAGCATTTTTACCATATTCTGTATCTGTTTTTTTTCGGCTCTGCCGTATCCAGTGATTGCTTGTTTGATTTGCAGCGGTGTATATTCATACACCGGTATACTGCGGTTTGCCGCCGCAACTATCAATACACCGCGCGCCTGTCCGACGGCAATTGCCGTTTTTGCATTGTTATTGAAAAAAAGCTCCTCTATTGCGACGGCATCCGGCTTATAGCTGTCCAAAACATCGCTTATTTCCTTATAAATTATTCTTAACCGTTCGGGTGCCGGCATACCTGCCGGTGTGGTTATCGCGCCGTATTCGGCGGCGACAAATTGATTTCCTTTATATTCCACTGCGCCTACGCCGACTATCGCATAGCCCGGATCAATACCGATTATTCGCATAAATATACATAATCCTTTCATAAATATACTATTTTTTTGTTCAAATATGAATAATTATCAAAAAACCACATAAATTATCTTGCACATTCTCACGTAATAGTATATAATATTCTTTAGTAATTATTTTAGCATTAACGGAGTTGAAAATCAACTCCTAAAAAAACATTAAGATGGGAGAAAAATACTATGAGTAAAGAAAAAGTTGTACTGGCATATTCGGGTGGACTGGACACATCTATTATTATTCCTTGGCTCAAGGAAAATTATGACTATGAAGTAATTGCAGTCTGCGGCGATGTCGGTCAGGGTAAAGAAACCGAGGGTTTGGAGGAGCGCGCAAAGAAAGCCGGCGCATCTAAGCTCTATATTGAGGATTTGAGAGATGAGTATGTGAAAGACTACATATTCCCTACTCTCAAAGCCGGTGCCGTATATGAGGGGAAATATCTTTTGGGTACTTCGCATGCAAGACCTATCATTGCAAAAAAGTTGGTTGAAATTGCACACAAGGAAGGCGCTGTTGCAATTTGTCACGGTGCTACAGGCAAAGGTAACGACCAGGTTCGTTTTGAGCTTACGGTAAAAGCGCTTGACCCGTCGCTCAAAATTATTGCTCCATGGAGAATTTGGGACATCAAATCACGTGAAGACGCTGTAGACTATGCTGAGGCACACGGAATTGAAATTCCTGTTACAAAGAAAGATTTGTATTCGCGTGACAGAAACATCTGGCACATCAGTCATGAGGGTATGGATCTTGAAGATCCGGCAAACGAGCCGCAGCTTGATACACTTTTGAAGCTTGGAGTATCACCGGAAAAAGCTCCGGAAGCTCCGAAATATATTACAATTTCTTTTGAAAAGGGTGTTCCGGTTGCACTTGACGGTGCAAAAATGGATCCAAGACCGCTCGTTGAGGCGCTTAACAAAATAGGCGGCGAGTATGGTGTAGGTATTGCCGATATCGTTGAGGACAGACTTGTCGGTATGAAGTCAAGAGGTGTGTACGAAACTCCGGGCGGCACTATCCTCTACACAGCTATTCAGGAGCTTGAATACTTGTGTCTTGACCGTGATACTCAGGCGTTTAAACGTCAGTCGGCAATCAAATTCGCAGAACTTGTATATGACGGCAAATGGTTTACACCGCTGCGCGAGTCTATGTCTGCTATGTTTGATGTTATGGACGAATATGTTACAGGTGAGGTAAGACTTAAGCTTTACAAAGGCAGCGTAACTCCTGCCGGCGCAAAATCTCCGTTCTCGCTGTACAACGAAGATATTGCAAGTTTTGGTGACAGTCACGAGCTGTACAGTCATCACGATGCCGAAGGCTTTATCAACCTTTACGGTTTGCCGCTGAAGGTTCGCGCAATGATGAAAGCAAAAAATAATATTGATTAATATAATTTAAAATAGGGTGCTTTGGGGGCTGTCGGCAAAACGTCGACAGCCTTTCAAGAAAGTGCTTTTATCGTTTTTTCAAATTCCGTCGGGCAGTAATAAATGACAGCGGAGCTTGCACCCTTTTTTAAGATTATACGAAAGGATTGAAACAAATGGCTAAATTATGGGGCGGTCGTTTTCAAAAAAGCACCGACAAAAAAGTTGACGATTTCAATTCGTCAATTCGATTTGACCAAAGAATGTACAAACAGGATATAAAAGGCAGTATTGCACACGCCGAGATGCTCGGAAAGCAAGGTATAATACCGGCTGAGGATTCCGAAAAAATAGTTGACGAGCTGAAACGTATTCTCGCAGATATTGAGGACGGCAAAATCGAATTTGAAATTGATGCGGAAGATATCCATATGAATATCGAAAAGATACTTATCGAACGTATCGGCGACAGCGGCAAACGTCTTCACACCGGCAGAAGCCGCAACGACCAGGTAGCTCTCGATATACGTATGTACCTTATGGACGAAACCGAAATCATACGCGATATGCTCAGGCATACACTGACCACTCTTGTTGACCTCGCAAGCGAGCATACAGAAACAATAATGCCCGGATACACGCATTTGCAGAAAGCACAGCCAATAACTTTTGCGCACCATTTGATGGCTTATTTTGAAATGTTCAAGCGTGACTATGAGCGTCTGTCCGACTGCCGAAAGCGTACAAACGTACTCCCCCTCGGCAGCGGCGCGCTTGCCGGAACAACGTATCCGCTTGACAGAGAATTTGTCGCGGACCGTCTTGGATTTGACTGCGTTACTATGAACTCGCTTGACGGCGTAAGCGACCGCGATTTTGTAATTGAACTTGCAAGCTGTCTGTCAATTATTATGATGCATTTGAGCCGTTTTTCAGAAGAACTCATTTTGTGGTCCAGTCACGAATTTTCTTTTGTAGAAATGGACGATGCATATTCGACAGGTTCGAGCATTATGCCGCAGAAAAAAAATCCCGATGTTGCGGAGCTTATCCGCGGTAAAACCGGCAGAGTTTACGGTCACCTGACAGGACTGCTCACTACTATGAAGGGTATTCCGCTTGCTTACAACAAGGATATGCAGGAGGATAAAGAGCCTATTTTCGATTCAATCGACACGGTAAAGCTGTGTCTGCCTGTGTTCTGCGATATGCTCTCAACCATGACCGTTCGCAAAGATAATATGCTCAAGGGCGCAAAGGGCGGATTTACCAACGCCACAGATGTTGCGGACTACCTTGTAAAAAAAGGATTGCCGTTTCGTGAAGCTCACGAGGTTGTCGGAAAAATGGTATTTTACGCACTTGAACACAACAAGGCTCTTGATGACCTGACAATGGACGAATACAAAAAATGCTCGGATATTTTTGAAGATGATATTTACGATGCGATAAGTATGACTACCTGTGTAAATGACAGAAAGATAGTCGGCGGTCCGGCAAAGGAAACTGTCGAAAAAGCCATCAAAGCCGCAAGAGAATATCTTGCTTAATCCGAGGTGATACAAATGAGTATGCTCAACATCATTGCAGGTCCGCCGATAGGCGCGGTAATAGGGTACTTCACCAACTATATAGCCGTAAAAATGCTTTTCCGCCCTTTAAAACCGGTCAAAATAGGCAAGTTCACTCTCCCATTTACACCAGGAATTATTCCGAAACGAAAAGGCGAGTTAGGCAAAGCAATCGGAGCAGCCGTCGGACACAATTTGTTTACGTCTGACGACTTAATCAATACATTTACCTCCGACGACATCAAAAATACGGTGTCGGATAAAATTATCAGCTGTATCAGCGATAACGCCGCACTTGACTGTAAAAGTATTATTTCGGGTTTTACGGGCATTGAGAAATATAATGCAGTTAAATCGTCCGTTCAAACCTCAGTAAGTGAAAAGATTACCAACGCTTTGACAAGCCTTAACCTCGGAGAAATCATTTCAAACGAAGCGGCAAATGCGGTTAAGGAAAAAGCACGCGGTACAATGTTCGCTTTAATGGTAAATGATAAGCTGATTTCCACTTTCACCGAGCCGATGTCGGAACGTATCAACGACTACATTGACCAAAACGCAAATGATATGGTTTCGCAGTTTGTCACAGACGAGCTGAATAATTTGGAAAACCGTTCTCTTTCGGATTTACTCGACACATTCGATATATCGTATTCGTTGATTAGGAGTATTGTGTCAAAGGTATATGACAGAGCAGTGTCGGAAAATCTCGGCAGTATCATAAAGCAAATAGATATTGCCACCATTGTTGAAGAAAAAATTGATGCGATGGACGTTATGGAAATAGAAAAGCTGACACTTTCGGTTATGAAGCACGAGCTTGACGAAATCGTAAATCTCGGTGCACTTATAGGATTTATTATAGGCATATTGAATATATTTATTTAACTCAGAAAAGGCGGCAGACTTATCGGCTTTGCTTAATTTCAGCTTAGCTGTCTGTCGCCTTTCGGCTTTTTTACTTTGTTATAAGCTCCACTTCAACCGCAATTAACTTTTCCGGTTGTTTGCCGTTTATAATGTCTGCCGCCGCTTTAACTGCCGTTTCTCCCATCAACTTCGGATTTTGCGCAACTGTTGCCGCCATATATCCGTTCTTTACCGCCTCTTGCCCGTCCTCGGTAGCATCAAAGCCTACAACCGCAATATCCAAACCTTTAGCCTTAATCGCTTCCGCCGCGCCCAACGCCATTTCGTCGTTGTGCGCAAATACACCTTTAATGTCGGCGTTTGCCTGTAAAATATTTTCCATTACATTAAGTCCGTCGGCACGATTAAAATTTGCCGTCTGCCGCGATACTATGTTAACTGCACCGTCCGCCGCACGATGAAATCCGTTTCCGCGGTCTATGGTTGAAGAAACACCCGAAACCCCTTCAAGCTCTGCCACCTTTGCCCCTTCCCCTATAAGGCTTATCAAATATTTTCCGGCTTTCTCCGCCCCACCGACATTATCGGAGGATATTTCGCAGTCAACCTCCACTCCACTCACCTCGCGGTCAACGGAAATTATTTTTATACCGCGCTCTTTCGCATCTTTTACAGCCGGCGCAACCGCATCGGAGTCAACCGGATTTACAATAATAACGCTTACATTTTTTGAAATTAAATCCTCTATATCGTTTGCCTGTTTGGTGGTGTCATCGCCGGCATCTAAAACGGTAATGCTTACACCCTGCTCTACTGCGGCGTTTTTCGCTCCATCGGAAAGTGAAACGAAAAACGGATTGTTAAGAGTCGAGATTGACATTCCCACTGTATTGCCTGTTTCGCTCATATTGCCGCACGCACCGCACAACAGCAGCAACATACTCAACGCCAATATTAATGCTGTCTTTTTCACTCTGTCACCTCTTATCGCTTTCTGTCTGACAAAACTGCCAGCAATATTACAATTCCTCTTACAACTTCCTGATAATAGGAAGAAACACCCATAATATTTAATCCGTTATTCAGTACGGCTATTATCAGTACACCTATCAATGTACCGTAAATTTGCCCTCTGCCGCCGCTCATGCTCGTTCCGCCGACCGCAACCGCCGCAATTGCATCAAGCTCATAACCACTGCCCAGTGTGGGCTGTGCCGAACCGAGCCGCGACAGCAATATCAATCCGGCTAACGCCGACATAAGTCCGGATATTGAGTATACCAATATTTTCACGCCGTTTATATTTACACCTGCCAATGCCGCGGCTTTATCGTTACTGCCGACAGCATATATTTTTCTGCCTATTATCATCTTTTTTAGTATAAACAAAAATATGAAAAATATAACCGCCAAAATCCACACAGGCACGGGAATACCCAAAAACACACCTCGGCCTATGCCGTTTAACAGCGCGCTCTCTCCAAGCTTTGAAACAGGCTTTCCGCCGGTTATTATCATTGTTATACCGCGGTATATTGTCATTGTAACAAGCGTTGCGATAAACGGCTGTATTTTGCCGTATGCTATCATAACAGCACCTATACCGCCCAACATAACCCCCAGCGCAAGTGAGGCTGTCATCGCCAAGCCTACATTTACTCCCGACGAAATCATCATCGCACATACCGATGTACACAGTGCCAAAACCGAACCGACCGACAAATCTATTCCGCCTGTCAAAATAACCACAGTCATTCCGAACGCTATCAGTCCGTTAACGGTGGACTGACGTATAAGTGAAAGAAAATTGCTCACCGTACGAAATTCCGGACTCAGCACTCCGAGTATCAGTATTATAACCGCAAATGCGGCAAGCGAACCCAGCTCCTGCATATACACTCTTTGCTTATGCATCGACTTTACCTCCTGTTGCTAAAATCATAATGTTTTCCTGAGTGGCATTTTCGCTGTCCAAAATACCGCTTATTCTGCCTTCATGTATAACCATAACTCTGTCGCTCATACCAATCACCTCGGGCAATTCCGACGACACCATTATTACCGCCACACCGCGTTCGGCAAGCTTATTTATTATGCTGTATATCTCCTTTTTCGCCCCTATATCAACACCCCTTGTCGGCTCGTCCAAAATCAGAACTCTTGGGTTTGTAAAAATCCATTTTGCAAACACTACTTTCTGCTGATTTCCGCCGCTGAGATTTCTGCATAAATGCCACGTCCCGAAACATTTAATAAACAGCTCGCAAATACCCTTTTCGGCAAGCCAGTTTTCCAATTTCCCGTCTATAACCGAGTATTTAGATATTTCTTCGAGATTGGTAAGCGCGATATTCGTTTTAATGCTTTCGTCGAGTAAAAGTCCTTCAGACTTTCTGTCCTCGGTTATAAAGCCTATTTTCATTTTTTTGGCATCACGCGGCGACTTTATATTTGCCTTTTTCCCGTTAATATAAATTACTCCGCTGTCAGCTTTCATACTTGCGAAAATAGTATGCATTATTTCCGTACGTCCGGCACCCATCAATCCGGCAACACCGAGAACCTCGCCGCCTTTAACCGAAAAAGAGATGTTCTCAAAAATCCCCTTCTTGCCGAGTCCCTTAACCTCCAAAACTACATCTGACAGCTTATGCGTTCGTTTCGGAAAGCGTTCGCCTATTTCACGCCCAATCATCATTTTTACAATATCGTTCATATCGGTGTCGCAAATATTTTTATCGGCAATATATTCTCCGTCGCGCAGAATTGTAATCCTGTCGCAAAGCTCAAATATTTCCTCCATTCTGTGCGAAATATATACCATCGACACTCCTTCATTTTTGAGCTTTCTGATAATCTCAAACAGAAACTCTGTTTCCGACGGAGTGAGTGCTGCGGTAGGCTCGTCCATTATAATCAGCTTTACTTCAACCATAAATGCTTTCGCTATTTCTATCATTTGCTGCTGACCTACCGACAAATCCCGCATCGGCGCATCAATCGAAATTTTTACCCCAAGCCTTTTCAAAACTTCTTCAGCCTTTTTGCGCATTGTCTTTTTATCAAGCACACCGAATTTATTCTTAATTTCTCTTCCCAAAAACAAATTCTCCTCCACCGTCAAATCAGGCAATGTATTCAATTCCTGATAAATGAATACTATTCCGGCTTTTTCGGCTTCCATTGGATGTGTATACGTCACCTCAGCGCCGTTGACTTTTATAGAACCGCCGTCTTTGGAATATACTCCGGTAAGTATCTTCATAAGAGTTGATTTTCCGGCACCGTTTTCACCCATAAGCGCGTGAATTTCACTGTCACCAATGGTGATTGCTGCATTTTTCAAAACAACATTATCGCCGAATTTCTTGTTAATATTGTGCATTTCAACTCTCATAAATACAAATCAATCCTTTCCGAAACCCATACCGACTAAAATATGCACCCAGACTGTAAAATTATATTTGCATACGGCGTATTTTCGCCTGTCCGTATTATTGCTTTGCAGTATGATGTCATATTTTTGAATTTCTCGTGCGGCACATATACGGTCTGTGTATTGCCGAATATCCTTACCAAATCACAAAATACAGATGCGTTATTCTCCTTGATTTCCTCGGCAATAATTACCTTTTCAACCTCCATATCCTCAAGTACGGCTTTTAAGGTATCAATAAAAGACGGTTTGCCGAGAGTCAGTGCAATGTCAATTTTCAAAATCCCGTCAGGCACCGGAAGTCCAGCATCTGCTATACAGACAGTGTCCGTATGTCCCATATCCGCTAAAACCTTGACAATCTCACTGTTTAGTATACCTTGTTTTTTCATTTATATTCCTTTCCTTAGCTACATTCTTCTATACACTTCTTCAATAGTCGGCATACCGCCCTGTGCACCGTCTTTCTCAATTGAAATACCTGCCGCGGTATTTGCAAAAACCAACGCTTCATACACGCTTTTTCCCATCGAAAGCGCGGTCGCAAACGCTCCGTTTAACGTGTCGCCGGCACCTGTGGTGTCCTTTACGTCCGCTTTTATCGGCGCAATGTTTACAATTTCGCCGGATTTACCGCAAAAGCTAACCCCGCGCGAACCCTGTGTTACTATAAGTTTTTCCGGATACTTTCTTAAAATTTCACTAAGCGAACCGTCGCTGCCGAACAGAATCTCAGCCTCATGCTCGTTCGGAGTCAAATAGTCTATTTTTTCGATGTAACCGGAGCGGATTTTACGCACAGGTGCCGGATTAAGTATGGTTTTTATATTGTTTTCAAAACAAAAATCCAACACATATTCCACAGTTTGTTCCGGTATTTCATTCTGCAAAAGTACATAATCGCATTTTGCCAAGTCACTTTTAATGCTGTCTGCGTATGCTGTGTCAACTAAATCATTTGCACCGCCTATAACAACAATAGTATTATCCGTTTCACCGAGCGTTATTACCGCCAACCCCGTTGTTATGCCGTCACGCACCTGTATATTATCCGTTTTTACGCCTTCGGCTTTTAGCTTCGACAGTATATCGACTCCGTATATGTCATTGCCCACAATTCCAAACATTGTAACATCGGCACCGAGTCTTGCGGCGGCAACCGCCTGATTTGCACCTTTACCGCCGGATTTGTAGCTTATACCGCTGCCGCTGACCGTTTCCCCTTTTTTGGGTATACGTTCCGCACTGACACACATATCAATATTTATACTTCCTACCACACCGATTTTCATAACTGCATCTCCTTTAACCGTTATTAAAAAACATATATTCATCAGAGTATGGACTTGTCAATTCACCGATTTTTCAAGTAAATTTGCCGCCCTCGGACAGCGGCAAAATTTTTGAAGGACTTTACGACAATCTCTATTCTTACTCTGCATTTTAAGTATAACATATTTTTCGCCTTGTAACCATAACGACTGCACATTTATACATTTAATTCACAGTTTAAAACCGCATAAATTCTGTTTTATAAAAAATTCCAAATTCAATCTTGTTTTAATATTATCTGCACAAATTTAAGTTTTAATACTGTGCAAAATACATAAAAAATATATATTGATTTTTTGTGCAACTAATGATATAATATTTTATTTGACTTTTAGCTTAATTTGGTGTATAATATAACATATAAGCTACGAAAAATAATAACTGGGGGAATTATCATGTATCAAATTGGCGATAAAATTGTTTATCCCATGCATGGCGCAGGAATTATTGAATCAATCGAGGATCGCGAGGTACTCGGAAAAAAGCAGAGTTATTACATAATGCGTATTCCGGCAGGTGATATGACTGTTATGATTCCGATACAAAAATGCGATGAAATAGGTGTGCGAGAAATTATTGATAAAGCCGAGGCTCTTAAGGTGCTCGAGGCATTTCGCGCCGCTCCCCTGCCTGATGATTCCAATTGGAATAAACGTCATCGCGACAATATGGAAAAAATCAAATCAGGAAATATTTATCAAGTGCTTGAAGTTGTAAAAGACTTAATGTATCGCGATCAAATAAAAGGATTGTCTACAAGTGAGCGTAAAATGCTTAATAATGCAAAACAAATTGTGGTAAGTGAGCTGGTGCTGTCTAACGTTGGTGAACGTGACGACATCGAAAGCATTATGCACGATACAATAGCCGTAACAATTGCAGACAAAAAGCATTAAATGCTGACCGATACCGAAAGTGTGCGTTTTGCACACTTTTTGCATATGGAGGAATGAATATGACTTTACAGGAAATAATTAATTCAACTGACAATATTGTGTTTTTCGGCGGCGCAGGAGTGTCAACCGAAAGCGGAATACCCGACTTTCGCAGTGTTGACGGATTATATAATCAATCCTACAAATATCCGCCGGAAACAATACTCAGTCATACCTTTTTTATGAATAATACCGCTGAGTTTTACAAATTTTACAAAGATAAAATGCTTTTTGAGAATATAAAACCGAATCAAGCACACACCACACTCGCATCACTCGAAAAATCCGGCAAACTCAAAGCCGTTATAACTCAGAATATTGACGGCTTGCATCAACTCGCCGGCAGTAAAAACGTTCTTGAACTGCATGGCTCGGTATTGAGAAATTACTGTATGAAATGTCACAAATTCTATGATGTGGGTACTGTGGCAGCATCTGACGGTATACCTAAATGCACCTGCGGCGGCACAATAAAACCCGATGTTGTGCTGTACGAGGAAAGTTTGGACAATGACACCCTCGAAAAAGCTGTTTATTACATCAAAAACGCTGATGTACTTATTATAGGCGGTACTTCACTTAACGTATACCCCGCCGCCGGACTTATCAGATATTTTAGCGGCAGTAAGCTGGTTCTCATAAACAAATCGGAAACTCAATATGACAGCCGCGCCGACTTGGTTTTGCACGACTCAATCGGCGAAGTTCTCGGCAGTCTTACATTATAAAAGCAAAAGTTCCGACACATAGCCTGCATTTTGCAAACCATGTGCGGAACTTTTCGTTTTAACATCACTTATTCATGACTGTCACATTTATGACAGCAAAACTCGCAATTATGCTCTCCAACGTCCTCGCCGTTGTTCTTTTTATAATTCATTATGGCATCTCGGATTGCCTCTTCGGCAAGCACCGAACAATGTACCTTTTCCGGCGGAAGTCCGTCAAGTGCTTCCATTACGGCTTTATTGGTGAGCGACAGTGCCTCATCAACCGTCTTTCCCTTTACCATTTCGGTTGCCATTGAGCTTGTGGCAATAGCCGCACCGCAGCCGAAAGTTTTAAATTTGACATCTTTAATGATATTATCTTCTATATCCATATAAATTTTCATAATATCACCGCACTTGGCGTTTCCGACCTCGCCTACCGCGTTGGCATCTTTAATCGCTCCGACATTTCTCGGATTTTGGAAGTGGTCCATAACTTTTTCACTGTACATATCGTAAATTCACCCTTTCAACAAAGATTACGCATTTTCTATTTCTTCATACAACGGCGACATTGCTCTCAGTCTTTCGACTATCGGCGGAAGAACCTCAAGAACATAGTCAACATCGTCAATTGTGGTTTCATCGCCGACACTCAATCTCAGCGAACCGTGCGCGATTTCGTGCGGCAATCCTATTGCCAGCAGTACGTGCGACGGGTCAAGCGACCCTGAGGCGCAAGCCGAACCGCTTGATGCGGCAACTCCGTACATATCAAGCAGCATAAGTATAGACTCACCCTCTATATACTTAAACGAAAAATTAACGTTATTGCAAAGTCTGTTATCTACAGGACCGTTAAGTCTGCAATACGGTATTTTCTCCTGAATACCCGAAATGAGTCTGTCACGGCACATTCTCATTTTTGCCGTATTCTCATCAAGATTTTTTACCGCAAGCTCCAGTGCTTTCGCAATCCCGACAATACCGGCAACATTCTCTGTAGCCGCGCGTTTGCCGCGTTCCTGACCGCCGCCATGTATAAGATTCTCAATTCTCACGCCGTTTTTGATGTACAGTACTCCCACACCCTTAGGTCCGTGAAACTTATGTCCCGACATCGAAAGCATATCCACACCCAATTCTCCCACATTAATCGGAATATGTCCGATAGCCTGTACCGCATCGGTGTGGAAAAGCACCTTGTGTGCTTTTGCTATTTCGGCTATTTCGGCTATCGGTTCAATAGTACCTATTTCATTATTCGCCGTCATAATACTGATAAGAATGGTTTTATCCGTAATCGCCTTTTCAACATCAGCCGGATTTACTCTGCCGAATTCGTCAACAGGAAGATATGTCACTTCATATCCGTTCTTTTCAAGATACCGGCACGTATGCAAAATCGCGTGGTGCTCGATTTGGCTTGTAATAATATGATTACCTTTATTTTTATATGCCGAGGCAATACCTTTTATTGCCCAGTTGTCCGCCTCACAGCCGGAACCCGTAAAATATATCTCATTCGTCTTTGCTCCGATAATCTTAGCAACCGTTTCACGTGCTTTGCTTACCGCCGCACCAGCATCTCTGCCTATTTGATAAAATTTCGACGAGCCGTTGCCGTAATACTGTGTCAAATACGGCATCATAGCATCAAGCACTTCTTTATTAAGACTTGTTGTTGCGTTGTTATCCATATATACTGACCTGCTCATCGGTCACATCTCCTCTTGCTTGGGTTTACACGCCCTTCGTATTAACAAACAATTATAATATGAAAATATGAATAATCGTTCATTGGTTATATTTTAAACTATAATTAAATATTTGTCAATAGTTATTATGCTGTTAAATTAATAATGACAATTTACATTAATTTATATCAAACGGGATTTATAACCGACAATGCCGCGTATTTTTCGTCAAAGTGCTGTATAAACCTCTTTTGCACGTCCTCAAACGTAATTTCTCTGTAAACCTCATAAAAATCAAAATAATTGATATCCATAAAGCTAAGTCCCAAGAATTTATCCGCATAATCCTCAACATCATTATGTGAGCGTATATATCCGCCCCATATAACTTTTTTTACACGTTCAAAATCACTTTCCGAAATACCCTCGGTGCGAAGTCTGCCGATTTCACCCATAATATAATCGTAAACCTTTTTCGGGTCTTTTGACTCTCCGCCAATCAACGTATGCGAATAAGAAATCTGCATATTGTACTCCGCCGAAAATTTTGAATTAATCAAGCCGTCCGCGTACAGCTTTTCGTATATCGGCGTGCCTTTCGCAAACAGCATTTTCAGCAAAATGTCGGTTTCGATTTTCTTCTTCATCAGCTTTTTTCCGCCATAACCGACATCGGTGTCCTTGAATCCCATCATAAACAACGGCATCGCAACGCTCAGACTTTGTTCTGCGTAAGGCTTTGCAATTTCTTTTGGTTCATCGGGATAAACTCGTTTAATATCTTCGCAAAACGGCTCGTTTGTTAAAATATTTTTTTCAATAACGTCTGCTGTCTTATCCACATCAATATCGCCGATTACAAACAATGTCATATTCGACAAGTTATAGAAAGTGTTGTAGCACTTATATAAGTAATCACTTGTTATTTCAGCTATTGACTCAATATCGCCCGCAATATTAAGCTTTACAGGGTGGTTTTGATACAAGCACTCCAGCAAATTAAAAAACATTTTCCATTCGCCGCTGTCATCATACATTTTTATTTCCTGACCGATAATTCCCTGCTCCTTTTGTACGCTTTCCGGCGTAAAATAAGGACTTTGAACGTAATTCATCAAAGTTTCGAGATTTTCATATACATTTGATGTCGCCGAAAACAGATATGCTGTTTTGTCAAAAGTGGTAAAAGCGTTTGCATCGCCGCCATACTTTGCAAATTTGTCAAACACATTACTTCCGGCCGGCTGGTCGAACATTTTGTGTTCCAAATAATGTGCAATACCATTCGGTACCTTTGTAACCTCGGTTTCCCCCGGCACAACAAATTCGGAGTCTATCGAACCGTATTTTGTACCGAAAACAGCATAACTTTTTCTGTAATTCGGCTTTGGCATTATAAATATTTTGAGTCCGCTCTGATGCACTCCGCTGTAGAGTATTTCTCCGGTTTTTTCGTTTTCTCTTTTATTCAGTTTCATTTAGTTTACCTCCTTGCCGCACAGGAAATACACAGTATCAAGCTCCGTTTTGTTTGCCGCCGCTTTAACATCGTCCAAAGTAACGTTTTGAATTTGTTTTTTTACATAATCAATACTGTTTTCGACACCTGCGGCACGCTGTCCGAGATACCAGGATATCATATAAAATTGGTCGTCGTTTAATGACTCAAGAAGATTTATAATAGCATTAACGGCAGAATCAAATTCGGTTTTGGAAATATCGCCGTTTTTGACATTTTCAAGCTGTGTGATAATTTCGTCATACGCTTTTTGGAAATTTTCAAATTCAATTCCGGCGTTTACAACCATAAGACCGCTTTGCTTTCTCAGCGAACTTGAGGCATAATACGCCAAACTCAGTTTTTCGCGTACATTATTAAACAGTTTTGAATGTGCACCGCCGCCAAAAATGCTGTTGGCAACAACCAGACTGTAATAATCCTTATCCGACATAAGCGTATTTGTCCTGAATCCAATCGACAGCTTGCCTTGAGTTATATCCATTCTGTCAGTGACTTTCTTTATTTCGCCGCTTTGCTTTTTTGATACATTCTTCGCGATTTCAGCTTTGGTAAACTGCAATTTTTCGGTATAATCCTTTATTTTTTCCTTTACCGCCTCAATATCCGTATCACCGCATATATATATATCAATAACAGAAGATGTAATTATTTTCCTGTAATACAGATACAACGACTTTTCGTCAATCCGCTCAACACTTTCAATACTGCCGTACTTATTGATTCCCTCGGGTTCACCCTTACACATTTCCTCAATGCATCGCCAAGAAGCATATGAACGCTTATCGTTTATCAATCCGGCAATTCTGTCTTTCATATTTGCCTTTTCCTGTGCTACAATGTCAGCCTTAAAAGCATCGTTTTCCACAGCCGGCTCAAATACCGACGACAACAGCAAGTCCAGCAGACTGAGTGTCAGGTGTTCGTTTTCCGGCGCGTATTTGTCCGAAATACTTTCTGCATCAAAGCAGAGTATCTGACTGCTCCCGCTCTTGGATATATACGCCGAAAACACCGCACCGTACAAATTCTGTAAATATTTTGCAATCTTTTCTCCGTCATCGCAAATCCGACAGCCGCGGCGCATAACATACGGCAAAACAGCGTTTTTGCTCGCCTCCTCCTCATTTACGGCTCTATGTATATAAAGCCCGACTGTTGTTGTTTTAAGTTTTTTCATCGGAATATAGTGCAGGAAAATATTATCGTTAATTTTTGTTGTTTCTATCATATTTCTTCCTCCATACATTTACATCAAACAACAGCCACACCCCGTACAATACGAAATGCAGCCGCTGTTATACCGTCTATTCTACATAGCTTGCAATTTGGGCAAGTGTCAAATCTTTATGAAGTGCCAAATTTATACCATTCGCTACGGTTTTTGAAATCTTTTCTATGATTTCGTCAATATTATTCGGCGTAACCACTAAATTGCCTATATCGGCAGACAATGACTCTTTAATCAGCATATGCCTGTGCTCTGTGCTTATATTGTCAAATGCGGCTGAACCGAGATGAGTGTTTTTTAAAGCAATATCAATACTGTCACTTGCAACCGTAGCCGCATCAACCACCGTCGGCACACCGACAGCGATAACCTTAACACCCAGCGTTTCCCTATTAAGTCCCATACGCTTATTGCCGACTCCGGCACCCGGACTTATACCCGTATCCGATATTTGTATCGTTGTGCTTATCCTGTCCAGACTCCTCGCCGCAAGCGCATCAACCGCAATAATCAAATCAGGCTTAACACGCTCCGCCGTACCCTTTATTATTTCCAGCGTTTCAATTCCTGTAGTACCGAGCACACCCGGTGCAATCGCGCATACCGACCGCATACCCTCCGCAACATATTGCGGTATATATCTTTTCATATGGCGCGTAATCACCAATTTAGATACAACCTCAGGTCCGAGTGAATCGGGAGTTATCTTTTCATTTCCCAATCCCACCGTCAATATTACGCTGTCATCGTTAACGCCGCCGAGCGACCTTATCTGTGCCGCCAAAACGTCACACGCTTTCTCATAATCTGTCATACTGTACATTATATTCTTCGATTCAAGCGTAACATATGTGCCTATCGGTCTTCCCAACGCCTTTTCGCCGTTTTTGTTCAAAACAGCTATTTTAGTCAGTTTCACACCGCCAAAGTCAGCGTTTTCCACACTTACTCCGTCAATGCTTTTTTTATCGCGCAAGGAACCGCAATACATTTCGTGTGCCTCAAGTGCAAGGTCTGTACGTATACCAAACAAATCCATCACTCCAAAATAAATTTATTAATAGTATGTACAAACCTTTATCCTATTATTCGGTTACTTTTTTCAAGCTTTCTTTCAAGGCTTCTTTATCCGTATATCCGGCTTTTATATCCTTAAAGTCACCCTGTGTATCAAGTAAAATATAAGTCGGGGTAGGTTTTCCGGTAGGGTTCAATGCGTTCAGGCTATATCTTGTTATTGCCTCGGGATCTTCGTCCACATTGATAATAACAAATTTCACCTTTTCGCTGTACTCCTGTTGCAGCTCGTCCAGAGCGGTGTTTGTTTCTGCGGCTTTGTCGTCTGTGCCCGAAATAAAGCACATCATTACCGGTTTTTCTGTTTTCACAATATCATCTCCATTCTTATTTGTACCTGTTGCAAATATAATAACAATCGCAGCGATAATCAATACGGCGGCCGCCGCAATTGAAATAACCGCTTTTTTGTTTTTCATAAGTTTTTTCATCGTATAATCTCCTTTTTAAGGTTTTAAGCCTGTATTCTCAGCTTTTGCGCCTGTTCGTCTATAAGTTTAAGCGCACGCTCCGCAATCAATGCATATTTCACCGTCTTATTGCCTTTTACTCTTTCGTGCCAACCCTCAATAATTCCGAAATTACTGTTCATTGGCTGAAATTTGACTATTGATTCGTCTGAAATATACAAAGGCAGTGAACCGATTGACGTTTTACCGCTCGGTTCAAACATCGGTCTGCCCAAAACCTTCATTGCCGCATTTATTCCGGCAAGCAGACCGCTCGATGCCGATTCAACATACCCCTCAACTCCGGTTATCTGTCCGGCAAAGAAAATATTTTCGTATCGGCGCATTTGATAATACTTATTTAGCAGTTTCGGCGAATTGATAAACGTATTTCTGTGCATTACCCCATAACGCACAAATTCCGCGTTTTCAAGTCCGGGAATCATCGAAAATACTCGCTTTTGTTCACCCCATTTAAGATTTGTCTGAAAACCCACAATGTTATAAAGTGTTGCCGATTTATTATCCTGTCTGAGCTGTACCACTGCATACGCATCGTCCCTGCCCGTTTTCGGATTTATCAGTCCCACAGGCTTGAGCGGTCCGAATGTAAGTGTTTGTCTGCCGCGCTTTGCCATAACTTCAACCGGCATACACCCCTCAAAAACTTTCCGGTTTTCAAACTCTTTGAGCGGTGCTGTCTGTGCATTAATCAACTCGGTGTAAAACGCATCATATTCATCTTCCGTCATCGGAGCATTGATGTAATCCGCAGTACCCCTGTCATACCTTGCCGCTTTGAACACTTTATCCATATTAATGCTTTCGGCGGTTACCACCGGTGCGGCAGCATCATAAAAGTACATATACTCCTCGCCCGTCAAACCGCTTATTGCTTTTATAAGCGCATCTGACGTAAGCGGTCCGGTTGCAACAATTGTAAGCTCATCTTTGCATATTTCCGATACCTCACCGCAAACCACCGTTATATGCGGATGCGCTTTTATTTTCGCCGTTATATATTCCGAGAAAATGTCGCGGTCAACCGCAAGCGCACCGCCGGCGGGAACTTTCGCATAATCCGCCGCCTCGATTACGATGGAATTTAACCGCCGCATTTCTTCCTTTAAAAGTCCGCACGCATTTTCTATACGCTCGGCTTTCAGCGAATTTGAACATACAAGCTCCGCAAAATAATCCTTTGAATGTGCCGCCGAATATTTAACCGGTTTCATTTCACACAGCACAACGTCAATTCCACGGTTTGCTATTTGCCACGCCGCCTCGACTCCGGCAAGTCCTGCGCCGATAACTTTAACTGTCACTTTCGTATTCACCCCTTTCTCCCCGCATTATTTCTGCGGATTTTTCTCCTCAAAATTACAATTTTCATTGTAACAGATTACCTTTTTGCCCTGTTGCAACAACAAACTGCCGCACCTCGGACACACTCTGTCCTTTACAGGTGCGTACCAAGCCATAAAATCGCATTTCGGCGCGTGTTCACAGCCGTAATATATTTTGTTTTTTCTTGTTTTCTTAACAAGAATTTCGCCGTCACACTTCGGGCATTTAACTCCCGTACCCTCACGTATAGCCTTTGTGTTTTTACATTCGGGATACCCCGGGCAAGCAAGGAATTTGCCGAATTTACTAAGTTTATATACCATTTTTCTGCCGCACTTATCGCACACGACATCTGATTCTTCGTCTTTAATCTGTATTTTTGCCACAGCTTCCTGCGCTTTTACAAGATTCTCGGCAAACGGCGGATAAAACTCCCTTACAACGTCCTTCCACTCCGTTTTGCCCTCCTCGACTTTATCCAGCTGACTTTCCATTTCCGCTGTAAATTCAACATCGACAATATCCGTAAAATTATTTTTCATAATATCGGTAGTAACCATACCGAGTTCCGTCGGTATCAGCTGTTTTTTATTACGCACAACATACCCTCTGGAAATAATTGTGGAAATAGTCGGCGCAAATGTACTCGGTCTGCCTATACCGTTTTCCTCAAGCTCCTTTACAAGTGTTGCCTCGCTGAATCTCGGCGGCGGCTGTGTAAAATGCTGTTTCGGTTCAATATCCTTAAGGCGCAGTTTCTGCCCTTTTTGCAAATCCGGCAACATTTTCTCTTTTTCCTTTGCTGTGTCCGTACCCTCGACGTACACGCTCATATATCCTTTGAATTTTACGCTTGAGCCGGTTGCTTTGAATATATGCCCGTCAGCACTGATTTTCACACTCACTGTATTGTAAACCGCCGCCGTCATCTGTGATGCCGCAAACCGTTCCCATATAAGCTTGTAAAGCTTGTACTGGTCATTCGTCAAGTATTCCTTTATATCAATCGGACGGATTGTTATATCCGTCGGACGAATTGCCTCGTGAGCATCTTGTGCATTCTTTTTGGTTTTGTACTGTCGTATACTGACATACTCGTCGCCGTAAGTACTGCGCAAAAACTTTTCCGTATCTCTCAGCGCATCTTCGGAAATTCTGAGCGAGTCGGTTCTCATATACGTTATAAGTCCTACCGTACCCCTTTTTCCTATATTCACGCCTTCATAAAGATTTTGAGCTGTCTGCATAGTTTTGCCGGAGTTGAAATTAATCTTTCGCGACGCGTCCTGCTGAAGTGTGCTTGTCGTAAACGGCGGCGGCGGATTTTTCCTGCTTTCGCCGCGCTTTACTTCATCAACGCAAAACTCACTGTTCTTTACCTTTTCAACAACCGCATACGCACTTTCCGAGTCCGGCAAATCTTCCTGAGCACCGTCCTTACCGTAATATTTTGCGATAAAGTCTTTTTTTGAACGTTCATCATTCAAAAGTGCCTCTATCGTCCAATATTCTTTAGGGACAAAATTCAATATTTCATTTTCCCTGTCACAGATAAGCTTTGTTGCTACCGACTGTACACGTCCGGCACTCAGCCCCTTTTTCACCTTTTCCCACAATATCGGACTGATTTTGTAACCTACAATTCTGTCCAAAACTCGCCTTGCCTGCTGTGCATCAACCAAATCCATATTAATACTGCGCGGTTCTTTTATAGCATTTTTTACAGCGTTTTTTGTGATTTCGTTAAACGTTATTCTGCACATTGAATTTGTATCAATGTTAAGCGCATTTGCCAAATGCCAGCTGATTGCCTCACCTTCGCGGTCAGGGTCGGTTGCGAGATATACTTTTTCACTGCCTTTTGCTTCCTTTTTCAGCTGATTGAGCAGCGGCCCTTTACCGCGTATGGTTATATATTTCGGTTCAAAATCGTTATCTACATCTACACCCAGCTGACTCTTCGGCAAATCTATAACGTGTCCCATAGAAGCCATTACCGTATAATCTTTGCCTAAATATTTCTGGATAGTTCCTGCCTTTGACGGTGACTCAACTATCAACAATTTCTTTTTTCCCATATATTCCTCCATAACCTAAAGATGATTTTGTATATTAAGTCTGAAATTCTTGCCGGGAAGCTGACTTATAAGACCTTTCATTTCAAGTATCGTCAGCGATGAATTCAATTTTGCAACCGCAAGCTCCGACTGTCTTGCAATTTCATCAATATGCATTGTGTCTTTAATTAAAAGCTCAATGATTTTCTTTTCCGATTCATTCAAGCCTTGATATTTAGCATCGTCAATCGTCACCGTTATAACATTATTTACCGCTGTAACCTGTTCTTTGTTCTGCTCCTTTGTTTCCGATACCACGACGGATTTGGCTGTTTTCAAATTTTCATATTCACTGTTTTGCACCGGTATCTGTAAATGCTTTATTTCAAAATCATACTCATCTAAAATATCCTCCGCGCTTTCAACCAGTTTTGCACCGGCTTTTATCAAAGAATTAGTACCTCGCGAACATATATCGTTTATGCGCCCCGGCACTGCGAAAACATCTTTTCCGCTGTCCAGTGCGTAATTTGCCGTTATAAGTGCGCCGCTTTTGAGCGGTGCCTGCACTACCAGCGTTCCGCGTGATAAACCGCTTATAATTCTGTTTCGCACAGGAAAGTGTTTGCCTACGGGCGGCGTGCCCGGCGGATATTCTGTAAGCACTGCACCATTTTGCATAATCGCATTCATCAATTCGCCGTTTTCCGGCGGATAAACTATGTCAATACCGCCGCCCAGCACCGCAATGGTTTTTGAACCGCTGCAAAGTGCCGCCTTTGCGGCAACGGAATCCAATCCGCGCGCCATACCGCTTACAATGGTAACTCCGTTTTTTGCAAGTTCGCGGCAGATATTGTCACACGCCGCTATACCGTACTCCGTATATTTACGTGTGCCGACAACCGCAATTGTCAGCAATCTGTCCCACGGCATAACCTCGCCTTTTATATAAAGTACATACGGCGGTTCGTCGATTTGGCGCAGCATATCGGGATAATTAACATCGTCGTATGTAAGAACGCCGGCGTTTATGGCTTTCAGGCGTTCGATTATTGTTTTTACTTTATCGAGCTTTTTGTTAAGCAGCATATTAATATCGTTTTGGGTTATACCGTAAACGCCGCTGTAATCTTTAGCTTCATATATATCCTTTGCGCTTTCAAAAACCGCCAAAAGATTTGTTATCTTATTCGATGTAATGTTCGGCAAATTGGTCAGCCACAGCCAATATACCCTGTTATCCATACTACCACCTACCAATAAAAATTTTATATAAAAATAGATTTCATTTATTACACTACTACAAAAATCACCAAATGTCAATTTTATTTTTTACAATTTCAAAAAAATATTTTAAGCTTTAAACAGTATATCACACTTTATTCTGTCTTTGCCGTAAAGATTCATACATCAAAACCGCACCGGCAACCGACACATTAAGCGACTCCGCTTTACCTATAATAGGTATTTTTACCGTTTCATCGCTTATGTTCAACATCTTTTCCGATACTCCGTTTGCCTCATTTCCCAGCACAATTACCACAGAACCTGTCATATCACATTCGGTATGCGCCACACTTTTATCCGAAAGAGCACCGCATACAATTTTAAAGCCGCGGCTTTTCAGCCGTGCTATACTTTCACAGCTTACGCACTCGCAAATATCTATATGAAAAAACGACCCCATAGTTGCACGAATTGTTTTCGGATTGTAAATATCCGCACAGCCGGCAGACATTATCACTCCTCCGGCACCCACCGCATCTGCGGTTCTTATAATCGTACCGAGATTGCCCGGGTCGGATACTCCGTCACAGTATATATACATTTTATCTTTTTCAAAATCAAATTCATCGGGACTTCTCATTTTCAGCACAGCCAAAATTCCCTGCGGATTTTCGGTATCGCACATTTTGGCAAACATACCGTCCGAAAATCTATAAACAGTCACGTTTTCCGGATACGCAAAATTCTCGGTTTCTGCAAAGCTTTCCGAAACCGCAACCGCGGAAATTTTCATTTGTGCCTCAACCGCCTCGTTTACCGATTTAATACCTTCGACGGTAAATTCGCCGTTTTTTTGTCTGGACTTTTTTAAAAGCAATGATTTTATATACTTATATTTTGCATTTGACGTGCTTGT
Organism: uncultured Lachnospiraceae bacterium; assembly: GCA_964422725.1. Taxonomy (GTDB): domain Bacteria; phylum Bacillota; class Clostridia; order UBA1381; family UBA1381; genus CAKSNH01. The sequence goes on from CAYRCC010000014.1 coordinate 44,533, forward strand.
TATGTCATTAAATATCATTTCAGCCTCCGATTTCAATTCGGCATAAGTATTTGAAAAATGTTTTTCGTTTCCCGCCGATATAAAGTGTTTTAAAAGCGTGCACCGATTACTATTATATACCCATTACGAAATGTTAGCAACAATATTTTTAAAAATGTATTCAAAGTGTATAAAAGGCTTGCTGTGTTTCAAGCAAGCCTTTTATACAAAAACACCGCACTCGGTATTTTGCACAAGATTTTTCCGCAACTTACACTTCAGTCAGTTCTTCGCGCCCTATCTTCATTGCGAAATCGCTTTTATTCTCATCAGCTTCAGACATATTTTCAAACGCCACCGCAAGCATCAGCTTAATTCTGTTAAGCTGATTAACCTCACTTGCACCCGGGTCATAGTCAACCGCCACGATATTGGCATTTTTAAAACGTCTGCGGATTTCCTTAATCATACCCTTGCCCGTAACGTGATTAGGCAGACACGCAAACGGCTGTACGCATACAATGTTAGGCACTCCGCTCTCTATAAGCTCTATCATTTCTCCTGTCAAAAACCAGCCTTCTCCCGTACAGTGTCCAAGCTGGAGTATCTTTTTTGCACCGTCCGCTATCTTGGCTATATGAACAGGCGCTCTATCTGCAAAACGCGGATTTTTCAGCAGTGCATCCTTCATATACTTCCTGATTTTTTCTATAAACCATATTCCCATATTGCAAAGTGCCGCTGTTGATTTTTTAAATCCGAGTTTTTCGGCTTTGAAATTATTGTTATAAAAGCAATACATCAAAAAGTCCAAAAGCCCCGGCATAACAGCCTCTCCGCCTTCACTTTCGATTACCTTGACAACATCGTTGTTCGCGTCCGGATGAAATTTCACCAAAATTTCACCCACAATACCTACCTTCGGTTTTTTCGCCGTTTTGTCAAACGCAACAGCATCAAAATCGGCAATAATTTTGTCAACGGTATCCTTGTATTTCAGCTTTCTGCCCTCCGCAATTTCTTTATACACTGTATCAAGCCACTTGTCCGTCAGCTTATCCGTACTACCCTTTTCAAGCTCATACGGGCGCACTCTCAGCGAGAGCGTCAAAAGCAAGTCACCGATTAAACACGATTTCAGCACATCAATAAACAGCTTCGGCGTGATTTTAAATCCCGGATTACCTTCAAGTCCCGAAAAGTTAAGCGACACAATCGGAATATTTTCATATCCTGCCTCTTTGAGAGCTTTTCTTAAAAATGCAACATAATTCGTCGCACGGCAACCGCCACCTGTCTGCGTAATCATTACCGATGTGTTTTGCGGATCGTATTTACCCGAAACAAATGCGTTCACAAGCTGCCCCGTAACCAATATCGACGGATAGCACGCATCGTTATTTACGCTTTTGAGTCCGACTTCGACATCGTCCGCCGACACTTTTTCAAGCACCACCGCATTATATCCGCACGCATTAAACACCGCCTCAAACAGCTTAAAATGTATAGGACTCATCTGCGGAAATATAACTGTATGCTTTTTGCGCTTTTCCTCGGTAAATACTGCACGTTTAACAGTGTAATCGTCCAATTTCCGAGGTGTGAAATTGTTATTGCTGCGCTCGCGTATAGCGGCTCGGAGTGAACGTGCTCTTATACGCGCCGTACCAAGACTTGATATTTCGTCAATTTTAAGTGTAGTATAAATTCTTTCGTATGCCTGCAATATTTCCTGCACCTGATCGGTTGTTACCGCATCAAGACCGCAGCCGAACGAATTTAGCTGTATCAGCTCAATATCCGGATTTTTTATCACATAAGCCGCCGCCTCGTAAAGTCTGGTATGATACGCCCACTGATCCACAACTCGTATATCACGTTCAAGGTGTCCCAAGTGTGCCACGCTGTCCTCAGTCAGTACGGCGAACCCAAGCGAATTGAGCATTTGCGGAATACCGTGATTGATTTCCGGATCAATATGATACGGTCTGCCGGCAAGTACAATTCCTTTTTTATTGTTATCTTTCAGCCATTTTAATATGCGCTCACCCTCGGCGCGTATATCCGCCTTGTATACATCGCGCTCGGCAAATGCTTTATCCGCCGCACGCTCAACCTCTTTGTATGTGACTCCCATATCCTTGAACGTATCATAAATCTGTTCGATAAATGACTTTTTGTCATTCAAATTCACAAACGGGTGAAGAAATTTAAAGTCATTACCGCGCACAGCATCCATATTATTGTAGATAACCTCAGGGTACGAAGTGACAATCGGACAGTTGTAATGATTTCCCGCCGCCTCGTATTCTTTCCGTTCATAAGGAACACACGGATAAAATATTATCTTCAAACCTTTTTCTATTAAATCCTGAATATGACCGTGCACCAGCTTAGCCGGATAACAGACACTCTCACTCGGAATTGATTCCATACCTTTTTCATAAAGCGCGTGACTGCTTCTTCCCGACAATTTCACTTCAAAACCAAGCTCCGCAAACAATGTTGCCCAAACCGGATAATTCTCATACATATTAAGCACTCGCGGTATTCCTATAACACCTCTCGGAGCATCTTTGACCGGACTGTACGCAAATGTACGCTTATATTTGTAATCAAACATATTCGGCAGTGTGGTTTTCTTAATCTCAACTCCGGCACCGCGCTCACATCGGTTACCCGAAATGAATGTTCTTCCGTCGGCAAATGACGTTACTGTCAGCTGACAGTGATTATTACATTTCTGACACCTTGTAAGCGTGTTCTTAAACGAGAATTTGTCAAGCTCATCTGCGGTAAGTATGGTTGATTTACCGTCTTTATAGCGTTCACGCGCAATAAGTGCCGAACCGAACGCTCCCATTATACCGGCTATATCCGGTCTTACAACATTTTTCTTCGACACAAGCTCAAAGCAACGCAAAATGGAATCATTGTTAAACGTACCGCCTTGCACAACCACATTTTCACCCATCAACGCCGGATCACGCAGTTTAATTACTTTATAAAGCGCATTTCTTACCACCGAATACGAAAGTCCGGCACTGATGTCGCCGACAGCGGCACCCTCTTTCTGTGCCTGTTTAACTCGCGAATTCATAAACACCGTACAGCGCGTACCCAAATCAACCGGTGAAGATGATTCCATTGCCGCCTTTGCAAATTCAACCGCGTCCATACCCAAAGTTTCCGCAAACGTCTGTATAAACGAGCCGCAGCCGGAAGAACACGCCTCGTTCAGCATAATGCTGTCAATTACGTTATTCTTAATTTTCATACATTTCATATCCTGACCGCCTATGTCGATAATAAAATCAACCCCGGGCAGGAAGAAATTAGCCGCTTTATAGTGAGCAATGGTTTCTATTTCGCTTTCATCTATGCGAAAAGCGGTTTTCAAAAGCAGTTCGCCGTATCCCGTAACCGATGCGTTTGCAATATATGCATCAGCCGGAATTTTTGAATACAGCTCGCGTAATATATTCACGCCGCACTTAATAGGACTCCCCTCATTTTTGCCGTAATAACTGTAAAGCAATTTTCCGTCATTATCTATAAGTGCCGCCTTAATGGTGGTAGAACCAACGTCAAGTCCGAAAAATACCGCACCCTTAGCTTGCGCGATATCCGCGCGCTCAACCTTTGTACTGTTATGTCTTTCATAAAACTCCGTTTTTTCGGCATCGTTTTTAAACAGCGGTCGCATACGTGTAATTTCATTTGCAAGCATTTTGGAATTTGCCAATTTTTCCGCAACCGCACTCATTACAGTCGTTTCACCGTTATGCATCATAGCCGCGCCCATTGCAACGAACAACTGCGCATTTTCCGGAACGGTACAGCTTTTAATATTGTTTTTCAGCGTAATTTCAAAACGTTTTCTCAACTGCGGCAGAAAGTGGAGCGGACCGCCGAGAAATACTATATTTCCCTTTATCGGACGTCCCTGCGCCAGACCGCTGATAGTCTGCGTAACAACCGCCTGAAGTACAGATGCCGCAACGTCCTCTTTTGCCGCGCCCTCGTTCAAAAGCGGCTGTACGTCAGATTTGGCAAATACACCGCATCTTGCCGCGATAGGATATATGGTTTTTGCATGTGCGGCATATTCGTTTAAGCCGTCCGCATCGGTTTTGAGCAGAATGGACATCTGGTCGATAAACGACCCCGTCCCCCCCGCACAAGTACCGTTCATACGCTGTTCAAGTCCGTCGGTAAGGTACAGTATTTTTGCATCTTCGCCGCCAAGTTCTATAACGACATCGGTTTCGGGAAGCAATTTTTTCACTGCCGTCTTTGTCGCCACAACTTCCTGTACAAACCCCATATTCAGCATTTTTGCCAGCAAAAGTCCGCCCGAACCTGTCACCATAACAGTAAACTCTATATTTCCCAGTTCTTTTTCGGCAGTCTTAAACAAATCAAAAACTGTTTTCTTTATATCCGAATAATGACGCTGATATTTTGAAAACCTTATATTTCCGTCATCGTCCAAAACAATAATTTTTACCGTAGTAGACCCAACGTCTATTCCCATATGAAGATTAGACATCCTATGTCCTCCTTAAAAGCTCTGCGCTTAAATTTTTGATGTTAAAATAACCCATTCTTTACAAACTTATCGATCTTGCTCATTTTTAAAGAGTGCTGTTTTGCAGACAGCAAAACTTCTAAAACAACCGAAAACACCGATAAGTATGCAGTCTGAAATCTTTTTTTCAAGGTTTGCATATAATCCAACATTATATATGATATAATTTTTATAATCAAAAGTCAAGAGTAAATAATTCCAAAAAAAACGTCATAAATTTCTAAAAGAACGTATATTTTGCATTTATTGCAACAACAAAGGCAGAATAAAGAAAAACTTTATCCTGCCTTAGAGTGCAAACTTATTAGTTTTGCTTAAAATTTTTGAAGAGGTTTCGCTGTCTGCGGACAGCGA
>CAYRCC010000015.1:0-48259 GCA_964422725.1 uncultured Lachnospiraceae bacterium
AAATCCGCAAGCCTTTGAAAAGGCTTGACCTAAACTTTAATACAAAACACGTTGGGTTTTGTCTACAGTCTGAAAAATCGGGAGTATTTAAAAGAATACCCCCGATTTTTTAACTTTCGATACATTTCTGCATACACCGAAAGTATTTATTATTCATCAAACAGCGAAACGGATAAATATCTATCCCCCGTATCCGGCATAAGTACAACTATATTTTTCCCCTCATATTCTGCGCGCTTGGCTATTTCAATCGCCGCCCAAGCAGCCGCTCCCGACGAAATCCCCACCAAAACACCCTCTTTCTTTCCTATCAGCTTTGCCGTATTGAACGCATCGTCATTTGAAACCGTTATTACTTCATCATAAATCCGAGTATTTAATACATCAGGCACGAATCCGGCACCTATACCCTGAATCTTGTGCGCACCGGCAACTCCGGTTGACAAAACCGCACTGTCGCGCGGCTCTACCGCAACAATCCTGATATCCGGATTTTTTTCTTTAAGGTACTCGCCCACTCCCGTAACAGTACCGCCCGTACCCACTCCGGCAACAAATACATCGACTTTCCCGTCAGTATCTTCAAAAATTTCGCGAGCTGTACCCTCTCTGTGTGCTTTCGGGTTTGACGGATTGGCAAACTGTCCGGGAATAAAGCTGTCAGGCGTTTCTGCCGCCAATTCCTGTGCTTTGGCAATTGCGCCTTTCATACCCTTTGCGCCCTCCGTAAGCACAATCTGTGCGCCGTACGCTTTTATAAGCTTGCGCCGCTCAACCGACATTGTTTCCGGCATTACAATAATCAGCTTGTAACCCCTCGCCGCCGCTACAGAGGCAAGACCTATACCTGTATTTCCCGATGTCGGCTCAATAATTACCGAGCCTTTCTTTAATTTGCCCGCCGCCTCGGCATCGTCAATCATCATTTTTGCAATTCTGTCCTTAACCGACCCCGCCGGATTAAAATACTCCAGCTTTGCAATAACCTTTGCTTTCAATCCCAATTCCTTTTCTATATGCGTAATTTCAAGCAATGGTGTTCTTCCGATTAAACTATCGGCAGAAGTGTATATATTTGACATAAATAACCGCTCCTCTCTATTATTTTACCGCCGCAAAGCCTTTTTCAAAATCCGCAATAATATCGTCGATATGCTCGGTTCCGATTGAAAGACGTATCGTGTTCGGCTTTATACCTTGAGAATCAAGCTCCTCCGCTGTCAGCTGACTGTGCGTTGTAGTAGCCGGATGAATGACAAGACTCTTTACGTCCGCAACATTTGCAAGCAGTGAAAATATCTTCAAATTATCTATAAATTTATGTGCCTCGTCAATACCGCCCTTTATTTCAAACGTGAATATCGACGCACCGCCGTTCGGAAAATATTTTTCATACAATTTATGGTTCGGATGCTCCGGCAATGACGGGTGGTTCACCTTTTCCACCAGCGGGTGTTTTGCCAAATATTCAACCGCTTTCTTCGTATTCTCCGCGTGACGTTCCAATCTCAGTGAAAGTGTTTCCGTTCCTTGCAGCAATAAAAACGCCGCAAACGGCGATATAGCCGCTCCGGTATCACGCAGAAGTATGGCACGTATATATGTAACAAACGCCGCCTTTCCTGCCGCCTCGGTAAACGATATGCCGTGGTAGCTCGGATTTGGCTGTGAGATTGCCGGATATTTTCCCGATGCCGCCCAGTCAAAATTGCCTGAATCAACAATAACTCCGCCCAAAGTAGTGCCGTGACCGCCGATAAATTTCGTTGCGGAATGAATCACAATATCCGCACCGTGTTCAATCGGACGCAGCAGATACGGTGTCGCAAAGGTATTGTCCACAACCAGCGGCAGACCGTGTTTATGCGCAAGCGCCGCCAACGCATCAATATCCGGAATATCGCTGTTTGGGTTGCCCAGAGTTTCAATATATATAGCTTTTGTATTTTCGGCTATTGCATTTTCGACTTCATCAAGATTATGAATATCAACAAAAGTTGCTGTAATGCCAAAGCCGGTAAGTGTATGCGCAAGCAGATTGTAGCTGCCGCCATAAATGGTTTTCTGTGCCACTATATGACCGCCGTTTTGTGCAAGTGCTTCAATTGTATACGTTATTGCCGCCGCGCCCGAGGCTACAGCAAGTGCCGCCGTTGCACCTTCCAAAGCCGCGATTCGCTTTTCAAAAGCCTCCTGAGTTGAATTTGTAAGACGTCCGTAAATATTTCCGGCATCCTGTAATCCAAAACGCGCCGCCGCGTGCGCGCAGTCATTAAACACATATGAAGTTGTAGCGTAAATAGGTACGGCGCGCGCACCTGTTGCCGAATCCGGACTTTCCTGACCTACATGCAGTTGTAAAGTTTCAAATTTATATTCAGACATAATTATCATTTCCTTTCAAATATGTTTTATACTGTTTATCGGTTTTAAATCAAGCTAAATCCACACACATTCGTCCGAAACGATAATTAGCTCTTACGAGCTGTTCAAAATAATTTTGCATAATCTCAATTCCTTTCAAAACAGCGGGCATTTCTTCATTACCCATCTACCCACTCGTTTAATTGGTTATATGATAACACATTCTACCCACCTTGTCAATAGGTAAATCAAAAAAAAAAAAAAAAAAAAAAAAAAAAAAAAAAAAAAAAAATTATTATTTCATACAAAAAACGCACCCGATAAAGCATTTACGCTTATATCAGATGCGTTTTACAAACATAATTAATTTTTCAAATCAAATGTCATTAGCATAACACACGTTGTTCATCAAATCGGCAACCGTAATACTATCCAAATAATCATTTATCATAGTGTTTAGTTTTTTCCACATAGGCAAAGTCCGGCAATTGTCTGCCTGCGGACACTCCTCCCCTATACACTCTCTGCACGAAACAGGAGTAAGTCCGCCCTCTATCAAACGCAGAATGTTCCCCACCTTATATTCGTCCAAAGGGCGGTTAAGGCGATATCCGCCGCCTTTGCCGTGCACCGCCTCAACAAATCCGTTCTTTGAAAAAACAGCCATAATACTTTCCAAATACTTCTGAGAAATATTCTGCCGTTTGGCAATATCTTTAAGCGGAATATACCCCGACTTCTGATTTTCCGCAAGGTCCACTATAACCCGCATAGCATAACGTCCTTTTGTAGAAATCATCATAAAACTTCACTCCGATACCGTTAATATCTATTTTACCGCAATCACCTACCGTACTGCTATGCTTTATTATACTCAAAAATCCGCGCTCTGTCAATAACAAAAGTACAGATGTAATTTATCGGTTTTTCTCAATTGCCGAATTACGCCGTCGTTCACTTCCTGCCAATTATATCCGTCTTTACTGAGCGCAAAATATATTTGCTCACCGTCTTCGGTACGCTTTTCTCTGAAATGCACAAATAAACAGCTCATATTCAGTTTCCGAATTCTAAAATCTAACAATTAGAAATTATAATACAAAAGAACTCAAATACAAGCTAATTATCCGACTTTAAATATTGATTTTCAGATATTTCCGTCTTGCCACACTCTGTAAAATTCATAAATACGTTTTGCCAACTTACAACAAATCGTGCATTTAACATATATTTATAATCTTTATATACTCCTCCGATTTGTCACGCATTATGTGTAGTCCTCGTTCTAAATCTGCTAAATCAAAACTATGTGAAATAAATTGTGACGGATTTATACTGCTGTTTTTCAGCCTATCAACCACATAATGCCAATCATCATTACATTCACCTGTATACGACGAATTCCACGTGCCATATATACTAAGCTGATTTCGCAGTATTTTCCAATATGTATGTTTTTCTATGTTCACATCAGAATACGGATTTCCCACAAGCATTACTTTTCCGCCGGCAACCGTGTTTTCTATCGCCTGTACCATTGTTTCGTTTCTTCCCACACATTCAAAAAACACATCAATTCTTTTATCTTTAAGCCATTCGCCGATATCTTCATTCTCTGAATCGCAATAATTTCCTCCATTTATTCCTAATTCTATAATTTTACTTTTCTGAAAACCTTTATTTCCAACCACAAAAATATTCTCTGCGCCCATCTCCCTAAGAAACATAACCACAAACATACCTATCGTACCAAGTCCGCACACTGCAATATTATCCGTTTTCTTTATATCCATTTTACGTATTGCATGCACAGCAACCGCCATAGGCTCAAGCATTGCCGCCGTTTCATACGATACATTTCCCGGCAATCCGACAAGATTTTGCACAGGCACTGCCACATATTCCGCAAATCCGCCGTTTCTACGCGAACCTAAATAACTATAGTTTTTACACATCTCATATTGCTTTTTCTTACACGGAACACATTTTCTGCACGGTATCAGCGGAAATACACCCACTCTTTTTCCTACCCATTTTTCATTTTCTGAACTACATACCTTTACCACCTGCCCCGAAAATTCGTGTCCGGGAATAAGCGGATGATGATATGCACCCGTTTTATATATTCTCGGTATATCCGAACCGCATATTCCGACAGCCTTAACCCATACAAGCGCCTCACCATTTTGCGGTTCGGGCATATCCGTTTCTTCATATCGTATGTCACCTACACCATGCAATACCCATGCTTTCATAATTTGCTCATCTCCACTATCCGCATAAACTTTTCTAAATCGTTTTGGGTCGTTATTTTAAAATTATTCTCGTCACCATCTATCATTGCTATATCCATTTTTGCAATAACAGCCGGCTCCGAAGAACCGTTTATATTCAATATTTCATACGGCAACAGTGCAACATTTGCCTGATAATACTTTCCTAACTTAAACGCCTCCGGCGCTTGTCCGGCAAACATCTCCGAACGTTTCAGAAGTGCGGTTACGTGTTTTTTATCTTCACTTACATACACAGTATCTTTCATTGGCAAAACCGGCAGTGCGCCGTCATATTCTTTTGCTGTTTCTATACATTCAGTTATAACTTTTTCCGAAACAAGCGGTCTTGCCGCATCATGTATTACAACTATATCGTTCTCCGCCGAATATTTCCTAATATCACACAAACCGTTGTATATTGATAATTGACGATTTTTTCCGGAAAGTGAAAAACCTTTGAATTTATCCATCGGTACAAAACGCAAAATATATTTTCTCCATGCTTTGTCCGCAACTATTTGTATGCCGTCTACTTGTTTATGCTTTTTGAAAACATCAATGCAATAAGAAATTATAGGTTTCCCTTTGATTTCAATATATTGTTTCGGTATATCCGCACCAAGCCGCGTACCGAGTCCGCCGGCTAATATTAATACAGTAGTCATAACGATAACTCCGTTTGCGCACATTTTAACGCCTTTTCAACAACCTTATCCATATCATAGTATTTGTACTCACCAAGTCTGCCGCCAAAAATAACATTTTTTTCATTATTCGCAAGTTTTTTATACTTTTCATACAAATAATTATTTTTTTCATCATTAATCGGATAATACGGTTCATCTCCGACTTTCCATTCCATACTGTATTCGCGGCTGATAACCGTTTTAGGTATATCAACACCGTTTTCATCTTTACCGAATTCAAACCATTTATGCTCAATTATTCTTGTCCACGGTGTTTCCCTGTCGGTATAATTTACAACCGCATTTCCTTGAAAATTCGGTTTGTCTAACACCTCATTTTCAAATCTTACCAAACGATATTCGAGCGCACCGAATTTGTAGCCAAAATATGCATCTATTGCACCGGTATATATTATCTTATCCGCCATAACATCAAGCTCTGATTTTTTAACCAAATAATCAGTGTTAAGCAATACTTCTATACCGTCAAGCATATTTTCTATCACCTTGGTATAACCGCCTACCGGTATACCCTGATAAAGTGCATCGAAATAGTTATTATCAAACGTTAATCTTATCGGCAGACGCTTTATTATAAATGCCGGCAGTTCGCTGCACTTTCGCCCCCACTGTTTTTCGGTATATCCCTTTACAAGCTTTTCGTAAATATCCGTGCCGACAAGCAATATTGCCTGTTCTTCAAGATTTCGAGGTTCTGTTATTCCTCTCTTTTCTTTCTGTCTGCGAATTTTTTCTTGTGCATCCTCAGGCGTGACAACTCCCCACATCTTGTTGAATGTATACATATTAAACGGCAGTGAATACAATTCACCTTTATAATTTGCGACAGGCGAATTGGTAAAACGATTAAACTCCGCAAATTTATTTATATAATTCCACACTTTTTTATTATTTGTATGAAAAATATGCGCTCCATACTTTTGCACATTTATACCTTCGATTTTTTCTGTATAAATGTTTCCTCCGATATGTGGTCTTTTTTCAATCACCAATACCGTTTTCCCTCTTTGACTCGCCTCATATGCAAATACAGCTCCAAACAATCCGCTGCCTACCACCAAATAATCGTATTTCGCTTCATTTCCCACTAAAATACTCTCCTTAAATACACACATTTTCCCGACTTTGCATATAATACACTTTTTATCATTACATCATTTACATTTGTAACCGAAAGATTATATGCCAAGCTATATTTAAGTTAAAAACCTACAGCCTGTATACGCTATATTTAACCGTTCCTTATTATACATAAAATATAATGTTTCCAAAGTTTCTGCCACATAGCCTATAAATCTGTTCGTTTTGTCAATACATTCGGGCGAGTTCAGTCTTTCCACTTCAAACAAAATCGGAAATAACCATTTGCAATAATCGTTAATCACATTTTTTCTTGCTATGATAATGTTATAATTATACATATATTCTTGAGTTAATATTTTATCGAATTGCTTGGCATAATCAGGCTCTAACAGTTTTAAAGCTTTAATTACACAATACCATTCTTTATCACTCAAATATCTTTTGTGGTGCATTTCAATATTAGGTTCATACGGCAACGGATACGGTAATATAACATCAATGTCATTATCCGTAACTTTCAGCAAATCATCAACTGTTATATCCAAAAACCTTCTGTAATGTGCCAATCCATAATACCTATCTTCGCAATCATCTTTTTGAATTCTATTCTTCCACAACCAGTACAACCCTGTCAATTCCGAATAATTACCATTCCTGCAAGATATATTTTCTCCGTCATCATCATAAAAATCAACATCAAGTCTATCCGAAAGTGCCGCCCCAACCTGAACCTTATTGACATTTTCAAACTCCGAAACCTCTGTTTTCAGCCTTTTATCATTCCGATGTATCATTTTGTACACTTGCAAGTCAGGCTTATGTATGCCAATCGGGTACGCCGATAACGGCATATATTCTCCGGCTTTAACAAACATATTGCGCATAATATCCGCAAATCGAAGTGACGTAATTCTGATATAATTGTGCAATCCGGAGTTCTCCAAACTGATTTCAATATCGTCCATAACACTTTCGGGAGTAGCTATTAAAACTTCTATATCATCTTTTTTAAGCGTGTTAAGTGTAAATTCATTAAGTTCCCTAACGCTAACCCCTGAAACCGTATGTGGGTTACCTTCAAATGATGTTACTAAAAAACAAAGTATTTCTCTGTTCGGAAATAATGTTTTTATTGCTTTATATACTCCAAGTGCAATACCCTGCGCACCATATATTGCTAATCTCATATAGTCCTCTCTTTAATATATCACAGCAAATTTTGCCGACTTATTATCCGTTACATACTTCAATTATATTTTTTGCCATATATTCCAGCATTTCATCAGTCATTCCCGGATATACTCCTACCCAAAATGTATTATTGAGTATATATTCGGTATTATGCAAATCACCTGCAACTCTATATGCCTCCGTATCTCTGTACTCGTCAAAACACGGATGACTTATCAGGTTTCCGCTGAACAAAAGACGAGTCTGTATATTATTATCTTCTAAATGCTTTACTATTTCCTTTCTGCTTAACCCGCTATCATTTCTAATCGTAATAAGAAATCCGAACCAAGACGGATCACTGTTGTCTGCCGCCTCCGGAAGAATTAATTTATCCTCTGCAATTAAAAGCATATTTCTTAGTTTATTCCAGTTTTCCTTTCTTTTTTCTATAAATCCCGGAAGCTTTTTTAATTGTTCAACCCCTATTGATGCCTGTAAATCCGTGACTTTAAGATTGTAACCCAAATGACTGTATACATATTTATGGTCATAACCTTGAGGCAGCTGTCCGAATTTTCCGTCAAATCTGTGTTTGCAATAATTATCTTGTCCGGAGGGACATATGCAATCTCTGCCCCAATCTCTATACGATAAAATCAACCTGCTTAACATGGCGTTATTTGTATATACACAACCGCCCTCACCCATTGTCATATGATGCGGCGGATAAAAACTTGATGTCGCTATATCCCCGTATGTGCCTGTAAATTTGGTTTCATTTCCTATTGTATATGTACTTCCCAACGCATCACAATTATCTTCAATCAGCCACAAATTATGTTTTTCGCAAAATTCTTTTACATACTTCAAGTCAAACGGATTACCTAAAGTATGTGCAATCATTACTGCCTTTGTTTTTGCGGAAAGTGCCGTTTCCAGTTTTGCTGCATCAATATTATATTGCGGTATTGTAACATCTACAAATACCGGTACTGCCCCATATTGAATAATAGGTGCTACGGTCGTTGGAAATGCACATGCTACAGTAATAATTTCATCACCTTTTTTGATCCTGCGCTCTCCCAATTCACGCGCCGTCAAGGTCATAAACGCTATAAGATTTGCAGATGAACCGCTATTCACCAAATGAGCATATTTCACACCAATCCAATCCGCAAATTCTTTTTCAAACCGTTCTGAAAATCTTCCTGTCGTAAGCCAGAAATCAAGCATTGCATCAGTAAGACTCATCATTTCATTTTCATCATATATTCTTGAAGCATAGCTAATCCTATCTCCGCATTTAAATTCCGGCTTACTGCTTTTATATCTGCAATAATACTCCGCCACAAGCTCTTTTATTTCTTTCCTTGCCGATTCTTCGCTTTCCCAGTTTCTCATTTGCACCCTCCCAAAAAACTTTCAATTTGATTATCCATACATTTTTCAATATCATCACCCGAACTCCAGCATTTAGTCCATTCCACTGTCATATTCACTGCTTTTGCAATATTCCATTTAGGAGTCCAGCCAAACTTATTTTTCAATTTTGTACAATCCAGTTTTAGGAATTTAGATTCGTGAGGTCCGTCATCACTTTTATCAATCCATTTCATATTGTTTCCCCACTCCAATACAAACAAATCAACCAATTTCCCTGTTTCAAAACAATCCGTATCGTCCGGACCAACATTGTAATAACCTTCATAACCAATATCCTGATACTGTCGCGCCGAAATCATCAAATATGCATATATAGATTCCAAAACATGTTGATACGGACGTATAGAATATGGATTTCTAACTATAATTTCTTTATTTGCCAATGCAGCCCGTATACAATCCGGTATGATTCTATTATCCGAAAAATCACCACCGCCGATTACGTTTCCCGCCCTTGCGGTTGAAATTGCAATATTTCTTTCACCGTCCGAAAAGAAACTCTTTTTATAGCTGTGCGTCACCAATTCAGAACATGACTTTGAATTGGAGTACGGATCATATCCGTCCAATTCATCTGTTTCAACATATCCACTATCCAATTCCTTATTTAAATATACTTTATCGGTCGTTACATTCAAAAAAGATTTTACACTTTTGCAATTGCGAACAGCCTCTAAGATATTTACTGTTCCTATTACATTTGTTTCATATGTATACACAGGACTTTTGTAAGACTCTATTACCAAAGGCTGAGCGGCAAGATGAAATACTATTTCAGGCTGATTTTCAAACATTGCGGTAGTTAAACATTCTATATCCCTTATATCGCCTTCTATTGATTTAATTTTATTTTCTATATCGGCTATTTCAAATAACGACGGCTTTGTAGGAGCCGGCAATGCGTAACCGACAACATCTGCACCCAGAAAGTATAACACTTCGCATAACCAACTGCCTTTAAAACCTGTATGACCTGTTACAAATACTTTTTTCCCTTTATAAAAATTCAAATCAAATTCCATAATATCACTCCCATTTATAACGAAGCGCCCCCATCAATCGTAATAACCTCACCTGTAAGATACGATGCATCGTCCGATGCCAAAAACAGCACAACCTTTGCCACATCTTCAGGAGTTCCCACTCTTCCCAACGGAATTCTGTCTTCATATATTTTGGGATCTCTCCCATGTAAAATAGCTGTTTGAATAATACCAGGACATATGCAGTTGACTCTCACTCCGTCTGCACCATAATTTTTTGCCATTTGATGCGAAAATTGAATAACCGCCGCTTTTGAAGCACTGTAAGCATACGACCTTCCCGCCGCGTAATACTGCAACCCCGCAATTGAAGCATTATTTATAATAGTCCCTTTACTTTCCAGCAAATACTGTTTAGCGTACTTAACCAGCAAAAACATCCCCGTAATATTAACATCAAAAGTTTCTCTCCAGTCTTTAACCGGCATTCTTTCTACTTCCATCGAAGGAAGCATTATCCCTGAATTGTTAAACAGAATGTCTGTTTTCCCAAATTTTCCGTAAACAGCATCAATTAGTTTCTTATCGTCTTCTTCACAACTCACATCACATTTTTGAAATAGCACATCACATTCATTACCGTATTTGCTTTTCATTCTATTGCATACATCTATACCTTTACTCTCACTTCTTCCGCAAAAAACAACTTTTGCGCCATTTTCTAAAAATATGTCCACACAAGCTTCACCGATTCCCGATGTACCTCCGGTTATTACGGCAACTTTTCCTTCTAATTTTTTCATACTCTCTTCTCCAAAATTTTTTCGACTTCTTCCACCAAATCATTAATTGTCAGTTTATACTGTTTTCTTAAATATTCAATATTTCCGACTTGCCCAAATTCATCTCTTATTCCGATTCGCTTTATAGGAACAGGATACTCTTCTCCCAATAATTCGGAAACCGCACTTCCAAGTCCTCCGATAATATTATGGTTTTCCATAACAATAACCTTACCGGTTTTCATAACCGACTGCAATATCAAATCTTTGTCAAGCGGTTTAATCGTAATAGGATCTATCACTTCTATACAAATTCCTTTGCCGGCAAGAAGTTTTTCTGCCTGCAATGCCGTTGCAACCATAATTCCGGATGCAACAACAGTACACTCCTTTCCTTCGACAATTTTTTTACCCTTTCCGATTTCAAAAGTTTCATCATCTGAATATATATCGGCAAGTCCACGTCTGGGTGTCCGGAAATAGACTACTCCGTTCATATCCTTTGTGACTTTAAGTAATTCGTGAAACATATGTCCGTCACTGACATCTATCACCGTTGAACCGGGAATTACTCTCATCAATGCAATATCCTCAAATGACATATGTGTACCGCCATTGTCCTGAGCACAAAGTCCCGGTTCACTTCCGATAATTCTTATACTCTTTCCGGCATATCCGATACTTATATATGTCTGATCGTAACAACGCCTACTGGCAAAAGGTGCAAAAGAATGTACATATGCTTTTTTGCCGGCCAGATACATCCCCGCAGCTACACCAATCATATTCGCTTCCTGTATTCCTGTATTAATCACATTCTTAGGATACTTCTCCCAAAGTCCTTTTGAACGCATTGAAGACATAAGATCTGCATCTATATATACAACTTCCGAATCACCATTAATTAATTCCTCTATAGTTTCCGAAAAAATCTGCGCAATTTCTTTTTTCGGCGTATCTCCGGTAAAAATTATTTTGCACATTTCTATTCACCTTCCATAATACATTTTCTTTTAATTTCTAATTCATTCAAGTATGTTTGAGCTAAATTATCCGGAATTGCTATGCAATGATTATTCTCTAAATTTTCAACATCCTGTATGCCGGCACCCTTTACAGTATCCATTAATACAAATGCCGGCTTTCCGTTCCCTTTTCCGGCTTTAACGT
Organism: uncultured Lachnospiraceae bacterium; assembly: GCA_964422725.1. Lineage (GTDB taxonomy): Bacteria > Bacillota > Clostridia > UBA1381 > UBA1381 > CAKSNH01. The sequence continues at coordinate 11,982 of CAYRCC010000015.1, forward strand.
TGTTAATAGCTTCATCAATTTCATATACGTTATTTCCGTTTATCGTCTGACAGTACCAACCGAATTCACGATACTTAGCTTTAAGATCAAATAGTTTCATCACCTGTTCGTTCGTTCCGTCAATTTGCTTTTTATTCCAGTCCAAAAACATAATCAAATGGTCAAGCCCGTAATTGGCAGCATACATTGCTGCTTCCCAAACTTGCCCCTCGTCATTTTCTCCGTCACCTGTGATACAGTATGTATATTGGTCTGTTTCATTAAGCTTTGCCGCGTGTGCAAGTCCGCACGCTATAGAGAAGCCCTGTCCCAAAGAACCTGTTGTTGCATCTATACCGGGCACTTTCATTCTGTCACTATGTCCGGGAAGATTCGTACCGGCTTTGTTTAAGTCCAATAACCATTCGGACGGAAAAAAACCTTTCAATGCAAGAGCACAATAAACAGCCGGAGCACAATGCCCTTTTGAACATACAAGGTAATCTCTTTTTTTCCAGTTGGGTCTGTTAGCATCTACTCGCATATGCTTTTGATACAGCACAGCAATCAAATCACTGATTGAAAGACAGCCGCCAATATGTCCTCCGCCTTTTGAATTCATCGCTTTAACTATATTACAACGAATTTCATTAGCAAAAAGTTCGATTTCTTTCATAACTATTCTCCTATCAAATTAACCAGCTTTTTTCTAATTGTTTCACAATTCAAACCATAATAATTCATTTTTTCATCATATGTGCCATAATTGCGAAAAATCTCTCTGGGTAAACCGACATGGTCAATTTTAATATTTTTACCTTTGAATGTTTTCAAAATATCACTGTCCAAGCTGCCCGAAAAATGCGGCTCACACACCAAAATAACTCCGTTTTTACAAACGTCTGCAAGTGTATCGGTATCGAACGGTTCAAGGGTTGTATAATACAATACCGTTACATCTTCACCTTTACATACTTGCATAACCATATCCAGCATCACCGAAACCGCTACTACCGTTGCTTTACTGCCTCGCTGTATTATGTTTGCTTTTCCGAAACTGACATTTTCGCTATATTTTACATTAGGATGGTCGCTTATTCTAAAAAATGTAGGATGTCCGTTTCTGTAGCATTGTTCAAATAATGCAGCAAATTCTTCTGCATTTCCCGGTGCAATAAACTCCGTTCCTGGCAATTGCTTAATTAGCGCAACATCCTCGGCACAGTAGTGCGAATACCCATATTTTGAATAATCAAATGCCGCTCCCGTTCCTACAATATTAGCACCGAATTTTTGATATGCCATATCCATTTTTATTTGTTCAAAAGCTCGTTCAATAAGATACGGCTGAATACCGAATATTGTCGGCACAAGTCCTCCGGCAGACATTCCGGCCGCCACGCTCATCATTGCATCTTCAAATATTCCTACATTCATACAACGTTGCGGATAATTTTTTAATATATCTCTAATAGCCCACATTCCAATGTCTACTGTCATAAAAACCGTATCAGGCTCATTGGGAATCATTTTCGCAATTTTGTCCAAAAATCTCCTTCTCAAAACTCGTCAATCTCCTTTTCCAAAAGCAGTAGCTCTTCACTGTTGGGTGCTTTATGAAACCAAATATCATTTTCTGTCATAGTTCGGCTACCATACCCACGAACCGTATGTGCAATAACAGCGACCGGTTTTCCTGCTTTTTCATACTTAAACACTTTTTCAAGCTCCAACAAATCATGACCGTTCGTTTCATAAACGTCAAATCCAAAAGCAACAAGCTTTCCGTTTAAACTGCCCATATCTACCATAGCTGAAACCGAATTATTATCATCAATAATCACACATAAATTGTCAAGCTTATGCGTAGATGCCAATATGCAGCTTTCCCACATTGTTCCTTCTGTAAATTCCCCGTCACCGCAAAGAACATAAGTTGTGGAATCAATATTTTTGATTTTGTTAGACATAGCAATTCCCACAGCAAACGGCAGACCGTGTCCTAAACTGCCCGCACTGTTTTCTATACCGCCTTTGAACTTCGTCACATCTGTCTGGTTACAAAATTTAGAATCAAACTTGCCGATACTTCCGCAAACCTCTTCCATAGTAAACATACCTTTTTGAATCAATATCGGATATAATGACAGTGTAGCTTGTCCTTTGCTGATAATGAAAATATCCCTGTCATCAGCCAAAGCATTCTCCGCAGACCAATTCATCACTTTGGAATATAAAACCCACAAAATATCTATACATGAAAACGCACTCTGCAAATTTCCATCATTACACTTATGTGATAAATATAGGATTTCTTTTCTTAATTTTTTTGAAATATACTCCATAAAACATACCTCTAAACTATTCTTATGTATATTTTTCTACAATTTCGGCATTATATATGATTTTGTCATCTTCTTTCATGGCATCATACACTTTATTCATCTGTGAAACTTTCATTTTATTTTCAAAAGCCGCAGCATAATTAGGATTTATATTTTTATCCGCCGACAACATATATGCAAAAGAACTTCCCCAAGTGTATTTTTCACGCAAAGCTCTTATATATGTGTCATATATCTCGTAAATGGGACGCATATTGTAATTGCAGCCTTTATTGCAATTTAAATAACGCGCTATAAGTTCCAAATTTAAGTTTCCGGCACCCCGTCCCATTCCGTCAATACAAGCATCCAATATAATATCTCTGTCAAATTCTCTTTCGGCAATTTTTTCTGCCGTACTGAATGCCTGCATCATATTATTATGTCCGTGGAAACCAATGCAAATGCCCTTTTCAAGTACACTATCAGCCAACTGCATATAATGCAAGACCTTGTCGGAGTACATCGTCCCCCAGCTGTCTACCACATAAATCGCATACGGTTTCAGCTCGGCAAACATTTTCAGCATCTCAACAAATTCTTCATCACTGTATTGATCCGTACGATTTGGCTGAATACACAGTTTGTATCCTTTTTTTGCTATTTCTTTGCAATACTCATAGCTTTCTTTGAGTGCATCAACCACCTTGCCTGATTTCATTCGTTTTGTTTTCCAAACAATAACACGAATTATGTCTACATTTGTTGTGTCTGAACTTTCTATATTGTCCGGCGAAACAGGATTTGAAATTTCCGCCATAAGTGCTATACTTTTATTACCTTTTTTTATACCGTTATCATTTAGTATTGCGTCAAGCTTACTTGTATCTGGAAATACCGCAATATCTTTATCATATATTACATTTCTGAGAAAACCGGCTTCTATAATTTCGACTCCCGTTTCTAAGCTCTTTTTCAAAATGTCATATATAACTTTATTTCCGAAATTCCAATCATTGATATATCCACCGTCACGCAATGTACAATCCAATAATTTAATCATAATTATAATTCTCCGTTTAACATACTGATGTATTCTTTTAAGCCACACAATTCATCTTCAAAAAACAAGCCTGAACCGTTCAATTCATCTTTCACTTGCGCGGTAACTATCATATCCGAAATATCATCTTTACTTTTCCCCTCAGGAAGTGATACATCTTTTTCCGTCAAACATAACTTATCCAACTCCAATTTTGCATAAATCACTCTGTTTGAACGATATATATTGCAATGCCGTTCACTCTCAATATCAAAAAATATATACCACTCACTGCCGTATTCGTTGTAGATACTCATTTTATTGCTATATTTATATTTTCCGAAAACTTCTTTCTTTTCGATAAGATTCATTTTATCGTCAAATTTGTACATATAATCACATTCCGGATTAACACTTACATAAACAAGCGGCAAAACATAATAATTTTCCTCAAACTTAGTTATAAAATTTCTGTTTTTTGAATGTGCCGACTCCATTTCAATCTTATATCTTCTGCAAGTTTTTGTCCTTATTTCAAACGAATATATACAACATTCCCCCACCGGTAAAATCGTCAGTCTATCATCATCGCAATAACACGACGATATTTTCAAATTGTCGAATTCACTCAACTCGATAACGTCAAAAAACTCATTTTGCATATCAAATTTGAAAATCCTATTAGTTTCCGGTTGCGGAAAATAGCATATATCGCCGCTGTTGTTATGTGCTATTTCCAAATAGAATGTTTCTGCCGACTGATTGTTTACAATAAATTTCTTCTCCATAGTTTTTGTATCAATACGCGTAATAATCGGATACTGCCTATTAATAATGTATATATAGTCATTTTTGTTTAATATAAAATGACCCCCTACCGAATTGCAATACAACTCTTTGTGTTGCAATTCGTCAGAATATAGTTCCGTAAATTCCAATTTCTGCGTTTGGATTTCAAATACTGCCAACGTATTTATTTTTAAAGGCGGAAAATATATTTTCCCGTCAACATATATTCCTCTCCCATACATATCATTTCTATAGGGATGTTCTTTTAACTCATCAAGTAACACCACTTTTCCGCTGTATTTATCCATACAAAAAAAGCCTTTAATATTTGCCCCAAAAAAATAACATTTATTTGTTTCAGGGACTTCAACAAAATCCGTAAACCAATATTCATATTGCAAATTCATTTCCGATTCCTCTAAATCAACTTATAATCAATATATCTCTATACTCATTGCGAACATATATATCGTTAAGTTCTGTATAAGTGTATAAGAAATATCCGTCTTTCTTCATTTTTTCACGCGTTTCTTTCAAATGTGACTCAACACATATAACTTTAGGACCGTTCTCAGCAAATGATGTATTTTTCATAATCTCATCATCCAAACCCTCAACATCTAAATCAAGCAAATCCGGCCAAGCTCCGTTGCAGTATGTGTTTACAACATATGACAGACTATATGTTTTCACCGACACCGTATTCTTTATATTATCATCATAAGTCAGCAAATGTTCTTGGGCATAATCATCAATATACTTTCTGTCGAAAGTAGACAAACCGCTCGCGCATGCAATAAAAAATGTACATTTTTCTCCGTCTTTGCCGCTCGGCACTATACCCATACATAAAGCCGTATCATCCGGTCTTTTCAGTTCTATATTCTTTATCATTTCAGCGTTTGCATCTATACATACTCCCTTAGAACCCGTAAGATAAAACAGAGCCGTGTTATTTCCCCTGTACGGTTCATTACACCCAACATCTAAGTAAGTCGGATTTTCTATTGACATTCTACTGAAAATATTTGAAATAATTATATCTTCACCATGCCATGAAAAATACGCAAAACTGCTGTTTTTCACTTCCGGAGTATCAACAGTTACCGCATCGTCATAATAGTCGACAGCAGATATGATTTTTTCTTTCGGTATACCGAATTCGCCCAACATCTCTATAATACGTTCGTTGCTGCTTTTATCCGCTATCGCAACCACAACATAATCATACAAATCGGAACTTACATTTTTCAACTCTTCGGGCATCACCGGCAAAATCGAATGTATCCGCTTAGCAAATACATTTGCTAAGCCATCTGCTATCATAACTACATTTATTCCGTAATGCTCAGCTTGAACGAGATAACTTCTTCCTACTTCTCCTAAACCATATATAATAATTCTATCTCCCGTTTTCAACTTTTTCGGCAAAATGAAATGTCTCATTTTCTATTTCCTCCATTTCTAATCAAAAATCTTATCCCACTTAACATTCTGTTTTTTTACGTTCTGTCTGTATTTCCAACCTCTGCAGCTGAACATAAGTATATATTTCAATAAATTCGGCGGTTCGGAAATGTATTCGTGAAAATTTTCAATTTTAAGTTCAAACGACCTGTGTCTTTGTATTATGGTTGTTATATACCTATACAGAATATATTCCAAATCACTTTTGTTACGGCAAATATCCTTTTGCTCTTTTATATAATTTATCCATTTATTTACCGCATACATCAATTCATCAACCGACTTGTATATACTATCCATAGATACAAATACTCCATATTTTCTGAAAGATATGTATATATCATATTGTTTTTGTATTCTTAACATCAGAAAAGCATTTTCCATAGGCGCATCTTCTTTTCTGTATCCGCCTGCCTGCAAAAACGCTTTTCGCATAAACAAAGACCCGTTTTGTTTCTCCAAATTAAGCATACTTCCAAATGTTTTCAGATAAGAATTATCAAATTTTTGATATTTATATTTGTCTTTTGAGATATCTTTTGATTTTTCTTTATCTTTTTTGATATCTTCCAATGTCATTCTTTTTGCATTTTCCAATTCATTGTCAAACTTGTTATTGCCGACAATTTCGGTTCTTAATATACTGTACAGTAACCATATACATCCTGCATTTTCCCCCGAATTTTTAATAAGCGTATTTATTCGTGCTATACTGTCATCAAGATAAATATAATCTTTATCAATCAGCGACACCCATTTACCGGAAGCTTTTTCAACTCCTTTGTTTATCAGCTCCCAATACGTCAAATATTCATCAAAATGAATATATTTAATACGCTTATCTTCTATAAATTCACTGCGTTTTTTATAGCTGTTATCATATACAACCAAAATGTCCCAATCCGTATCAGCACCTTTTTGATTAACTAAAGCATGCAATGTTCTGCCCAAAATATGATTATCTTTATTAACAGGGATTAAAACTGTAAGCATTTTTTCTGTTCTTTTATCCATTTTACCACCTCACTTACATCATAATTTTCCCCTCAACAGGATATTCTCTAACTTTATATAAGTATATATTCCAAAGCAATACCGCAAATAAACTTTCATCATATTTCAAAATCAATTTCCAAAACCACTTAGGAGTCAGTGAAACAAATTTTATGAATTTTATAGGCGTATTTGATACTCGCTTTATGCACTCTTCATATTTACAAACAATTCTGTAATTAAAATTACTGTAAGCTCTGAGTTCTGCAATTATAATAGGTGAAAATGGGTGAAAATCGTAAGTATAAAGCTTTATGACTTTATTCTTGGCATTGTCGTATTCACTCGGCAAATTATCAATAACATTACACCAACGCTCACCCCATTGTTTAAACAGTTTCTCACCCGATTGCCAAAAATGTCCCTTATGCCCTTCTCTGTTGCCAACAAATGTTCTGCCAACATAGAAAACAACTTTAAAGCTTTTTCGGACATAGAAATGAAACGGTGCCGCCATTTGCCACAAACTATATACCTTATCATCAAGAGGGACATGCTTTATCAAATCCAATGCAAACTCCGATGAAAAAATCAACATTCCCAATGTTTGCAATCTATGTGCCTGCTCAGTAAGAAATTTTTCATAATCTTTTCTTATATCTCCGTAAAATACCTCTTTGTTTGCGTAAAAATTTCTAAAATCAGCATCAACAATAATACACGGATACCCTTCAGACATATAATCGTTCAGCCGATTATAAAAAGAATCTATGCATGGGATAAGTCCATCTCTGATAATCCAAATATACTCATAATCTGCGGCGTACTCCTCATATGCCGCTATAATTTTATGGTCAAGGGAAAATCCGTCAAAAAAACCGTCATATTTGCTGTAAATAACATTCTTATTGCCTTGTGACTTATATTTTTGCACAACATCCTTGGTTTTGTCATTTGAACTGCCATCATATATTATCAAATCAATGCCGTACATATTTGCATCTTTGCTCGTTTCTTTGAGCCAGTTATCTATTGCGGCTTCACGGTTAGCTGTAGGAACTATTATTGATAATTTCTTTTTCACTTTATATTCTTCTTTCTATCGCTAAACTTATTTTTCCCATACCACCCATGGTGCTTGTCCGCTTTCCAAGAGCATTTCCAATTTTTCCTTGTCACGCTGCGTGTCCATACACTGCCAAAAACCCTTATGCTGATATGCCGCAACCTGATTCTCTCTAACTAAACGTTCTATAGGTTCTTTTTCAAAAAAAGTTTGGTCGTTGTCAATATAATTAAATATTTCAGGCTCTGCAACCATATATCCGCCATTAATCAGCTCTGCATCAGTATCTCTTTTTTCACGAAAACTACTTACATTTCCGTTTCCGTCTACTCCTAAAACCCCAAATCTTTGTCCCGGATTTACCGCCGTCACTGTAAGTATTTTTTTATGTCCGTTATGAAATCTAATTAATTCACTTATATCAATATCAGCTACTCCATCACCGTATGTAAGCAAAAATGTTTCATTTTCCACATAATTTTTTATTCTTTTTACCCTTCCGCCGGTCATCGTATTATAGCCTGTATCCACAACGGTTACCTTCCACGGCTCCGATACATTATTATGTACTGTAATTTTTCCACCGTCCGCACAATCGAATGTCACATCGCTTCTGTGCAAAGCATAATTTGAAAAATACTCTTTTATAATTTGCTGTTTATACCCCGCACATATAACAAAATCATTTATTCCGTAATACGAATAAATCTTCATAATATGCCACAATATCGGATCGTTTCCGATTTCAATCATCGGTTTGGGCTTCATATGACTTTCCTCACTTATCCTCGTACCAAATCCACCTGCCAATATAACAGCTTTCATATTCTCATCTCCCTATATAATTTCATTATTTCACCGTTTCGCATTTGTCAACACTTAAACATCAAATAAACCGATGTATTTTTTTAAATGACGTTTTTCCAATTCCTTTTTAATCTTTTCAGCCGTTCCCGGCAAAGCACATACAACAATGTAACTTTCTTCCGTTAATTTAACCTCATCTATATCATATACATTTATTTTGCATATTCGGTCTGCATTTTCTTCCTTTGAAGTAACCAAAACACCGTTTATCAGCTTTCCAAAACCGTCACTTTGCAGTTTGTTTACAACTTTCTGTCCGTAAAGTCCGGCACCGTATATATAGAAGCTGTTGTTCTCAATAATTTTTTCTATCTTTTCAAGTTTAACTTCCCACTCTTCCTCCAAAGCAATTAAATTGGGATATTTCCGTTTCAATACTTCTATAGGGGTTTTTGCTATTTCACAACAAACATTCTCATTTTCAGTTGTTATATATTTAAAATAGTCCCTGAATTTCTCAAATTTATCAATATCATATAATCCGTTTATCCTATAATATATCAGCATTTCTTTTGAAAATCTTCCCGAAACAATATTATCCGATTTTCTTATTACATTTTCTTTATCTGTATATATTGGCGGAAGTTTCAATATTGTTTCAGGATAACTTTTTGCCCAAGTTTCAAAAACATACCTACGCCAATATATCTGTTTTCCTTTTAACGAACTATCTCTTCTCCATTTGTACCTATTTCCTATGAATATGCCGCTAAAATTATCTAACCTCAAAATTTGCTCAAGATAGAACCCAACAGTAAAAAAGTACCCATGCATATCGTCCAATGTATTATTCATAATATACTTTTCACACAGCTCTTGCCAGTCAATCGGCATATTTAACAACGACTTACTCATAATTGTCGAAGCCATATGTGCCATACCTTGCGAGCAATTGCAAAACCAATCATTCGGACTATCGGTTATATAATCTTCTTTCTTCCCCGCCCCTGATAACGGCAACCTAATCAGGTCATAGTCTTTTTCGATAATTTCAAATACATATTGCAGCATTTCTTCCAAAATCGAAATCGAATCATTTATCAACCAATAATAATCATATTCCAAAGTTTTTAACTCTTTAAATATCTCTACAATTTTATAGTCAAGACATGGCTTTGAATTTGTTTCTTTATAAATAATATCAAAAGCATTTTTTGCCGATGCATCTTCAATTACTTGCTTTGTTTTGTCATCTGTACTTGAATCGTAATAGCAAACAGATATCGGATACTTTTTATAATATGATAATTCAAAATCAAGCACTTCCTGTACCATTTCACTCCTACCCATTGTAGGAATTACCATAAGTATCTTTTTCATATTTAAAATCCTTTTTTATGCACGTATTTTGACAGAACCGACTATCCATATATATTTTTAACTTCTTTAATAATATCCACGTAAGGTCTGTTTTTTCCAAACAAAATTGTCGTTCCCAACACAAAACCTCTTACACCTTTAGGGGCAAACTGTTCTATCTTATCCATACCGCACGCGCCGTCCCAATAAACTTCAAAATTCATACTTTTACTTATATCAATTAATCTTTCAACCTTATTTCCCACATACGGTAAATACATCTGCCCCGCATTACCCGGGTTTACAGACATTACAAGTATTCTTTTTACTATTCTGAGCATTTCATAAACAGTTTCAATGCTTGTCCCCGGATTTATCGCAATTCCCGGAATCATACCCGCATCTATTATCTTTTGAAGTGTGGTTGACGGGTGATATTCCGCCTCAGGGTGTATGTATACCGTATCACCTTTGCGCAAATTCTCTAAAAATATATTTATATGCGTGCTTGGGTGTTCTATCATAAGATGTAAATCAATCGGCTTGTTTGCTGTCCTTGCTATATACTTCATATCATTTAATGACATAGCGTAATTAGGTACATATCTTCCGTCCATTATATCTATATGAAACGAATCTATACCGCCTCGTTCGAGCTCACTGATTTCTTTTTCAAGATTTCCGTAATTTGCACACATCATTGATGCTGTCAACTCAAAGTTCATATTTATACCTCTAAAATTCACATTTTAAAATCGTTTTCAATTACCTCAATATTTTGTATCATAATCGGCTTATTTACTTTTTCGCAAAGCTGCACCACACTACTCCAATCGCCGTAATATGCATCACTCACAGCAATTGCTCTGTCCAAATCTGCCGTATCGTCATATATACCCCAGTTCGCGGCTTTGTATTCATTCACTACATCAACATACTCAGCATATAGCTCATTACGCATTGACTTAACCGTACTTTCCATCAACGGATGCGGTCGCCATAACAACGCCACTTCTTCAATGTTGTTTTTAAATATCCTGAACGTATCACGCATTTTATCAAAATATCTATCGCTGTTTTTCAAAAACGCGCTTAAACCCGTATTGTAAAATATGATTTTTTTTCTACTGCCGTCGGCTTTTTGAATTATTTTCAGCCAGTCCTCAGGCACATCTAATTCCTCCTTTTTGATATTCACAACCTTGTCAAACTTGGGTGAACCCGTTCCGAGTACTTTTTCCTGCCAATATTTTTTATCTCTGTATCCTGTAAATTCCATAAGCACATTAATATATATCTGACGTATTTTTTCGGATTGAACAATAACTCTATGTGCATTTAACACCCCCGGAGTAGTTATAAAATGTTCTATTTTGCCAACACCCTCTTTGTCGTTCGGGTCTGTTTCGTTAAGCACAAAATACGGCACATATATGAGCATATCTGTATATGTACACAATTTCTCCGAAAAAAAATCAGGCAAAATACACGTCACCATATTGCAGTTATCATACGGATTATGTATATATATTTCATCGGGTCTTTGTTCTTTCAAGTCATATTTGCGCCAATCGGTTATAGGTACATATTCAGGAAACTTTGCTCCCTCGTAATGTTGCTTTCCTAATGTAAAATCCGGATTCCTTTCAAAATACGGTATCGGAATTACAACCGCATTACAATTTTCATCTTCATTTGCCGCTTTCCATATACTTTCCAAACTATCCCACATAGCTGCCTTATACGGCAAAAATACAACTTCTTTTACAGCTCTTATATCACTGTTTATACTGTTTTCAATTTTCAGCAAAGCCCTATGCAGTAATTTATACGCTTTATTCTCGGTTGTTTCGTTCAGGCGGTTATATACATTTGCAATTTCATCGCAAAAATTCTCCAAATGCCTTACGGTAACACATTCTTCCCCCTCAACATTTTCAATGAATTCGCCCATTTGAATTACTGCATCCTGCAAATCGGCAAGCAAAACTCGTGCCGACTCCGAATCATTGTTTTTGATGTATTTTTTTATCTCATCAACCGCACTGTACAGTGTTTTAACCATATCTTGCAATTGCTTTACCTGAATTTTTCTCATTTTCATTACCTCAATATTGTATAGCAAAACTAAACACTCATTTTTCCGAATCAAAATGTATTGCCGCAAGCATTTTCTGCTGAACCTCATTTAATTTATTATTTTCCATCGCTTGTATTTGTCTTCTTCTCCACCTGTAAAGCCTGCCTTCGCTCCTGTTGGGAACTCTGCTGTTTTCCGCAACAAAATCCTTATACTCTGTATAAAATTCAACCCACGCACGCAGCGGTTCATTCGCAGATTTGCACGACGAAAAATTCATCAAATCAACATCTATACTTTTAAATTTTTCCAAATACACATGGTCCAGCTTACCTTCTTTAAGTTTATATTTCTGCTTATTTATCCACTTATACAGCTCAAATCCCTCGTACACTTCCGTCGAATACGGCAATCTATCATTTTCACCTATAAATTTTACCAGCAGATTAAACTTCTTAATCCACATTTCATCAATATATGAAGTAACTATTCTTTCAAGAGAATACAATTTATCTTTGCGAGTATCACTTAAATGCCCGTTTTTCAAATATGTCAATTGCTTACTGTACCACTGTCCGATATCGCATCCGCCGTATTTTTCCATTGTTTTGGGCATACGATTATTTTCATATATAAACCGTTCTAATATTCTGAATTTCTCATTCCAGTTGTCTTCATCGGTATCCCATACGAAATTTACCTCATTGAGTTTCTTTATCTGATTTTGTGATAATTTATTGTTCCTGCGCTGTCTGCGCTGCGCGGTTATCCAACTATATTTAATATCGACTTTCCCGCTTTCTATATCTTGTTTTACGGGAAACCTATTGTACTCCAAATAAAATTGCTTCACCACACCATAGCTTTCTTCCCATCTTTCTTCAGCACTGCAAACTGTAAACTCAAATCCTATCTCTTTGAGTTTCTGTATACGTTCTGCCGACAACTCGCCCATTTTATAATTTTTTCTTTGCGTTACAGACCAAGTGTAAACAGATCTTATTTCGTTATCATCATAGGTATCCCTACGTTCAATAAATCTGCCGTTTTTTTCTTTGAACTCTTTCAAAATGTTGAATTTACCGTTCCAAAGCTCATCCCTTGTATCCCACGCGAACCCTATGCTTTCCAATTTTTCTGTTTTCGATGCTGAAAGCTTATTCTTATTAAACAGCACTCGCTGTGTTACGCACCATGTACCAAGCATATAATCTCTGTACTTTTCCTTATTGTACGGAAAACGCTCAAACCTTTTTACAAACTCACAAAGCAATTCAAATGTAGTTTCCCAACATTCTTCAAACGTCATATATATATCGTCAAGCAACGAGCGTATATCCTTTACATAATCATATATTTCAAAAACTATGTCCGACTCATTTTCCGATGCGCAATATGTTCTGCCCATTTGCATTATGTCTGCATATTCTTTCGCTGTGTCACCCGTTTCGTAATTATTCACTATATCAAATATAACGGGTCTGTTCCTGGAGCAGGACAAGGCGCGTCCGAGCTGTTGATAAAATACATTTGCCGAATGTGTGGCACGTAACATTATAACGCCATCTATCCCGTTAATATGAACGCCTTCATTCAGCATATCTATACAAAATAATATTTTCAAAGTGTTTTCGCTGTTGTCATTTTTAAAGTCTTCAAACTGCTGTCTGACATCTTCGCCATAAGAATAAACTTCATATATATTTATATTTTTATTAACATATGCAAACCACGAACGACACTCCAACCGCGAACGCTTTATACTTTCACTGTTCGGGCAGAATATTATATATTTGCCGCTTTTATTATCAATATGCTTTTCAAGTATTTTTTCCAATCCACAGTCAATATCAGCTATCATAGATTTTGCTTTTTGAATTTTACCGCACAACACATTCCTCAAATATTGATTTTCCGTTCTTAAAAGCTTACTCTCTATTTTGGCAATATCTCCCGAAAAGGAGTACCATGCAGTAACATACACAGGCAAGGGAAGTATTTTCTTTTTTATAGCCTCGGCAAGATGCATATTAACCGCATAACAGTTTGAAAATATTTCTTCTGCCATATTACGCATACTGTCAAGATAGCGAATCGGTGTTGCCGATGTACCGAGTATTTTGCTGTTTTTATGCGTTTCCAATAAAAACTCAATACCCTGCCCTCCCCATTTAGGTGAGCCAAGACGATGAAATTCATCTAAAAATATATAATCCACCTCTATGCTTTTAATATCCTCATCACTCATATACACTATCCTCTGATACGTATAAAACTCACAGCTTGATATATCCACGCCGTTTTCCGCCGCACAATCTCTTATCTGTTCAAAAATATATACAGACGGTGATGTTATCAAAAATCGTTTGCCCGGGTTATCCTCTATCAGTTTCAGCATAATAAAGCTTTTGCCGGTTCCTGTAGGCTGAACGCATGCCACCCTGTTGTTTGACTCGAATAAGCTTATTAAATTTTTATATGTCTGTTGGTTATGCTCATATAACTCAATCATAAAATCATACTCCATTTAATATACTTTCCCTGTTTGATAACATATAAGTCAAGAAAAATAATATATACTGTAAAACTCGACTGCCGATTTTGCATATAATTGCTAAAACTGCAACATAATTCACATTATGTTGTCAAAGTTCGACGGCAAAATATTTTGCAAGGGACAATAACATATAAAATTATGCAACATTTTTAAAAAATGGAAATCCAAATAGTGAGTTTGCACAATTTTTAACAAAATAGTGAATATACTTGGTCTCAAAATATTATGAATTGACAATACCGGATTTCTATGATATAATTTTCAGTATAAATAGTGTTTTTTTGTAACAACATAATGTGAATTATGTTGTCAACACTTTTAAAGTCCCAGTTTTTTTAATTTACCTCTTGCAAATTTCTCCGGTTTAATACGATGTTTGTCAAAGGGTTTTGTGAGATTTCTTTAAAAAAACTTTTTAACACCGCAACAAACCAAGCTTTTGTATCAGCTTGATGTGTTCCGTTCCGCTTTCCATTGTATAAATACGTGTAGTTTCAACAGAGGAATGTCCTAATATATCCGCCAAACGAACTATGTCCTTTTGCAATGAATAAAAGGTTTTCGCAAAAAGATGACGGAAATTGTGCGGAAACACTTTACTTTTAACAACATTGGCACTTTCACACAAACCCTTGAGCATTTTCCATATTGCATGACGGTCAAGAGGTTTTCCTGTTCTTGTAACAAATATTGATCCTGTCTTTATCCCCTGAGCCTTTATATATGTTTTTAGCATCTTACATAATTGTTTTGGCAGGAATACCGGTCGGATTTTACCTTTACAGTTTATTATAGCTTGTCCGGATTTTATGGCTTCCACTGTGACATATTTTATCTCCGACACCCTAAGTCCCGTTGAGCCTATGGTCTGCATAAGATAGAATAATCTTTTATTTTTCTTGCTTTTAGCTACTGTAAGTAACCTTCCGTATTCGGCTTTTGTAAGTTCTTTTTCTTTATCCGTAAATATCCGCCGTTGTATTTTTAATGTCTTAACTTTCAAATCGTACCAACTCATAAACACAAACAATGCATTCAACGACGATAAAATCGAATTTACGCTTGCGGGCAGATATTTCTCGCAAAGCTCCTTTTTGTACGCAAGCACTACGGATTTATCAACTTTTTTACCATTGAGCCATTCACGAAAGAAACGAACATCTCGCATATATTTTTCTATGGTATTGTCACTCTTTTCTTCTTCGTATAAATGATTTTCAAAACTTTTGATGATTTTATTTGTAATAGCTTTCACAGTAATCACACACCTTTCAAGGTTATATTTTATCATACAAAAAAATATTCCCGAAAACAAAAAACTGTCTTACGGAAATTAAGACAGACTTTCAAAAAAGTAATTTTTATCACTTTGTTTCTGCAGCAATAAAAAAGAGTTGCCGCAAATCAAGCTTTAAATACTTGATTCTGCAACAACCCATATTGATTTCATCGACAACCGCCAAACTGCCCAACGCATTCCCCATTCACTCAAGCGGCAGTGAAGCAACCGCATTAAGCGACATATCCGCAACACTGCCGTTCTGCCACAAATAATATCCGGCACAGCCTATCATTGCCGCATTGTCGGTACACAAAATCGGCGGCGGATAAACAACCGATATACCATGCTTTGCACCCCCGGCACTCATTTGTTCCCTCAACGCCGAATTTGAGGCAACACCGCCGGCAAGTGCTATTGTTTTTGCTCCTGTATGTACAGCCGCCTCAAGCGTATGTGTGCAAAGTGCCTCAACAACAGCATTCTGAAAGCTCGCCGCAATATCCGCCTTATTATAGCTCTCACCGTTTTGCTCAAGCTTATGCAGATAGTTTATAACCGCCGTTTTAACTCCGCTGAAACTAAAGTCCAAGGAATTGCCCTCCATACGCACACGCGGAAACTTAACCGAATTCGGATTGCCCTCTTTTGCCAGCTTGTCAATAAGCGGTCCGCCGGGATACCCCAATCCCAGCACACGCGCAATCTTATCAAATGCCTCACCCGCCGCATCGTCACGAGTTCTGCCCAGCACCTCAAACTCAGTATAGCTTTTAACATTTACAATATGACTGTGTCCGCCCGACGCAACAAGACACACAAACGGCGGTTCAAGCTCTTTGTGCGCAATAAAGTTTGCCATTATGTGTCCCTTGATATGATGCACCGGTATCAGCGGTTTTTGACAGGCGTACGCCAACGCCTTTGCCGCCGACACCCCGACAAGCAGTGCGCCAACCAATCCCGGACCGTAAGTCACCGCAATTGCATCTACATCTGTCAGCGAAACTCCGGCATTTGCAAGTGCCTCATCAATCACCGCATCAATTGCCTCTATATGCATTCTTGAGGCTATCTCCGGTACAACGCCGCCGTACAGCTTATGCAAATCTATCTGTGAATTTATAACATTCGACAAAACTTCGCGCCCGTTTTTCACAACCGCTGCCGCCGTTTCATCACATGAGCTCTCTATGCCCAAAACCAACTTATCCAACTTAGGACTCTCCTTTATCCAAATTTTTCGTCATTATTAATGCGTCCTCTTTATTGTCCGCGTAATACTTGCGCCGTCTGCCCAACACCTCAAAACCGTACTTTTTATACAGTCCCTGTGCCGGCAAATTTCCTTCCCGAACTTCAAGAGTAAGCAATATCAGATTCAGCTTTTTTGCCTCAAAAATCAATCGTTCCACCAACGCACTGCCGCACCCTTTGCGCCTGTATTCGGGGTGTACCGCTATATTGGTTATGTGTCCCTCGTCAGCCACATTCCAAAAACCGCAATATGCAATGATTCTGCCGTCCTCATCGCGGATTATATAATAGTGCGCCAATGTATTTTTCATTTCATCGGCAAAAGACTGCTCCGACCACGGCAGTGCAAAACACATAACGTCAAGCTGCCGCACTTCAGAAACGTCTTTTTCGGTCATTTGAAATATATCCATTAAAACAGTCCCCTTTGAAAATTACTGATTTTTCAGTTTTTTAACAGTCTTTTCAACCGCATCCATTATATGCTCCGCCGTTTCGACATATTCGTCAATGTCGCCGCCGAACGGGTCTGGAATATTTCCGCCGATTCCGGCATACTCATTCAGCGTAAATATTTTTTCGCTCGCTAACGGAAACAAAAGCTGTTTATGACTTTCCGTCATCGTTAAAATCAAATCACTGTATTTTATCAAATCATCGTTTAACAGCGACGCTTTATGCGACGATATATCAACTCCGAACCTTGCCGCCGCCTCAACTGCCTCCTCGGTAGCCGCCGCTCCGCTCTCGGCAAAAATACCGGCAGATGCCGCCTCGGCTTCAAGTCCGTTTTCTTTCGCCAGCTTATTCATAAATCCCTCAGCCATAGGACTTCTGCAAGTATTACCGGTGCACACAAACAATATTTTCATAATTTTTCAAACCTCCCTCAGCGCTTTCTCATTTATTATTTTAATACATTTTTCCGCTTTTACCCAGACAACGTGTTAATCCTTTTTCCACACTGTCTTATTTACTATTCCCGTATAACTCTGTATTATTTTTACAACCTTTACCGATACGTTTTCGTCAGCATAATTATCAACCGGCGCACCGAAATCACCGTTTTCATTCATCGCCACCGCCGTATCAACCGCCTGCAATACCTGTTTTGCCTCTATTCCCGCAATTATAAAATTCCCTTTATCCAAAGCCTCGGGGCGCTCCGTCGACGTTCTTATACACACCGCCGCAACAGGATTGCCGACCGACAAAAAATAGCTTGACTCTTCAGGCAGCGTACCGCTGTCGGAAACAACCGCAAACGAGTCCATCTGTAATTTGTTGTAATCGTGAAATCCGAGCGGCTGATGCTTTATAACGCGTTTGTCAAATTTGAAATTTCTCTGCTCGATAAACTTGCCGCTCCGAGGGTGGCACGAATACAAAATAGGCATATCGTACTTTTGCGCCATCTCATTTACCGCACCCATAAGCGAGAAAAAGTTTTTTTCGTTGTCAATATTTTCCTCTCTGTGTGCCGACAGCAGAATGTACTTTTTCTTTTCAAGTCCGAGTCTTTTCAAAACATCACTCGCCTTTATTTTATCAAGATTGCCGCTCAACACCTCCGCCATAGGCGAACCCGTCACATACGTGCGTTCCTTAGCTACACCGCACTCGTGCAGATACCGCCTTGCGTGTTCCGAATACGCAAGATTTACATCTGAAATAATATCAACAATTCTCCTGTTTGTTTCCTCCGGCAAACATTCATCTTTGCATCTGTTGCCGGCTTCCATATGAAAAATCGGTATGTGCAGCCGTTTTGCACTTATTGCCGAAAGACACGAATTTGTGTCCCCGAGAACAAGCAGTGCGTCAGGCTTAATTTTATCCATAAGCTCATACGACCTTGCAATAATATTACCCATAGTTTGTCCGAGATTGGCCGCAGTCACATTCAAATAATAATCCGGCGCACGCAGCTGCAAATCCTCGAAAAACACTTGATTCAGCGTATAATCATAATTTTGTCCGGTATGCACGAGTATCTGGTCAAAATACTTATCACAAGCCTTGATAACCGCCGAAAGACGTATTATTTCCGGTCTTGTACCCACTATCGTCATAAGTTTAAGCCTGTTCATCGTCAACACCTCACATCGTGCGATTTTGATAATTCTTTCCTTACATATTCAATCGACAGCAATTTTTCTTTAACCTGTCCGACATTCAGTATTTCGGTATTTGTCGAATTAAATTCCGAAACCGCTTTCCTGGTTTCATCGCCCACCTTAAAATATTTGTCATAGTTTAAATCGCGCTTGTCGGCAGGCACGCGGTAAAACGCGCCCAAATCCACTGCACTTGCACATTCTTCGTTGGTGAGCAGTGTTTCGTACAGTTTTTCACCATGGCGTATACCTATAATTTTTATGTTTGCTTTATCCGCACCAAACAAATCGCAGACCGCCTCCGCCTGTGTCAAAATAGTACACGCCGGTGCTTTCTGCACCAATATATCTCCGCTCTGTCCGTTTTTAAACGCAAACAACACCAAATCCACCGCCTCCTCAAGACTCATAATGAATCTTGTCATCGACGGTTCCGTAATCGTTATAGGCTCTCCCTTTTTTATCTGTTCAATCCACAGCGGTATCACCGAGCCTCTCGAACACATCACATTTCCGTAGCGCGTACAGCAAATTGTCGTTTTTTCGGGAGCTACAGTGCGCGCTTTTGCAACAGCCACCTTTTCCATCATAGCCTTTGACGTACCCATTGCATTCACCGGATATGCCGCTTTGTCCGTCGACAGACAAATAACCTTTCCGACTCCGGCTTCAATCGCCGCCGTAAGTACGTTTTCCGTCCCCAATATATTCGTTTTCACTGCCTCAATCGGGAAAAACTCACACGACGGCACCTGTTTGAGCGCGGCCGCGTGAAAAACGTAATCCACTCCATGCATTGCATTTTTTACGCTTTCCAAGTCACGCACATCACCTATGTAAAATTTTATTTTCTCGCTTGTATCAGGGTATTTCACCTGATATTTATGGCGCATATCGTCCTGTTTTTTTTCGTCGCGCGAAAAAATGCGTATTTCACCGACATCTGTGTTCAGAAAACGATTAAGCACAGCATTTCCGAACGACCCCGTTCCGCCGGTTATCAATAATGTTTTACCCGTAAACATTGTTATCGCCTCCAACATTTTTCACACTCTATATTAAGTATATATTAATTCATCAATTTAGTCAATAATTCAGTTTCAAAGTTATACAAATTCAAGCTCAAAATTACAAAATACCCCAAAAGCTTTCGCTTTTGGGGCAGATACCGTTTAATATGTGTAAATAATCATTTCCGCAGCCTCGCCGTCTATAACGTTTGCCAGCGCATAAACATAGCTGTTGTTTTCATTGGTATAATCAATATTGTCGTCATCATCATAAGCCGCTTTCACTATTGACGATTTCTGTATTGCGGCAGATGTGGAAATACTAATTTCAGGCTTGCTTTTTTCCATATTGCACACATAAACAATCGTATTTTCCGAAAACGACAGGTCTATGCTGTTTTCACACAGTCCGTCGGCATTATATAACGCAAACGATGAATTGCCGCGCGACTGTATCACTCCGAACACATATCCGGTCTCATCTTTTTTCAGTGTCTGTGCATACTTCTCTCCCTCAGCCGAACCGAGAAACTCCTGAAAAGATTCCGGCGTTTTGCTTTCGGTTACAATATCCTTTGCCGACGGACGATAGTCAAGACTTACCGATTTAATGTCACCGCTGAGCTTGGTTACAAAATGTATCATATCACCTTTTTTGAGTGTCGTAAGCTCATTTCCGTTATCAAGCCTAATATCGGGGTCAACATACAATATACGTTCACGTCCCTGATACATACAGTCGATTTTCACAGTCTGCTCGTCATTTTCATCAAGCGACAGCGAAACATCGGTCACAAGCGCAAGCGCATTGATTGCATCTTTTTGTGTCGGATATGCCGACGGGTACGGTGCCGGCTGTCCGCCCGAGCTTTCGCCGTGCGGAGCTTTTGTCGGCGCAGGACTTTCTGTCGGACTTTGAGTGTTTTGCGTATTCGACACTTTAACGTCATTTACAAAAACAAACGGATTTAGATAAATTATTTTATACCTGTCCGCACCGGTAACTTCGCTTTCCATATTTACAGTGCATACACCGTTCGCATCTGCCGTACTTTTCGCCGAACGTATGTCAAGCAAAAATCCCTCTGAGTTGTACGCCGCCATAAGCACCGACTCGTTTTTTTTCGTACCCTCAGGCTGTGAATATGTAAGACTTACGGTTTGTGCAAATGCCGGAATCTGCGTTGCCGACAGGGCAAGCGCCGACAACACTGCCAAAAATTTCTTTTTCATAAGCAATTATCTCCTTATCAGTTTTTTGCATTAATTGTGTAAAAATTGCAAAGCTTCATACATTCAGACGTAAATATTATCATTTTTGTTCCGCTTTCTCGGTCTTTTTTGCAAGATACGAGGCAACAAACTGCGAGGCGCACCTACCCGAACGACCGCTGTAATTCATCTGCCACACTATTGCCTTACGCTCTATTTCCGCGTTCATTTCAACGCCGACCTTTTTCAAAAGCTCGGACACTATATTTAAGTATTCCTTTTGAGTAGGTGCGGAAAATACCAGACTTATTCCGAATCTTTCCGAAAGCGAAAGCGTTTCCTGAATATTATCGTTCTTATGCACTTCGCCGCCCTCTCTGTCTGCCCACGTTTCCTTGATAAGATGGCGGCGGTTTGACGTTGCGTAAATAAGGACGTTCTGTGGTCTTGCTTCAAGCTGACCGTCCATGGCAACCTTCAAATCCTTATAATCCTCCTCATTGCTCTCAAACGACAAATCATCAAGGAATATTATATATTTATGTGGTTTTCCGGCAAGACAGTTGATAAGCGACGGTATGGCGCTGATTTGCTTTTTCGGCATTTCGACAACCCTCAGTCCCTCCTCGGAAAACATATTCAAAAGTGCTTTCACCGACGACGACTTACCCGTTCCCCTGTCACCGAACAGCAATACGTTGTTCGCCGGCTTTCCCTCGATAAACGCAAGCGTATTTCCTATAAGAATGTTTTTCTGATACTCAAGTCCCACCAACGCGGAAAACGTTATACCGTCATTGTTTGAAATTCCGACAATACCGTTATCATATTTAAATGCGATATATTTTGAAAGTATTCCGTTTCCGAGGGTTCTGTAATGCTGTATGAACCGGTCGGCAAGCTCTTTGGAATTTTGTGCCGCGCACAGTTTTTTTACCGACGACACATATTCCTCCGAAAAACCCGTATCGTTCCCCGACGGCTTATAGCTAATCGTACTGTTTGAAATAAGCTCTTCAAAAATAATTCTTATATCGTGTTCAAACGCATCAAGCAAGTCATCTCCCATTGCTTTCCCCGCACCGGCAAGCTGCGACACTATATTGCAGTCATCGGCAATGAGCGATATTATGTATTCGCGCACCGCATCGTCCGTAACGCCGCCGGTTTCCGCAAAATTTATAATTTCGCGCATTGCTTTGTACGGCTGACCGTTCTCAAGTGCATTGACCGCCTGATTATCTTTAATATTATTTAATATGTATAAATCCATCTTAATTCCTCCGAAGTGTTTTTTTCTCAAAATATATTATATCAAATTACTTTCCGAAATGCAAATTATTTACGAAAGCCCGCACAGCGGTAATTAAACGGATTAACAGACCTTTAAATAAGATTTCAACATATGAATTAAATACAAAAATGTTAAAATGCACAACTTTTTTAAAATTTTTTTCAAAAATATAGTGCATTTTTGATATTTATGTGTTATAATATAATTGTAAGTGAGAAACGGGGAAAAATTATACAAAATATTATGTATTAGCTTTTATTATGTAATTTGTATATACCCCTATTAGGGAATATGTATAAAAAAATCACACAAATTTGTACAAATATTACATTTATTATGTTTAGTACAGTACATTTAAGGGTATATGTTATATGTAGGAAAGTGTTAATTCAGAATTACGGAGGGAAGAGATGGCTGGAAAATCAACCAATAACAAAAAAAATATGATTTCCGAATACTACGGAATCAGCGAGTTTCAACTCTATCTTTTTAACGAAGGTACAAATTTTCAGGCATATAATATGCTTGGCTCGCATTTAATAGAAACAGAGCAGAACGGCAAAAAAGTCAAGGGGTGGCGGTTTGCGGTTTGGGCTCCGAAAGCCGAATGTGTATATCTTTCGGGTGAATTTAACAATTGGAGTGTTTCTGACAGACCGCTTGAAAAAATAGGCACGACCGGTGTATGGTGCGGATTTTATACCGACATCAAGGAGGGTATGCTGTACAAGTATGTTGTAAAAGGTGCTGACGGTCAGTCCGTTTTCAAAACAGACCCGTATGCATTCTATAATCAATTAAGACCTGACAACGCATCGATGACAAAGGATATATCCGGTTATAAGTGGAAAGATTCGTCGTGGCTTTCAAAAAGAGCAAAAACCGCGCCTTACGAAAAGCCTATGAATATCTACGAAATACACGCCGGTTCTTGGAAAACTCACGAGGACGGCAGCTTTTTAAGCTACCGTGAGCTTGCCGATTCACTCATACCGTACATAAAGGATATGGGTTATACTCATGTTGAGTTTATGCCGTTTACGGAGTACCCGTTTGACGGCTCGTGGGGATATCAGGTGAGCGGTTATTTTGCGGCAACGAGCCGTTACGGTGAACCGGAGGATTTGAAATATCTTATTGACTCCTGCCACAAAAACGGAATCAGTGTCATTATGGATTGGGTTCCGGCGCATTTTCCGCGCGATATGCACGGGCTTGCCAAATTCGACGGAACTGCCGCATACGAATACGCCGATCCGCGCATAGGCGAACACAAAGAATGGGGAACTCTCGTTTTTGACTATACAAAAACCGAAGTTATTTCGTTTTTGATGTCATCGGCATACTTTTGGATAAGCGAATATCACGTGGACGGTCTGCGCGTTGATGCCGTTTCGTCAATGCTGTACAGAGATTACAACAGGCGTGACGGCGAGTGGATTGCAAACAGATACGGCGGAAACGAAAATCTTGAGGCAGTGGAATTTCTGCGCAACCTCAACAAGGTTATGTTTGCAAACTTCCCGAATATACTTATGATTGCCGAGGAGTCAACCGCGTGGAGTATGGTTACCGCGCCGATTGACGACGGCGGTTTGGGTTTCAATTACAAGTGGAATATGGGCTGGATGAACGATACTCTACGCTATATGGCTATGGACCCGCTTTTCAGAAAGCCTAACCATAATCTGCTTACTTTCCTTATGTGCTATGCATATTCGGAAAACTATATACTTCCGCTTTCACATGATGAGGTTGTGCACGGCAAGGCCTCACTTGTAAACAAAATGCACGGTGACTACAAAGAAAAATTTGATTCACTGCGCGCTCTGTTCGGTTATTATATGTCTGTGCCGGGTAAAAAGCTGCTGTTTATGGGCGGTGAATTTGCGCAGTTTATCGAATGGCGGTATTACGAGGGGTTGGAGTGGAAATTACTGGAGTTTGAAAGTCACAGAAAATTCCACGACTTCATCCGCGACTTAAACCATTTCTATCTTGACAACCCTTCATTCTGGCAAATAGAAAAGGACTGGGCAGGATTTGAATGGATAAACGAAAACGATGACAGCAATTCGGTCCTGTCATATATAAGAAAAGGCAGTAAGAAAGGTGATATGGTAATATGTGTACTTAATTTCACTCCTGTCGAAAGGGATAAATATATTATCGGGGTGCCGTCAGCCGGCGAGTATGAAGTGGTGTTAAACAGTGATGCAACGAAATACGGCGGCGGTACAAGAATAACAAAGAAAACTTACAAGGCAGTCAAAAAGCCGGCTGATAACAGAGATTATT
This sequence comes from uncultured Lachnospiraceae bacterium, assembly GCA_964422725.1. Classification (GTDB taxonomy): domain Bacteria; phylum Bacillota; class Clostridia; order UBA1381; family UBA1381; genus CAKSNH01. Next base: position 36,912 of record CAYRCC010000015.1, read on the forward strand.
CAATTGCGGTCAAGTTGCCGCCGCTGTCGGTTATTTATCTGAAAAAGAAATCGGTATCAAAGAAAAAATCAGACGAAAGCGACAGCGAAAAACCGACGGCAAAAACCGCGCCACTGACGGCGGACAAGATCAAAAAGAGCGAAAGCGCCTCAGCAAATGCGCTGTCCAAAGCCAAGGCGAAAAAGTCAAAAACGAAAAAGAAACAGTAAATATAATTTAAGAGAGTTAAGGTTACGGGGTTAAAGGTGCGGCGCAATTTGCCGCAGACTTTACTCCCCTTTACCGGAAAGGAATGGTCATAAAATGATGTCAAAAGATTGTGTAGCAATGATACTTGCCGGAGGTCAGGGCAGCCGTTTGGGCGCGCTCACTAAAAATATAGCAAAGCCGGCTGTCCCGTTCGGCGGAAAATATCGTATTATTGATTTTCCGCTGAGCAACTGCACTCATTCGGGAATTGATACGGTGGGAGTGCTTACTCAGTATCAGCCGCTTGAGCTCAATACTTATATCGGCAACGGCAACGCATGGGATTTGGACAGGAACAACGGCGGCGTTTACGTTCTTCCGCCGTACCAAAAAGCCGAGGCAGGTGAATGGTATAAGGGTACAGCAAACGCAATATACCAAAATATACCGTTTATTGAACAGTTTGACCCGAAATACGTTCTTATTCTGTCGGGCGACCACATCTATAAAATGCATTACGGAAAAATGCTTGCCGAACACGTTAAATCAGGTGCTGTTGCCACAATAGCCGTTATGCCTGTACCTTGGGAGGAGGCGAGCCGTTTCGGAATTATGAATATCGACGACAACGCAGACGTTGTGGAATTTGAGGAAAAGCCGAAAGAGCCTAAGAGCAACCTTGCCTCGATGGGTATTTATATCTTCAACTGGGCAGTACTCAAAAAGTACCTTATAGTCGACGAAAACAATCCAAAATCTTCAAATGATTTCGGTAAAAATATCATTCCTCAGATGCTGTCACTCGGCGAAAAAATGCATACATACAGATTCGAGGGATATTGGAAAGATGTGGGTACTGTTCAGAGTCTGCTTGAGGCAAATATGGATTTGATTGAAAATCCTCCTAAATTCGATTTAAATGACTGTTCGTGGACTATTTACTCGAAAAATCCGGTTCGTTTCCCTCAATACATCGCCAGGGGTGCCGTAATCAAAAACAGCACCGTAACGGAGGGCTGCTCGATTTACGGCACTGTTGAAAATTCCGTAATATTCGGCGGAGTAACTATAGGCGAGGGCAGTGTTGTGCGCAATTCGGTGATAATGCAAAACACAAAAATCGGCAAAAACGTTGTTATCGAAAACGCCGTTATCGGTTCGGATTCCACACTGCGCGACGGTGTCAGTGTCGGAATAAAAGAGATGGAAAACAACCCTTATGCATCGCCGCTTTGCACCGGCAATTTGTCACTCGTCGGAAACAACGTAATAATAGACGGTGAAACGGTTATTGCAAAGGGTTCTATGGTAGATAAGGATTTGCTGAAGGACAACGATATATTCGCAAGCAGCAATGCTGAAAATATCGCGATGAAGGCATAAAGTATATTGAATTAAGATTGGAGAAATCAGCTATGAGAGATACAATGGGAATTATTTTGACAAGCAATCATAAGATTCCGCCTATCACAGACAATCGTGATGTTTTGGCAATGCCGATGGCGGGCAGATACAGACTGATTGATTTTGTTATATCAAGTATGGCAAACACCGGCATAATCAATATCGGTATCGCAACCGAATCGAATTACTCGTCACTTATGGACCACGTAAAATCCGGCAAACCGTGGGATTTGGACAGAAAAAATTACGGATTGAGTCTGTTGCCGCCGGATTTGGGAAGTGTATCGCAGGGCGCGTACCGCGGCGACATTGATTTGCTTACCGGAATAGCTAATTATATTCGTAAAAGCAAACAAACATATGTCGTTTTGTCGCTCGGAAATTTTATATATAATATGAATTTTGAAGAAGTTATCGAAGAACATATAAAGAATCAGTCAGATGTTACGATAATTTATAAGGATGTAGCTGGACTACCTGAAATTGAGCTGTCGCGTTTTTCACTGCTCGATTTGGACAAGGAAAACCGCGTTACGGATATTGAGGTTATGCCTTACTATCCTAAAACCGCAAATGCATCAATGGAGCTTTACGTGCTCGAACGCGAGCTTTTGCTCAGCATAATTGACGAGTGCAGTGCAAGGGGCGAACACGATTTCATCAAAGATGCAATTATCAAAAAGCTGTTCGGACTCAGAGTATACGGCTACAAATACACAGGATATATGGACAAAATTGATTCTCTGCGTTCATACTACAAAAACAATATGCTGTTTTTGAACGAGGATATGCGAAACGAAATATTTAATCCCGACAGTCCGATTTGCACAAAGAGCAAAGACCGCTCGCCTACTCATTACGGCGACAGCGCGGTCGTTGACAATTGCTTTGTATCGGACGGATGTGTCATTGAAGGTACGATTGAAAATTGCATATTGTCGCGCGGCGTTAAAATTGCAAAGGGCGCGGTAGTTAAAAATTCAATCATAATGCAGGATTCGATTATTGACAGCAATGTCGCGCTCGACCATGCTGTATTTGATAAAGAAGTGCATATTACGCAAGGCAGAAAATTGCTCGGTCAGGACGTTTATCCGCTTGCAATAGCCAAAGGAACAACGATATAAAAACGTATTGCGGACTGTTGTCGGAGCTTATGCTCTCGCAGTCCGCACATACAATATGTGTTACATTTGACAAAAGAAAGGGTTGATATATTATGAAAATACTTTTTGCCACATCTGAGGCCGCACCTTTTGCAAAAACAGGCGGTTTGGGTGACGTTGCCGGTACTCTTCCGGCAGAGCTGAATGCACAGGGCGCAGATGTCAGGGTTATTATGCCGCTTTACAACTGTATTCCGCAGGAGTACAAGGATAGAATGACATATATCAATCATATATATATTGATATGGCGTGGCGCAAACAATACTGCGGAGTGTTTGAGCTTGAACACAACGGTGCAAAATATTATTTCATCGACAATAAATTCTATTTCGGCGGCAATCATCCGTACAGCTATATTCACGAGGACATTGAGAAATTTGTGTTTTTCTCAAAAGCAGTTCTTTCAATACTACCTACAATTGATTTCCGTCCGGACTTGATAAACTGCAACGATTGGCAAACCGGTGCAATACCGGTATTTTTGGATATATTCCAAGATAATCCGTTCTTCAGGGGAATCAAAACCGTTATGACCATACATAACCTTAAATTCCAAGGCAGATGGGGACTCAAAGGTGTTCAGGACGTTATGGGTATCAGCGATTACTACTTTACAAACGACAAGCTTGAATACTACAAAGATGCGAATTTGTTAAAGGGCGGTATTGTGTACTCGGATAAAGTGAGCACCGTAAGCGAAAGCTATGCACACGAAATAACCACACCGGAATACGGCGAAGGACTTAACGGTCTGCTCTATGCGCGCCGCAACGACCTTGTCGGTATTGTCAACGGTATTTCGTACAGTGAATACAATCCGGAAACCGACTCGATGATTTATGAAAAATACAATAAAGATAACATATTCACAAAGAAGGCCGAGAACAAACGCCGCTTGCAGGAGGAGTTGAATCTTCCTCAGTCACCTGACAAATTTATGATTGGTATTGTTTCAAGACTTACCGACCAGAAAGGCTTTGACATTCTCGCACAGGTACTCGAAGAGATTTGTCAGTCCGATATACAAATTGTCGTGCTCGGTACGGGCGATGAACATTTTGAAAATATGTTCAGACATTTTGCATGGAAGTATCCGGAGAAGATTTCGGCAAACATATATTTCTCAAACGACCTTGCACATAAAATTTACGCCGGCTGTGATGCATTTTTGATGCCGTCAAGATTTGAGCCGTGCGGTCTTAGTCAGCTTATAAGTATGAGATACGGTACAATTCCTATTGTCAGAGAAACCGGCGGTTTGAAAGACACCGTAATTCCTTACAACGAATATGACGGAGTCGGAACGGGATTTTCGTTTAAGCAGTATTCATCGCAGGATATGCTCCACGTCATCAGATACGCACACAGTATTTACTGTAATACTGACGCTTGGAACGGTATTATCAAAAATGCTTTGGAGGTTGATTATTCGTGGAATGTATCTGCCAAAAAGTATATCAAAATGTACCGCGATTTAATCGGTATTCCCGATAATATCGCAAACGACGGGAGCGAAATAGTTGACGAGCCGACTCCGGAAACGGCGGAACCTCAGGTGCAGTCCGAGAAAAAAACAAGGCGTACGGCAAAATCCAAAGCAGCTGACAAACAGAGTGACGATGCTGAAGAAAAAGCGGTAAAGAAAACCACAAAGAAAAAGGCTGAAAAAAAAACAGCCGAAAAAACCGCAAAAAAAACCACAAAAAGGACAAAAAAGGTAGCCGATGAACCGTTGCTGTCCGCCGAAGAGCCTAAAGCAGATGTTTTAAACGTCGAAACTACGATTGAAGATGCAATAGCTGAGGCAGTAAAAGCCGCGGCTGTTGAAACTACTGTTGCGGCTGAAGCGGAAGAAAAAACAGAGGTAAAAGCAGAAAAAGAAAAGAAAACAAAGACAACTAAAAAGTCAGCCGCATCGACAAAGAAAAATTCAAAAAAGAAAACCGAAGAAATAAAGACTGAAACAACGCCGGAAGAAAAGACACAAACCAAGTAATTAACTTATCAAATACAGTAGTCAAGGGCAGATTTTATTTCTGCCCTTGACTGTTTTTTACAGCAAATACCGAACGGGCGGTATTTCTGCGGTGAAATTATGCACCGTTTCAGCGGCAGATTCTTTGCACTGCGTACAATTTTCGGGCATTTTAAAAAGACAAAAGCTCAAAAATATACAAAAAAATAAAAAAGCAAATAAAATTGTTGTAAATATAACAATTTTGTGATATATTATTATAAGCACGAATATTATCAGCAAAAGCTGTTTATATATCCTTTAGAAATACTTAGTATTTTCATATCATTACAGTAAATGAAAGAGGTAGTCAGAATTATGAAATTGGTAGAAATGAAATTGACCGAAAGCGAAAAACGCTTACAGGAAGAAATTATCGGAAAATTGAACCGATATTTCGGTAAATCGCTGGAGGAAGCTACTCCGGCAATGCTCTACACCGCTTGCGCATTGAAAGTGCGCGACAGCATTATGGAGCGTTGGGCAGTTTCGCATAAGGTTGTAAAAAATCAGGGTTCAAAGAAACTTTACTATTTATCATTTGAGTTTCTGATGGGACGTTCTCTCGCAACTAACGTACTTAACTTGATGAAAACCGAAGAATACAGCAATGTATTGAAATCTCTCGGTGCCGATATGTGCAATATCGTTGAAGAAGAAAGCGATGCAGCTCTCGGTAACGGCGGTCTTGGCAGACTTGCCGCTTGTTTCCTTGACTCGCTTACAACTCTCGACTTACCGTCATACGGCTCTACAATACGTTATGAGTACGGCTTGTTTAAACAAAAAATCGTCGACGGACATCAGGTTGAAATGCCTGACCCGTGGCTCGATAACGGCACTAATGTATGGGAAGTTCCGCGTATCGAAGAAACCGTCGAAGTTAAATTCGGCGGCAGTGTGCACTTTGATTGGGAGGGCGACAGACTTATTGCCAAATACGAAAATTCACACACAATACTCGCTGTACCTTATGATGTGCCTTTGTGCGGTTACGATTCAAAAATCGTAAACAAACTGCGCCTGTGGAGTGCCAAATCACCTGAGTATATGGATATGCAGGCTTTCAACAGCGGTAACTATATCCGTGCCGTCGAGGAAAGACAGCTCGCCGAGGTTATTTCAAAGGTGCTCTACCCTGACGATACTCACGTACAGGGTAAAGAATTGCGTATGAAACAGCAGTATTTCCTTGTTTCGGCTACCGTTCAATGGATTTTGAAGGACTTTGAGGCAAGATACGGCGCTAATTGGAATATGCTTCCTAAGAAAGTTGTAATACACATAAACGATACACACCCGACAATGGCTATCCCTGAGATGATGCGTATTCTTATGGACGACAAAGGTCTTGGTTGGGACGAGGCGTGGGATATCGTGACAAAGGTGTTCGCGTATACTAACCACACGGTTATGAGCGAGGCTCTCGAAACGTGGTCAACAGGTATGATGAACAGAGTATTGCCTCGTATAAATATGATTATTGAGGAAATGAACAGACGGCTTATGATAAAGCTGGACGAAATATATCCTAACGACCCTAAGAAATTGGAGTATATGGCTATCGTTGCAAATGGCAGAATAAGAATGGCAAACATCTGTCTTGCTACTTGCTTTGCTGTCAACGGCGTATCCAAACTGCACACCAAAATTTTGGTTGAGGATATTTTCAGAGATTACTACAGAATCAATCCGGATAGTTTCCACGCTATTACAAACGGTATCACGTTCAGACGTTGGATTATGAGTGCAAACCCTAAGCTGACGGATTTGATTACAAAAACTATAGGCAAAGGCTGGCTGAAAAATGCCGAGGAGCTCAAAAAACTTATTCCTTATGCCAAGGACAAGAAATTCCAGGATAAGTTTGCCAAGATTAAACACGAAAACAAGGTTGCGCTTGCTAAATATGTAAAGGAGCATAACGGTATAGATATTGACCCTAATTCAATTTACGATATGCAGTGTAAGCGTTTGCACGAATATAAGCGTCAGCTTTTAAACATATTGCAGGTAATGGCGCAGTATAACCTGTTGCTTGAAAATCCGCAAATGCCGTTTACACCAATCACGTATTTCTTTGCGGCGAAGGCAGCACCTGGATATGCAAGAGCAAAGCTTATCATTAAGCTCATTAATACGGTTGCCGACGTTATTAATAACGACGAGCGTATCGGCGGCAAAATCAAGGTTGTATTTGTGGAAAATTACGGCGTATCAATCGCTGAAAAGCTGGTTGCCGCGGCAGATGTTTCGGAACAGATTTCAACAGCCGGCAAAGAAGCATCGGGTACCGGCAATATGAAATTTATGCTTAACGGTGCGGTTACAATCGGTACGCTTGACGGCGCAAACGTTGAAATGCTTGAGCAAGTCGGCGAGGACTATATTTATATATTCGGTCTTAAAGCGAGTGAAGTTGCCGCTAAATCGTGTGTCAACGGCAGTGAAGAGGTAATGAGAATTTACAATTCCGACCATTCACTCAGACAGGTATTGAGTCAGCTTATCGACGGTGAGCTTGACCGCAGTAACCCAAATCAGTTTAAAGACCTTTACAATACACTTTTGTTCGGTGATTACGGTTATCCTGACACATATATGGTTATCCGCGATTTTGATGCTTACGCAAAAGCACACGAAAAAGTCAGCCGCGATTATCAGAACAAGGATTTGTGGTGGGAAAAAGCTATTATGAACACAGCTTGTGCCGGTTTCTTCTCAAGTGACAGAACAATTGAGGAGTACAACGAAAAGGTTTGGAAACTCACCAAAATCTGATTTAGTATTTAATTTAAAGAACAGTAGACAAACTCAAAATGGGTTTGTCTACTCTATTTTAGGGCGCTTGATAACAGAAATCCAAAAAGGAGCACGTAACAATGAAGCTGGAACATAATTCAAGAAATTCTATGTATCGCAAACCGTTCGGTGCAGTGCCGACAGGACAAATCGTTACTGTCAGATTTGCCGTTGCCGAGGCGGGTATTCCCGAGGCGGTAAAGTTGGTCACAATACGAAACGGACGTGAAAAGGAAACCGAAATGTACTTTATAGACTGCATATGTCATTGCAGTATATACGAGGCAAAAATTGATGTCGGCAGTAAATCCGGACTTATCTGGTATTACTTCAAAATATCCGCCGGTCACGAAACGGTATATTACGGCAACAACTATATGAATATGGGCGGACTTGGCGATGTATACAACGACAGACCGGCACATTCGTATCAAATTACTGTTTATGATAAAGACTATAAAACTCCCGATTGGTTTAAGGATTCTGTTGCATACCAAATATTCGTGGACAGGTTTTACAACCCAACCGGCACTATAGAAACCGACCGCAAGGATATTATTAAGCATAAATGGACTGACACCCCGTATTACAAAGCCGAACAGTTCGGCGGCGAATATCTTTCCAACGATTTTTACGGCGGTAATTTGGAGGGGATAATCCAAAAACTGCCGTATTTGAAAGAGCTTGGAATTGGAGTTATATATCTTAATCCTATTTTCAAGGCGTATTCAAACCACAAATACGATACGGGTGACTACAAAACCATCGACCCGATGTTCGGCGATGAGGATACATTTAAGAAACTATGCTCCGAGGCTGACAGACTAGGTATACGCATTATTCTGGACGGCGTATTCAATCATACGGGCAGTGACAGCAAGTATTTCAATAAAAACGGAAACTATGACAGTATCGGGGCGTATCAGTCGAAAAAGTCCGAGTATTATTCGTGGTTTAAATTTATTGATTATCCCAATGTATACGAATCGTGGTGGGGAATGCAGACACTTCCGCAAGTAGATGAAAACTCCGAAAGCTACAGAAACTATATTCTGCACGATACCGATTCTGTAGTAAAACGCTGGCTGAAACTGGGCGCAAGCGGTTGGCGGCTCGATGTTGTTGACGAGTTGCCCGGATTTTTCGTAAAGGAACTGCGTGAAGAGGTAAAAAAACAAAAGCGTGAGGCTGTAATAATCGGCGAAGTCTGGGAAGATGCCTCAAACAAAATCAGTTACGGCGAACAGCGCGAGTATTTTCAAGGTAAGGAGCTTGACTCGGTAATGAATTACCCGTTCAGAAATATGCTCCTTGATTTTGCACTCGGCAGAATTGATGCGCAGATGTTTGACGACCGACTTATGAATCTAATGGAAAACTACCCTCCGCAAGCATTCTATTCACTGCTCAATTTCCTTTCATCGCACGACGTGGAGAGAATATTAACTATGCTTGCCAACGTACCAGACAGACACTCGGTAAACAAAGATATGCAGGCGGCGTTCAAGCTCGACAAACGAACCTATGCGGCGGCAAAAGCAAGACTCGGGGTAGTTGTAGCTATGCAGATGCTCTTGCCGGGTGTGCCATGCGTATATTACGGTGATGAAGCCGGTATGGAAGGTTACGGCGACCCGTTCTGCCGTATGACGTACCCATGGGGACGTGAAAACCAAGAGATTATGAGTATATACAAAAAATATATCGCACTCAGAAACAGCAATAAACTGTATCGAAGCGGAAGTATGGAAACTGTTTACAAGATAGGACGAGTGTACGGGTTTATGCGTTCAAGCGGCAATAACAGACGTATTGTAGTTGCCGATATGGCAGACTATGAGGAAATCATACGAATGGATCTTGCGAGATATTCAATCTGCACGCTGATTGACGAAAACGGAAACGAATACCGCGGCAACGACGGGATTTTCTATATTCACACAAAGCCTTACACCGTAACAATATTTGACGTTAAATACAACGAGGTGGAAAATGCTTAAAAGGTACTCCTATTTAATAGCTTGTCCGGCGGCGGTGTTTGTGATTCAGAATTTGACTATGCTGTGTGCCGACAAGCTCCCGCTGCTGGTTATGCCGATACTTATGATAGCGTATCCCTTTTTATGTGTCGGATACGGATTTTGGGGGTATAATTGGGTAAAGTATTGGTCTTGCGCGGTAGTTTTTGTGTCATTTTTGGTGTTTTGCTTTCAGTCGGTAAGTGTATCGAGTATTATTTGGTGCGGCTATTATACGTTCATGTGTTTAGTAGGTATTTGGGTAAAGAAAAAATTATCAAAGTAATTGTCGAATACAATAATCAAAAGTTTCGGATTCTGCAAAGCAAAATCTAATAATCGGAACTTTTAGCAAAATTCAAAAAAGATAGAAATCACTTTATAAAAGGCTTGCCGACAAAATGCCGACAAGCCTTTTAACAGCCTATTCCGTAATAACAATTTTAGTGTTCAGCGGTATGTAATAAGTAAGCCAGTTTATGTCGTCAGGAAGAAGTCTGATACAACCGTGAGATATTCTCTCCCCTACCCTGCCGTCGTAAAAAGTACCGTCATATTTCATAAGCACACTATGCAATGCGTAACCACGATAAAAGCGCATTATCGGTGCTACATAATAATTATTATATTTCCACCCCTTTTCAAGCGAGAAATACTTATATTCACCCTTTACAGTCGGTGTTCTTTCAGCACCAACCGAACACTTTATCGAATTAATTATTTCCCACCGCTCACTGTCCTTGAGAAACACATTCACCTCAAAGTCTTTCAGAGATACCCATATCAGATAATCCGTATCACTTTGATAACCCGAATTATTTACAAAGCTTTCCTTATCTCTGTTTGCCTTTGAAACAATCCCGATATTAAAACCGTTCCAAACAGGATTTACATCAAGTGAATAACCGAATATATCAGTAATAAATCTCAGCGGTATATACGCTGTGCCGTCAATATTCACAGGAGAATAATCCATCCAACCCTGCACGCCGTCCACTATCGTGTCGTGACTGTTCATATTCAACGCCCACGTATGTTCAGGTGTAGTAACATAAATCTGCTGATACTCAGAATGATAATATACCGCTCCGTCGTCCAGTGCCAGTATCTGTTTTAAGTCGTCAACCGCCAGCATTGTAAAATTATTTACAATCAACGGCCTATGCTTAAGAACTACCGCATTATTATTCAGCGTAACATTAATCTCGCTGTCATAAATCAAATACGGCTGTGTCGGTGTCGGTGCAACCGTCGGTGTTGCTGTAACTTCCGGTGTCGTTGTAACCTCCGGTGTTGCTGTGACTTCCGGCGTTGGTGTAACCTCCGGTGTCGCTGTAACTTCCGGTGTCGCTGTAACCTCCGGTGTTGCTGTAACCTCCGGTGTTGCTGTAACCTCCGGTGTTGGTGTAACTTCGACTACAGATGTAGTTTCCTGTGCATCGGTCTCAGTATTTGCAACACTCTCTGCCGATACCGCAAACGATGATGCAGTTACCATCACCGCAATTGCAAACATTAGCAATTTCTTCATAATAACCCCCAAAAAAAATCAAATTGCTGACATCGGAAAATCCGTTAAAACCGTTTGCAAACGGCTTAATCCCCAAATTTTATAAGATATTTTCCGTCAGTCAACGTTTATTAATTATAGCATATTATATTGTAAATTGCAATACAAAATATCCACAAATATCAAGCGTATAAATTGCAATATAAAATGTCCACAAATATTAAGCGGCATTTAAGTGTATTTT
>CAYRCC010000016.1:0-46532 GCA_964422725.1 uncultured Lachnospiraceae bacterium
AAACTGTTGTGATGGCTAATGCGGTGGCACAGGTTTTGAGAATCGAAAAAAAGCGTGAGGATAATGCACCCGTAAAACGTGTCGAACTGCATATGCATACACAGATGTCGGCAATGGACGCGGTAAACAGCGCGGAGGATTTGATTAAGCGAGCTATATCGTGGGGACATAAAGCAATAGCCATTACCGACCACGGAGTGGTGCAGTCGTACCCCGACGGAATGCATGTATCAAAAAATAATGAAATTATCAAAGTAATTTACGGTGTCGAGGGGTATCTCGTTGACGACACTTTGGAGGAATTGATTGAGGACAAGGATAAAATTGTATTTAATGCCGACGAACAAACATTGAGTTCATCGTTTGTGGTGTTTGATATAGAAACTACCGGTCTTTCAAATAAAATCAATAATATTACGGAAATAGGTGCTGTGAAAGTTGACAATGGAAAAATTGTCGATAAATGGTCGACGTTTGTAAATCCGAAAGAGCATATACCGCCCAATATATCCGAGCTTACGTCGATTACCGACGAAATGGTTGCCGATGCACCGTTTATCGAGGATATTTTGGGTGATTTTCTGGATTTTTGCAAGGGCAGTGTTTTGGTTGCGCATAATGCGAAATTTGACGTCGGATTCATAGAAGTGAACGCGAAAAGACATAATATTCCGTTTGAATTTTGCTATCTTGATACACTTCAGCTTGCGCGCGCAATGTATCCGGAGCTTCCCAATCATAAGCTTGATACATTGGTAAATCACCTGAAAGTTACACTTGAAAACCATCACAGAGCGGTCGATGATGCAAAAGCTACCGCTGATATATTTGTAAAGATGATTGAAAAGCTTGTGTCTGACGGAAAGAGCAGGCTGTCGGATTTGAACAGAATGATTATGCGTAACGTGTCGAAAAGGAACAAAGCATTTCACATAATTCTGCTTGCGAAAAATCAAATAGGACTAAGACACATATATGAGCTTGTGTCCGACTCGCACCTTAAATATTTTCACCGTACTCCGAAAATACCGAAAACCTTGCTTTTGGAAAAAAGGGAGGGACTTATTATCGGTGCGGCGTGTGAGGCAGGTGAGTTTTTCAGAGGCATAATTAACGGTAAAACCGAGGACGAACTGCGTGAAATTGCGGATTTGTATGACTATTTGGAAATACAGCCTATCGGAAATAACGACTTTTTAAAATACGACGAAAATTATCCGAATATTAAAACAGATGATGATTTACGCGAGTTAAACAGGCGCGTGACAGAGCTCGGAGAAAAGTTTAACAAGCCTGTCGCGGCTACCTGTGATGTGCATTTTATGGACCCGAGCGGTGCAAACTACCGAAAGATACTTATGCATTACAAAGGGTTTAAGGATGCTGACCGTCAAGCACCGCTGTATTTGCGTACTACCGAAGAAATGCTGGAAGAATTTAAATATTTGGGTAATGATAAAGCATATGAGGTTGTGGTAACGAACACAAATCTTATTAATGATATGATTGACAATGTGCGGCCTATTCCGAAAGAGAAGTGTCCGCCGGAGATGGACGGTGCAAAAGAGGCAATTGTTAACGACTCCGAAAGAAAAGCCAAGGAAATATACGGAAGTCCTTTGCCGGACATAGTCGCAAAACGGCTTAAACAGGAGCTTGATTCTATTATAGGCAACGGCTTTGCGGTTATGTACAGAATCGCACAGGCACTTGTAAGAAAATCGCTTGAGGACGGTTATTTGGTCGGTTCGAGAGGTTCTGTCGGTTCGTCGTTTGTTGCGTTTTTGTCTGATATAACCGAGGTTAATTCATTGCCGGCACACTATATTTGTCCGAATTGCAAAAACTCTGAGTTTATAGATGACGGCTCCGGCATATCGGGGTGTGACTTGCCGGATAAAAAGTGTCCGAAATGCGGTGCTGATTACAAAAAGGACGGTCACGATATACCGTTTGAAACCTTTCTCGGTTTTAACGGTGACAAAGAGCCGGATATCGACCTTAATTTTTCGGGTGAATACCAGCCGAGAATACACAAATATACAGAGGAGCTTTTCGGTGAGGGATATGTTTTTCGTGCCGGTACAATAGGTACGGTTGCCGAAAAAACCGCATACGGATATGTAAAAAAATATTCCGAAGAAAAAGGTATTGCTATACGAAACGCCGAAAAACGCCGTCTTGCGGCAGGCTGTGTCGGCGTGAAACGTACATCGGGACAGCACCCGGGCGGAATTATCGTTGTACCGCACAGTAATAATATTCACGAGTTTTGCCCTATTCAGCATCCGGCTGACGACCCGAAATCGACAATAATAACAACACATTTCGATTATCATTCGATTGACCAAAATTTGCTCAAGCTTGATGAGCTTGGACACGATGACCCGACAATTATTCGTATGCTGCAGGACATAACCGGCATTGATCCGCAGACAATACCTTTGGACGATAAGGAAACAATGAGTCTTTTTACGTCGACAAAGGCTTTGAAACTGAGCGAGGATATAGGAACGGAAGTCGGTACTTACGGTGTGCCGGAATTTGGTACAAAGTTTGTGCGACAAATGCTGGTTGACACAAAGCCTACCACATTTGCCGAGCTTGTGCGTATTTCGGGACTGTCGCACGGTACTGATGTATGGCTCAACAACGCTCAGGATTTAATACGCGACGGAGTGACTACGCTGTCAAACGCAATATGTACGCGTGACGATATTATGATTTATCTGATTCATATGGGAGTAGAACCGGGACACGCGTTTAAGATAATGGAAATGGTGCGTAAGGGCAAAGGACTTACGCCGGAGTATGAGGAAGAAATGCGGAGTGCTAATGTACCTGACTGGTATATAAGCTCGTGTAAAAAGATAAAATATATGTTTCCTAAAGCACACGCGGTTGCGTATGTCACGATGGCGTTTAGAATTGCCTACTGCAAGGTGCATTATCCGCTTGCGTATTATATGGCGTACTTTTCAATACGCGCAAAGGATTTTGATGCGGAAATTATGGTAAACGGTATGACGAAAGCAAGAGCGGCTATGAATGAGCTTATTGAAAAGAAGAATAACAAGACGATTCAGCAGAAAGAAGAAAATTTGATTCCGATACTTGAAATATGCATAGAAATGTATGCAAGGGGAATTGAATTTGCACCTATTGATTTGTATGAATCTCACGCGGTGAATTTCCTGCAGGTAGGGGATAAGATACGGCCTCCGCTCAATGCACTTGCCGGCTTGGGCGAAAATGCGGCAAAGAGTATTATGAATGCACGCAAGCACGGTAAATTCAGGACTGTGGAGGATTTGCGCCAACGGACGGCGGTAACGCGTTCTATAATTGATTTGCTTCAGGAAAATAACTGTCTTGACGGAATGCCTGAGTCTGACCAGGTTTCGTTCTTTGATATGACATAGAAAGGAATAATTATTTATGCAGATGCAGAATGTACAGTGGTATCCGGGGCATATGGCGAAAACTCGGCGGCTGATAGAGGAAAATCTCAAAATGATAGACGTTGTGGTAGAAATACTTGATGCCCGAATCCCTTTTTCGGGACGAAATTCAACCTTCGACGATATTATAGCAAACAAGCCGAGATTAGTCGTAATGAACAAGTATGACCTTGCCGATACGGCTGTTACGGATTTATGGATTAAGTGGTACGCAAAACAGGGTATAAAAGTAATACCGATCAGCTGTGTAACAGGATTCGGCGTAAACAGGATTGTTGCGCAGTCGCGCTCGCTTATACAAGACAAAATCGACAAAGATGCCGAACGCGGCAAAAACAGGTGTGTACGCATAATGATGGTGGGAATACCAAATGTCGGCAAATCCACACTGATTAACAAGCTTGCCGGAAAAGCAAGCGCAAAGACGGGTGACCGTCCCGGTGTAACCCGCGGCAAGCAATGGATTAAGCTGAAAGACGGGGCAGAGCTTTTGGACACACCCGGTATACTTGCACCTAAATTTGAGGACCAAAAGGTAGCGCATAATCTTGCGTATACCGGTGCAATTAAAGACGAAATTATGGAAATTGAATTATTGGCGTACGGATTATTGGACTATCTGCGCGACAATTATTCCGATTTACTGTGTGCGCGGTATAAGCTTGAAAATATCGGTGATATGCAGGGATATGAAATACTTGAGTATATAGGAAAAAAACGCGGATTTGTTATTTCAGGCGGTGAAATTGATACCGAACGCGCTGCAAATATGGTAATTGACGAATTTAGAAGTGCGGTTATAGGAAATATTACGCTTGAAAAACCGATTTTTGAATTATAATATAAGAAGGGATATAAAAACGAAATGCCTTGCGGCGGATTCATTTTTATATCCCTTTTTCATATGCAAATTTTAATCAATACTGCTTAAACTCATACAAAACAACGCTGTTACTTTCAAGACTCGCCCGAACATCTATAATGCGCTGATTTCTTGAACCGCAAAAATTCAACTCAATACTCCGCTCTGCCAATACAAACGGACCGTCGACAAGTATGTCGATATTTTGGAGTAATTCGTACCAACAGTTGTTTTCGTCGGCAAATTCAATTATATGTTCCCACAAATATCCGGTGTACGCCATTACGTTAAGACCGAGTGCGTGCGTTTTTTTTGCTATTTCGATAAGCGGTTTTGCCTGATTGAACGGTTCGCCGCCGGAAAAAGTCACTCCGTCTAAAAGTGGGTTTGACTTGATTTTTTCCATAATTGTATCAGTGTCGCAGTCATATCCGCCGTCGGCATCGTGCGAGGCAGGATTGTGACACCCTTCACAGCGGTGCGGACAGCCTTGTGTAAATATTGCATATCGTATACCCGGACCGTCAACTATAGAATCGTTTTGCAATCCGAAAATTCTGATATTCATAGTAAGACACTTTCCTTTAATTAACATTGAGCATATCCGGACTTATCAATCACAGCAGTATCTGCCGAAAGTCCGGAATATACTCGTTGCATATTAACCCGATATTAATACCCAAGAATCAAACCAACGCAGATATTTGAGTACATAATCGACGCTTATCGGCTGACCCGACAATACAGGGTAGAACATTACAAACAAAACTATTACCACAGCTACATAACCGATTGAGTAATAGAGCACTTTTTTGTCCTTTTTATTGTTGTATATTGTATATATCGCATATCCGATCATAAGCACCAAAAACGGTACGGACGGGAAATAGTGATATATAAATGTTATACGTGTAACCGGTATCCACGATACAAGCTGTGCAAGGTATGATATAACCAAAAACAGTGCCGTTTTATCCTTCTTTATTACCGTAAGATAGAGCATATATATAAATGCGGCGATAGAAGTCCACCAAACGGCAGGGTTTCCGAATGCACTGATGCCCTCCTTTACGGTATCGGTCACAACACCCGAATAATACCAAATAGGGCGCACCATTATCGGCCACTGATACCACGGTGACGAGTACGAGTGCGTTGAATTGACTACTGTTTTTCCGTGGTAAGTCAGCATTGCGGATTGATTATCCAGAATACTCTTAATTCCGTGCATACCGTCCGCACGCAGATAAGGAATGTAGGACAATCCGTAAATCAGCAGCGGTACTATAACAAACGCTCCGACACAGAATATTATGGTTTTTATTGTATAGCTTTTGAAATTTTCTATTATAAACGAATGTGCAATACCGTCGTGTTCACCTCGCGGATTTATGCATGCATACATATATTCTCTGTATCGCTTGTATAATGTGATAAAGAAAATTATCGCAAGTCCGCATCCGGCATACACGCCGGTCCACTTAGAGGCTATTCCGAATCCCATAAACAATCCCGAAAGACCGAGAGGTATAAGAGTTTTCGAGAATTTTGTGTCATAAAAGCTTGTCTTATAATACTTGTACATAAAGTAGTACATAAGCATAATAAAGAATGTTACATATACATCAATTGTGGCAATTCGAGTTTGAGCAAAATGCATAAAGTCGAACGTAAACGCAAGACAGGTTACAATTGCAAGCCACGAATATTTTGTAAGCTTTTTCGCAAAACAGTATATAACTGGCACCATAGCCACACCAAACAGTGTGCCTACAATTCTCCAGCCGAACGGCACCATTCCGAATATCATAACACCGATTGAAATAAACACTTTTCCGAGCGGCGGATGTGTCCATTCGTACGGATTTAGACTGTGTACAAACTCATATGCGGTACGCGCGTGATAGATTTCGTCGAAGTAAGTTCCGTTTCTGAATGATGTGCGTTCCGGAACTATATTCTGTTCGTCAAACAGCTCACTGTATTCACCCGAATTTACCGGTACAATGCATTTGTCGTCGTCACCGATAATAGCAAGCTCGTTTATCTGCGCATTATCACTTGTACAGTCCAATGTTATATAACGTATATTTGCATTGATGTTTTCAGTACCCCATGCAAATACAGATGTCATTTTCAGCAGTTTTGACACATTTGTACTGTTGACGGTGTCTGCGGCATTCATTTTAAATTCGCGGTTTTCGGTTACTCCCAAGAAATAGCGAAATTCTTTAACCTGCTTGTCCTCGCCCAAATCCAAAACTATTTTGTCGCCGTTTGATACTTCAAAACTTGACTGCGGTGCAACCTTATCACCCAAATCGTACAACGCTACCGCCGAATAAACCGCCGTAATCACAACCATAGCTATTATATCAAAACGAGTTATTTTCACAAAATCCTCCGTACGTTCAAACAACGAGCGTTTTTTTGAAAATGTTTCGGAAGAGGCGGCGGTATTCTTTACAGACTGAGCATCTGCCGCTTTCTGTGTTGCTTGCTTATTCTCTGTTTGATTCTTTATATACAGTTTTACCGTTACATAAATTATATATGCGGTAATTATAAGATTAACCGTCGAACCTGCGTTAATTACCTTGGATTTGAAATATTTGTTAATATCCGTTTCGTATATGAACAGTGCCCACGCCGTATTAAACAGCTGTGACATTGAAATCAGCATATACGAGTTGAATATATGTGAATTATGCAATACCGAAAATGCGCATAGCGTCATCAGCATTGCCGAAAACGCATATCGTTCATGCATTTTTGTTGACAGCATAAATGTACCGAACACCAATAATGCCGCCACAAAATAGTACTTTGAATCGTTTTTCGATTTGAAGAAAACAATCGCAGTACCGATTACTATAAGTACAATAAATATATAACCCATAGTTGTGGTAAATGCGTTAAGTGCAGTCCAGTTAAGACCGAACATACCCCAGATATTGAATGCATTTATGGTGACGTATGGGTAAGAACTCAAAGTTGTTATATATTGTTCAACCACATAATTCAGTCCGAACGGAACAGCCAGAACAACTATCATGGCAATAGCGCCAAGACCGCATAAAAGGTGCTTGAAAAATTTTGCTTTGTCGAATTTAGGAAAAAATACATTTTCTACAATACTGTACAGCAGTACCGGCGTAACAATCAAAGCCTGAGGTTTTGTAAAAATCGCAAGTGCAAAAACGTAGTATGCCGGTATAAGTTTCTTTTTTGATGTCAAATACACCATTATAAGCAATAACAGTGTAGATACCGCATCAACCTGCCCCCAGATTGACGAGTTAAGCAATACTGCCGGATTGAACAGATAAAATGCACTGACAAACATAGAACAGCTGTGTGTCATATGTTCCCTTGCAATTTTGTAGACAAAAAATGCGGTGATTACATCGCAGATAATTGCCGGCATTTTTACAAGCAAAACCACACCGCTTGAGCTAAGAGGCAAAAAACTTTTCAGTGCACCGATAACATAAAGAACATACATATATCCCGGCGGATAATCACTAAAGCCGTCAGAGGCATAAAACGCAGATATACCGTCCTTAAAAACTATATCCGACCATGCAGTAAAGCAATTCATATCGGTTTCGTGTCCGTAAACGTTAAATCCAATTATACATCTTACAAACAACCCGATAAGCAGCATACAGCCTATATGCAATGTGTTTGAGGCTTGCTTGGGTTGCTGCACTCCGGACTTGGATAAATCCGGCTGCAAAAGCGAAAAATATAATAAATATATCGCCGCAGCAGAAAAAAATGTCGTAGTTAAAATTTTTAACATCATAAAAATTTTCCCACACCTTTCTGAAAAATAATTCATACAAATTATATTTTACTATAAATAAATGCTTTTGGCAATAAAAAAAACGAATTCTTTGTGAATTTTAGTATATCTAAATTGACAACTGCCGATTATAGGGGTATAATGAACATATGAACAAATGATACATTTGTAGGGGAAGGGTGATTTAAAAAATGGATAGAGTATGTGAAAACTGCAAATATAATATACAAATAATCAATATGTTGAAAAATGATTTGCCCTCCGATACAACTATCGACAAATTGACTGATGTATTTAAGGTTTTCGGTGACAGTACGCGGCTGAAAATTTTATGGGCTTTGTTTGACAAGGAGCTGTGCGTATTCGATATTGCCGAGGCACTTAAAATGTCGCAGTCGGCAATAAGTCATCAGCTCAGACTGTTAAGACAGGCAAAATTGGTAAAAGCGCGTCGTGACGGAAAAAATACATTCTATTCACTTGATGACGACCACGTGAAGCGTATAATAGAACAGGTTATGGTTCATATATCCGAATAAATCAGTAAGCAAGGAGTAAAAAATACAGATGAAAGATAACAAAAACAAAAGCAAATTTCCCTTTTTTGCAGTTATACTGTCGTTTTCGTTGTTGGCAACATTTGCGCTCAATTGGCTGGTGTCGTTTCTGACAACTCCGATTAAGGTTGAAATTTCGTACAGCGAATTTTGGAATATGGTTGTAAATAATGAAGTTGCCAAGGTTGAGCTGTATTCAAACCAATTTGTTATTTACAAAAAAGCGGACAATACCCAAGATACGGATACGACAATAACGACTACGCCGGCACCGCAGATTGACACCAATATATTAGGGATACCTAATATAAAGTCTACGCAAATACCGGTTTTGAAAAAAACTTATTATACCGGAAGTATTAATGATCCGGAGCTTTTAAAGCTTTTGCGCGAGCATAACGTCGATGTTTCGGCACCGATTCCGCCGGACGACAGTACAATGGAATTTTTTATGTCTTGGATTTTTCCTATGCTGATTTTGGTGGGAGTGTTTATGCTCATTTCGCGTATAACCGCAAAGCATATGGGCGGCAGAGGCGGCTTTATGTCGGTAGGGCAGAGTAACGCGAAAATTTATCTTGAAAATAAGACAGGAGTGACGTTTGCCGATGTTGCCGGTCAGGAAGAGGCAAAAGAGTCGCTTGATGAAATTGTGGATTTTCTGCACAATCCCGAGAAATATACCGCAATCGGCGCGAAACAGCCGAAAGGCGCATTGCTTGTAGGTCCGCCGGGAACAGGTAAAACACTGCTTGCGAAAGCTGTGGCAGGGGAGGCAAGCGTGCCGTTTTTCTCGCTGTCAGGTTCAGACTTTGTGGAAATGTTTGTAGGTGTCGGTGCGTCCAGGGTACGCGATTTATTTAAGCAGGCATCGTCAAAAGCACCATGTATTATATTTATTGATGAAATTGATGCTATAGGCAAGAGTCGCGATTCGCAAGGCGGCGGTAATGATGAACGCGAACAAACCCTAAATCAGCTGCTTGCCGAGATGGACGGCTTTGATTCTTCAAAAGGCGTAGTCATTCTGGCGGCTACAAATCGTCCGGAAATATTGGATAAAGCCTTGTTAAGACCCGGAAGATTTGATAGACGAATTATCGTTGAAAAGCCTGATTTAAAGGGTAGGGAAGATATACTCAGGGTTCACGCAAAAAATGTAAAGATGAGCAGTGATGTAAGTCTGCACGATATTGCACTGGCAACAAGCGGGGCAGTGGGGGCGGACCTTGCAAATATGGTGAATGAGGCGGCACTGCGCGCTGTACGACTCGGCCGAAGTGAGGTGATTCAGGAGGACCTTATGGAAGCGGTTGAGGTTATCATTGCCGGCAAGGAGAAGAAAGACAGAATACTGTCAGAGAAAGAAAAGCGAATTGTTGCATTTCACGAGGTCGGTCACGCACTTGCTACCGCACTTCAGAAAAACACCCAGCCGGTACAGAAGATTACCATTGTACCGCGAACTATGGGTTCACTCGGATATACTATGCAAATGCCGGAGGAAGAACGCTATCTTATGTCCGCCGCGGAACTGACGGATCAGATTACTGTATTTTTGGCTGGACGTGCCGCCGAAGAAATAGTATTTAACACTAAGACAACAGGTGCATCTAACGATATTGAACGTGCAACACAGATGGCAAGGAATATGGTTTCGCAGTATGGTATGTCCGAGCGTTTCGGAATGACCGCGCTTGAAAGCGTACAAAATAAGTACCTTGACGGACGCAGTGTTGCGATATGTTCGGAAACCACGCTTGCAGAGCTTGACAATGAAGTGATTGCAATAATGAAGGAGTGTTATATCAAGGCGACCGAGCTGTTGAAGAATAACCTTGAGGCACTCACCGAGATATCGGAATTTCTTATTGAAAAAGAAACCATTACGGGCGATGAATTTATGGATATTTTGAAAAAATATCATAATGTAGAAAATGTGAACAGTACAGATAATGAACAGTAAACTGAAGGGGTTGCCAAGGCAACCCCTTATTAAATCTATCAAATAATTAGTTCTGATTAGTTTTTCGGAACAGTTTCCCAGTCTTTGAGGAATCTTTCAATACCGCTGTCGGTCAACGGGTGTTTAAGCATTTGCTTAATTACGCTAAACGGAACCGTAGCAATGTCACAGCCGGCTCTTGCCGCATCAATTACGTGGATAGGGTTTCTGATGCTTGCGGCGATTATTTCGGTAGGGATATCGTGAATGTTGAAAATATCTGCAATTTCTTCAATCAAATTCATACCTACAGTACCGATGTCGTCAAGTCTGCCGAGGAACGGACTTACATATGTAGCACCGGCACGAGCAGCCAAGAGTGCCTGAGCGGCGGAGAAAATCAATGTAACATTCGTTTTAATCCCTTCAGCGGTAAGAATTTTAACAGCCTTAAGACCTTCGGCCGTCATAGGAATCTTAATTATAATATTTCTGTGGATTTTTGCAAGCTCCATAGCTTCTTTAACCATACCGTCACATTCAAGCGAAATAACCTCAGCACTGATTGGACCGTCAACAATAGTTGTAATTTCCTTAACTACTTCAACGAAATCTCTGCCTTCCTTGGCAATCAATGACGGGTTAGTCGTTACACCGCAGATAACTCCCATATCGTTTGCCTCGCGAATATCAGCCACATTAGCGGTATCAATAAATAGTTTCATTAATATAAACCTCCGAATTTTATGGAATTTGTATCAGCACTAATTGCTTAACACTACATTAATTATATCTTTTTTACACATATTAGTCAATATTAATATTGAAAAATTTTAAAAAATAATGTATAATAGAATAAATATTAATAATAACGGTTAAAACTGTGGGAGGAATTATTATGGCAAGATTTTCATATAAACCTAAGGGAGTTTGCGCGGCTGAAATATCCTTTGACATCAACGACGGTATTGTCAGCAATGTTTCATTTGTAAGAGGCTGCTCGGGCAACACCGCCGGCATATGCAGACTGGTTGACGGTATGCCGGTTGATTATGTTATTGCGAAATTGAAAGGAACGCAGTGCGGTACAAAAGGCACGTCGTGTCCGGACCAGCTCGCATTGGCACTTGAGGCAAGCAAAAACAATATTTAAGGAATATTTTAGAATTTTTCGCATATAATATATACTGATGTACTATACGAGGAGATGATTATATGCGAAGGTTTCTTATAATTATGGGAATTTTGGTTTTAACGGTGTCGTCGATGAGCTTATACGGAAAAATTAGCAGCTCCGATTCACACGGAGCGATGGCACAGAATAAGTGTGTTGAATTGTATTTTGTCGATTCCGAAATGTTGCGGCTTATACCGAATAAAGTGTATATCGACAGTAAAAAGTCGGTAGAAAAAACCGCAAAAATGGTAATTGCCGAGCTTATAAAGGGTAAGGATAATAACCCGAAAATTCTGCGAACCATTCCAAAAATAAAAAACGGATTGACCGTAAAGGTTAAAAATGATACCGCATATGTCAATTTAAGCAAAAAATTTGTACAAGCACACTCCGACAATTCCATACACGAAACGCTTACGGTATATTCAATAGTAAATTCGTTGGCATCTGTCGAAGGAATTACAAAAATAAAATTTACGATTGACGGCAAGTCCGAGGAACATTTCAAAGGCCGCATAGATATGCGTGAAACATTTGTACCGGATTATATGGTTTAAACGGCAAAAAATTTCCCTGCTAAAACCGATAAATGTGTTTTAGCAGGGAATATATTTATATTTATCTAAGTTATATAAATCACCCTTTATCTAACTTAGATGTGCATTTTACAGCACTTAACCGCTGATTCGAGTTTTTGTGCATAAATTGAGCTTTCAATACTGCCGCACAACGTAAGTTTGTTAGCGAATACTTTTTTTAAAGTTTCTATTAGTTTGCGGTTTGAAATACTTTCATAATTAAATATATACACATTTGCAGGCGCTAAAGTTATCAGTGTGCTGAGCAGTAAATCGTCGTAATCAATTTTGCCGTAACGCATTTCACGCCGCAAGTCGTTCATATATTCGTTGGCAATTTCCTTAAATTCATCGTCAAGCAATATATATTTGCCGTTGCAGCTGATTACATACACGGTTGACGTTACGGGATTTTGAATATCCACAAAGAATTTCAAAAGCTCCGTAAATTCTTCATACTCATACCGTATAAGTAATTGTTCTACCGCATCATCAACAGCACTTTCAATTTTTTGGATATAATCCTTCATTCTGAATGTAACAAATCCGGTTAATACCAGTTTGTCACACTCGGCTATATAATCAACCAACCGTTTACACAGAACTTCCTTATCCATAATCGCGCCGTACTCCGAAACGGAGTTTGCTATTTCCGACATTTCATCTTTAGTAAGATATTTGTATTTACGGTTTATTACACCTGATATTATAATATTTGTATATTTATCTATCATATAATCAGCCAGTACATCACAGAAGCCGTATATATCATCACAGCTGTCAAAAATTACATCATATAATATTTTATCAAGTCCGACCGAAACCGTTTTCGACACATTTACACCACCTTCAATTCACAAATCGGAAGTATTGAACCTATATCCGTCAATTCACAATCCGCAAGCGACACAGGCTGTACGTTATACTTTGCGCAGAACTCAATAATTGCATTGCAGTCGGGGTGCTGATATAAATTTCCGGCAAACGCAAGTTTATCCGACGAGATAAGTCCGGATGCGCCGCCTATAAAACCGTACGGAAAATCTGTCAGTCTGATATTGCCTTGTGATATAAGCAAAACATCAAAACCGTAATTATCAAGCACCTTTGCGACAGACATATCGGAAGTTATAACCGCATTTGTATTTACAATACACATATTACATTTTGTGTATCCCTGTTTAACATTAACCGTTTCAACTCCGATTTGCTCATAGTATTGACGAATATTGCGGTCAGTATACTTTAAATTGTGAAAAGCGTAATTTCCAATTCTCGCTATATTATATGCAATATCATCGGGATAGTTACTCGAAAGCGTGCGTACACCTTGTATAATTCGCGCTTCTGTAAATATTTTGCTGTAATAATCAAATGCTTCAGGTGTACAGGCAAAACACTTGTCACCTAAATAATGGATTTGCAAATCGGAATGTCCCGTCACGGCGTTGTAAAGGCTATTAACTTTACACGTAAATACCGTTTCGATTTCATATCGGTGCAGTGTTTCAACAATTCGATGTGGTGTTCTGTAATCAATAATTACTTTCCTTACCTTATTTAGCGGTAAATTCGGATTCGTCATATACGATACAACCTCTTGCATAGGTACCTCTCAATCAATTTAAATCAAAACAGGTTACCATAATATTGTTACGGTAACCTGTTTTGTGTATTATGCCTGTATAAGATAATCTGCCGCAATCTGCGCCATTAAAGCAGCGCCAATCGGCAATGCAGATTCATCAGCGGTAAATTTCGGACTATGTATAGGGTAGTTAATACCCTTTGCCTTGTTCCCTACCCCAAGTTTAAAGTAAGCACCCGGAACTCTTTCAATAAAATACGCAAAGTCCTCACCCGCCATAGAGGCACTCTCAAGCTCAACTACATTCTTTACAATATCCAGTTTCTCCGCCGCCCCTGTTACTATTTTATTCATAGCTTTACTGTTAATTGTAGGCGGATACAGCGGTTTAAATTCAAACTCGCATTTAGCACCCATACTTGCGGCAGTATCAACCGCTATTTTTTCAAGCAGGTACATAAGCTTTTCTCTGGTTTGCTTGTCGAGTGAGCGTGCTGTTCCGGTAAGGTGCGCGCTGTCCGGAATTACATTCGTACAACTGCCGGCGTTAAACGAGCAAACCGATACGACTGCCGGAGTCATCGGGTCAAAATGTCTGCTCACTATTGTTTGATATGCATTTACAATCATACTCGCCGTAACAATAGGGTCAACACAGGTGTGCGGATACGCACCGTGTCCCCCTACTCCATGAACCGTAAGTTCAAAGTCGTCCGGCGATGCCATAATAGCACCGTCGCGGATTTGTATATTTCCGACTTCCTCCATCGGTTCAACGTGCAGCGCAAATGCCGCATCTACGTGCGGATTTTCCATAACGCCGTCGTTTATCATCGGCAGTGCACCGCCGACACCCTCTTCGGCAGGCTGAAATACGAGTTTTACATTTCCGCACAGCTCGGATTTAATGTCATTAAGCAGTTTTGCCGCACCCAATAGGCAAGTCGTGTGTATATCGTGACCGCATGCGTGCATATGTCCGTCAATTTCTGATTTATAATCCACCGCTGCCTCTTCTGTGATAGGCAAACCGTCAATATCGGCTCTCAAAAGAACCGTTTTACCTTGTTTTCCGCCTTTTATGAGTCCTACAACGCCTGTCTTGGCAACCACCTCAAATGGTATGCCGTACTCGGTTAATTTGTTTTGTATGAACTTTGATGTCTGCACTTCCTCAAATGCCGTTTCGGGTATTCTATGCAGTTTCCGACGCACTTCAATTAACTCGTCAGACATTGCTAACGCTTTTTCCTGTAACATAATTCCACCTCTTGTTTACATAACATTATTATGGTAACCTATTTAATCATATTGCTAAATTCTTCCTCGCTTATAACCGATACGCCAAGTTTGTTTGCCTTGTCCAGCTTACTTCCGGCTTCCTCGCCGGCAAGTACATATGTTGTCTTTTTTGAAACGCTTGACGATGTTTTTCCGCCGAACGACTCAATTATCTCTGTTGCCTGTGCGCGCGTAAACCGCGACAGAGTACCTGTAAGCACGAATGTCATTGACTCGAATCTGTTGTCGGAATTTTTGGCAGACTGCTCATCTGCAAGACTTACGCCGGCATTTCTCAATTTCTCTATAAATTCGACGTTGTGAGGTTCTGCAAAGAAGTTGACTATACTGTTCGCCATAACCTCGCCTATTTCGTTTATCTCGGTAAGCTCATCGACATTTGCTTTCATCAATGCATCTATAGATAAATATTCCTTTGCCAGCAATTTTGAGGCTTTTTCGCCGATATGCTGTATTCCTAAACCGCATATCACCCTGTAAAGCGGATTTTTCTTTGAATTTTCGAGTGAATTTATAAAGTTCTCGGTTGATTTTGCACCCATTTTATCGAGTTTTTCAATTTCCTCGGCTTTAAGATAATACAAATCGGCGGCAGTTTCAATCATTCTATTTTCAAACAGCTGTTCGATTATAGCTTCACCCAAACCGTCAATATTCATTGCCGGCTTTGACACAAAATGTATCATATGTCTTATTCGCTGTGCGGGACAGTTCATACTGCTGCACCGATACACCGCTTCGCCGTCCTCACGAATCGTTTCCGCGCCGCACTCCGGACAATGTGTCGGCATAACGAACCGCTGTTCTTCTCCTGTACGCTTATCTTTCACCACTTCCACAATTTCCGGAATAATATCACCGGCCTTTTGGATAATTACGGTGTCGCCGATACGAACATCTTTCAGCACAATATTATCAAAATTATGCAATGTTGCTCTTGCAACGGTACTTCCGGCTATTCTTACCGGTTCAAGAATTGCGAGCGGCGTAAGCGCGCCTGTTCTGCCGACTTGTATAGCTATATCCAAAACCTTTGTTTCTTTGCGCTCCGCCGGAAACTTGTACGCAACCGCCCATTTAGGAAATTTACTTGTAGTGCCGAGTTTTTCTCGCATTGAGAAATCGTTTACTTTTATAACAGCACCGTCAATATCAAATCCCAGTCCGCCTCTTTCTTCGCCTATTTCCAAAACGCGCTCGTACGCTTTTTCTATGGTCGGATACACAGTGTCGTTCAAAATTACTTTAAACCCTTCTTCACGCAGAAATCTAAGCCCCTCGATATGCGACGAAAATTCTTTTCCGACTATATTCTGTATATTAAACACAAAAATATCCAATTTGCGTTCAGCGGCTATTTGGGGGTCAAGCTGGCGCAGTGAACCGGCGGCGGCATTTCTCGGATTGGCAAATAGCGGCTCGTCATTAAGCTCCCTGAGCTCATTAATTTTTTCAAAATCACTCTTGGATATATACACCTCACCTCTAACCTCCAAAACAGGCAATGCTGTTTTAAGCTTTAGCGGTATAGAATGTATGGTTTTTAGGTTTTGCGTTACATCTTCGCCCACCAAACCGTCACCGCGAGTCGAACCGCGGACAAATACACCGTTTTCGTATTCAAGTGATACTGAAAGTCCGTCAATTTTATGTTCAACAACATACTCGGCTTTTTCGCCGAGGGCTGAGCTGACACGTTTATCAAAATCAAAAACCTCATTTTTGTCAAAGGTATCCTGTAGGCTCTGCATCGGAACGTTATGCGTAACCGAATTGAATTTATCGAGCGGTGCACCGCCGACGCGCTGTGTGGGTGAATCGGCGGTTTTGTATTCCGGATACTGCTGTTCGAGGTTTTCCAACTCACGCAAGAGTGCATCATATTCAAAATCCTGTATTTCAGGACTGTCCTCGACATAATATTTGTAGTTATGATAGTTAAGTTTTTGTACCAGTTCTTCAATTTGTGATTTAGGATTTAACATAAATAATCTCCTGTTTAATCGGTTTGTTCCATAATTGTATTCATCGGGGTGTTTTCCGCATAGTATTTCGGAATATTTCCCACTATTATAGTTTCGGCAACCAACACTCTGTTTGTAACCGTTTCTTCTTTATTCATAGCTGCCGACACAATCGACACTGTAACTTCAACATCAAGATATACTTTGTGCCGCACCTGATTAATTCCGCCGGACACAAATTCATCGGCAAAATCCACTTTGGCAATGCCAACCGGAACAACTCCGATAGGTATTTTCGGTCCGAATCCCTGCAAGATTTCGCAGTTAAACACACTGCCGAGCGGTATTGATATTTTGCCGCCGGCACTGTTAGTGATATTCTTCTGCATTGCGGCGGCAACCTTGGACTTTAAATAATTTATTTTCGCGGCATTCGATTCAAGAGATACAACATTTCCGTCTGAATCTGTGTTAATCGTCACCAAATCCTTGTACGATATAAATTCCTGTGAAAAAACTTCATTCAGTGAGTCGTTTATAGCTTTTGAGGCGGCGTTAATCGCATAGGAATCTGCGTGTGACAGGAAAATAGGCTGTACACGTACAAAGAACAGTACGCTTACGTATATTGTCACCAACAGCAGCAATATAAATACAAGATATACTGTAACATTATTTTTGCTTTTTCTCGGAAATATTCGTATTCTGTGTTTATGTAAACCCAACCGCATATAGAAAACAACCCCTTTGCACAAAATAAACGATACTCTATTATATTGCACAAAGGGATAATTTGTGTTACATTTTACTTTCTTTTTTCTTCAATTTCCTGTTTCAGATATGCAACAAACTCATCAACGTCCATACTGCCCTTATCGCCTTCCTTGTGCGAACGAACCGCAACAGCGTGGTTTTCGATATCCTTGTCACCGATAATAAGCATATAAGGAACTTTCTCAAGCTGTGCCTCTCTGATTTTATATCCGATTTTTTCCGAACGGTCATCAATTTCAACTCTCATTATGCCGTTTTCCGCGAGCTTTTGCTTAACCTCATAAACATAATCAAGATGTCTGTCTGCAATAGGCAGCAGTTTAACCTGTACCGGAGCAAGCCAAGCCGGAAATGCTCCGGCATATTTTTCAATGAGCAAAGCAAGTGTTCTTTCGTAACAACCGATTGATGTTCTGTGAATAATGCACGGATTTTTCTTGACACCGTCTTTGTCGACATATTCCATACCGAATTTCTCGGCAAGCATTTGGTCGATTTGGATAGTGATAAGCGTGTCCTCTTTACCATGTACATTCTTGATTTGAATATCAAGCTTAGGACCATAGAAGGCCGCCTCGCCGACACCGATTTTGTACGGAATTTCAAGGTGGTCAAGGATTTTCTTCATCATTCCCTGTGCTTCAGCCCACTGTTCGTCCGTACCTATATATTTTTCTCTGTCATCAGGATCCCACTGTGAGAATCTGTACGAAACATCTTCATAAAGACCGAGAGTTTTGAGCATATAAATCGCAAGTTCCAAACAATTTTTAAACTCACCCTCAAGCTGTTCCGGAGTACACATCAAATGACCTTCCGAAATAGTGAACTGACGAACACGAATGAGTCCGTGCATTTCACCTGATGCCTCATTTCTGAACAATGTCGATGTTTCCGCAAGACGCATCGGCAAATCTCTGTACGAACGACCGCGGTTTAAGAATGCCTGATACTGGAACGGACAAGTCATAGGACGGAGTGCAAATACTTCCTTATCCTTTTCCTCGTCACCCAAAATAAACATACTGTCCTGATAATGATCCCAGTGACCGGAAAGCTTATACAAATCACTTTTTGCCATAAGCGGAGTTTTCGTAAGCAACCAGCCTCTTTTCTGCTCCTCGTCTTCAACAAATCTCTGCAAGGTTTGAATCATTCGCGCACCCTTCGGCAGCAAAATCGGAAGTCCCTGACCTATAATTTCCGATGTGGTAAACAATTCGAGCTCACGTCCGAGCTTATTGTGGTCACGCTTTTTCGCTTCTTCCAACTGTTCAAGATGCGCCTCAAGGTCAGCCTTGTTGGCAAAAGCCGTACCGTAAATGCGCTGCAGCATTTTATTTTTCTCGTTACCTCTCCAGTAAGCACCTGTTGCGCTGAGTAATTTGTATGCCTTAACTTTGCTTGTATATGCAACGTGAGGGCCTGCGCAAAGGTCGGTAAATTCGCCTTGTTTATAGAATGAAATTGTTGCGTCCTCCGGCAAATCGTTAATCAGTTCAACCTTATACGGTTCATCTTTCATAAGCTCAAGCGCCTCTGCGCGCGGCAGTTCAAAACGCTCGATTTTCAAGTTCTCTTTAGCGATTTTTTTCATTTCCGCCTCAAGCTTTTCCAAATCCTCTGCCGTAAACGTGTGTTCGCTGTCAAAATCATAGTAAAAACCGGTATCAATAGCCGGACCTATTGCCAACTTGGTTTCCGGAAACAATCTTTTTACCGCCTGTGCCAAAACGTGTGACGCAGAGTGTCTGAGAGTTTGCAGTTCGTTCATTTCTTCCATTTTCTTTTTTCTCCTTGTATTATATATTTTTGCAACAAAAAGCACCCCTAAAGAACAGAATGCTTCTGCTGCTTTAGGGGTGCAAAAATTACACGGTTCCACCCTAATTATAATACATAAGTATTATCACTCATTTTACCTGTTTACGCAAGGTGTACGATTACGCTTACAAGTATGTCCGGCATACGTTCGGCGCAACAGCTCCAAAGTGGTATTCACATCACTCATCTCAAGAATGCTCACAGCCTACGACATTCTCTCTCTTTCAGACTACCGAGATGCTACTGTCTTTATCATAGCTTTTAAAGTTTTATATAATTATTATACTATTTGAAAATGATTTGTCAAGCACTTTTTCGGATTTTGCGAAAATTATTTTTTATTAAGCACCTTTGCAAGGTACGCACCTGTATAACTGCCCTTGGTTTTTGCCACATTTTCGGGTGTACCCTGAGCAACAACCCTGCCGCCGCCGCTGCCGCCCTCAGGACCTAGGTCAATGATATAATCGGCAGTTTTTATCACGTCAAGATTGTGTTCTATTACAAGCACCGTATTACCGGCATCAACCAATTTCTGCAATACATCAATCAGCTTGTGTACATCGGCAACATGCAGTCCCGTTGTCGGTTCGTCAAGTATATATATGGTCTTTCCGGTACTGCGCTTGCTAAGCTCGGTTGCGAGCTTGACGCGCTGTGCCTCACCGCCCGACAGCGTTGTTGAGCTTTGTCCGAGCTTGACATATCCGAGTCCCACATCTGAAAGCGTTTCAAGCTTTCTTTTCAGTTTGGGAAGATTTTCAAAGAAAATCAATGCTTCATCAACAGTCATATCAAGGACTTCGTAAATGTTTTTACCCTTATATTTTACATCAAGTGTTTCACGGTTATACTTTTTACCCTTGCACACCTCACACGGCACAAAAATATCGGACAAAAAATGCATTTCAATCTTAACTATGCCGTCACCTCCGCACGCCTCACAGCGGCCGCCCTTAACGTTAAAGCTGAATCTTCCGGCGTTGTAACCGCGCACCTTGGCATCGTTTGTATTTGCAAAAACCTCGCGTATATCGTTAAACAAATTTGTGTATGTTGCCGGATTTGAACGCGGCGTTCTTCCGATTGGCGATTGATTTATGTCAATAACCTTATCCAGTTTATCGACACCGATAATTTCCTTATGCAAACCACCCTTTGTTTTGGCTCTGTTTAAATCGTGTGCAAGCTGTTTATAAACAATTTCGTTCACCAGCGAGCTTTTGCCCGAACCTGAAACCCCTGTTACGCAGGTGAACACGCCGAGCGGAATTTTAACGTTAACGTTTTTCAGGTTATTCTCCTTAGCACCTTTTACCTCAATCCAGTCGGCGGGCTTGCGCCTTTGCACCGGCACTTCGATTTTCCGTTTTCCCGACAAATACATTCCCGTCACAGATTCGGGACTTGATATCAAATCATCAACAGTCCCCTCCCCTACTACTTTTCCGCCGTTGATACCGGCACCCGGTCCTATATCAACAATGTGGTCGGCGGCATACATAGTATCTTCGTCGTGTTCAACCACGATAACGGTATTTCCGAGATCGCGCAGATGCTTTAACGTGGCAATAAGACGGTCGTTATCGCGCTGATGCAGTCCGATACTCGGTTCGTCCAAAATATACAAAACCCCCATAAGTCCGGAGCCTATCTGTGTCGCAAGGCGTATTCGCTGTGCCTCACCGCCTGACAGTGTACCCGACGAACGCGATAACGTTAAATAATCGAGTCCGACGTTGAGCAGAAAGTTCAGCCTTGCTTTTATTTCCTTTAAAACTTGTTCGGAAATCATCTTTTCGCGTTCTGTCAACGGAAGATTTTCAATAAAATCCATTATCTCGCTTATTGACATACACGTCAAATCATATATATTAACACCGTTTACAGTGACCGCAAGCACCTCATTGTTAAGACGTGCCCCATGACATTTCGGACACTTAACCATATTTATATAACGTTCCAAATCCATTTTTGAATACAGCGAGGTTGTTTCCGCGTACTTGCGTTCGAGGTTTGTAACAACTCCCTCATATACAGCCTTGTATGTTCTGCTGCCGTAGCTGCCGTTGTGGGTCATTTCGATTTTTTCGTTTCCGGTGCCGTACAAAACTATATTTTTTATATTTTCCGGCAAATCCTTATACGGCGTATTTATATCAAAGCCATAATGCTTTGCCAGTGCGCAGAAATACATATACGCCATGCTGTCGGTATATTCCGCGCCGCGCCACCCCGGAGCATAAATCGCACCGTTGATAAGAGCGGCATTTTCGTCCTTGATTACCAGCTCGGGATCGATTTTGGACAAAAAACCGATACCGTCACACGAAGGACACGCACCGAGCGGATTGTTAAACGAAAACATTCGCGGTGAAAGCTCATTAAGGCTTATTCCGCAGGCATCACAGGCATATGTTTGACTGAACGTCATAACATCACCGCCTATAATTTCCACCATAACAACGTCACCCGTCAGATTAAGTGCGGTTTCAAGCGAATCCGCCAAACGTTTCGACACATTTTCGCGAATTATAAGTCTGTCGATAACAAGCTCAATGCTGTGTTTCTGAGTTTTAGTCAAATTGAACTCCTCACTCAGCTCGTGCATTTCGCCGTCTACACGCACACGCACATAACCGCTCTTTTTAGCATTTTCAAACACCTTTTTGTGTTCACCCTTTTTGCCTTTGACAACCGGTGCTAATATTTGTATCCTTGTCCCCTCATCAAGTGCAAGAACGCGGTCAACGATTTGGTCGATACTCTGCTTTGCCACTTCTTTGCCGCATTTCGGGCAATGCGGTATACCTATTCTGGCATACAGCAATCTTAAATAATCATATATCTCGGTTACAGTGCCGACGGTTGAACGCGGATTTTTTGACGTGGTTTTCTGGTCAATGCTTATAGCCGGCGACAGTCCCTCGATATAGTCAACGTCCGGCTTTTCCATAAGACCGAGAAACTGCCGCGCATACGACGACAGCGACTCCATATATCTGCGCTGTCCCTCCGCATAAATCGTATCAAACGCAAGTGAGGATTTACCTGAGCCTGACAGTCCTGTTAAAACTACAAGTTTTTCGCGCGGAATAGTTAAGTCAATATTTTTCAAATTGTGTTCGCGCGCACCCTTGATTATAATTTCATTCATTCTAAAATTGTCCTCCTATTGCAGATAGTATGTAGAACACTCGTTTCTGCGTTCTATAAAACGAGTGCGTTCGTCCATAACTGCTTTCATAGCGGTTGCGGTTTCCAGTTCAAATGCTTGTTTTATTATTTTGTACTCGCAGTAAATAACTGTAGCTTTTTGTATTATTTCAAACCTGTCCGAAACGCTGAAATCATAAATATCCAAAACATTTACTTCTTTATGAATACAAGCCGCAATGCTGTTTTCAATCTCAATAATCAATTTATCGTCTGCCGGACTGTTGCAGACAAATATGATATTTACACTGTCTTTATATTCAACCATATACAAAATATGAACAAGCATATTCTGTAAAAATATTTCTGCTGTTCTCTCTGCTAATTCTTTCGTCATTACTTCTTTTTCTCCATAAGCTTTTTAATTCTGTCTCTCAGCTCCGCGGCACGCTCAAACTCAAGGTTTTCCGCCGCAACGGACATTTGTGCCGTCAATTCCTCGATAACGCCGTCTATATCGAAATCAGGCTCGTTGTTATCGTTCAAATCGTCTGCTTGCTTTGTTGCCTCAAGTATATCGCGGATATCCTTTATAATGGTTTTCGGCACGATGCCGTGTTCCGAATTATACTTCATTTGCAGTTCGCGGCGGCGCTGTGTTTCGTCAATTGCGCGCTGCATTGACCCTGTTATACGGTCGGCATACATAATAACCATACCGTCGGCGTTTCGCGCGGCACGTCCTATTGTCTGTATCAGCGAAGATTCGCTTCTCAAAAAACCTTCTTTATCGGCATCTAAAATCGCAACAAGCGACACTTCCGGCAAGTCCAAGCCCTCGCGCAGAAGATTTATTCCCACCAACACATCAAACTCACCTAACCGCAAATCACGTATTATTTCGGTTCGTTCGATCGTTTTTATTTCAGAATGCATATATTTTACTCTTATTCCGACATTATGCAAATAGTCCGTCAAATCCTCAGCCATACGTTTTGTAAGTGTCGTTACCAAAACTCTTGTGCCGTTTTCGGTACGGATATTTATTTCACTTATCAAATCGTCAACCTGATGTTCTATCGGACGTATCTCAATTTTAGGGTCAAGCAATCCGGTAGGACGTATAACCTGTTCAACGGTGTTGACGGAATGTTCTTTTTCGTAGTCAGCCGGAGTTGCACTGGTAAATATCACTTGATTTACTCTGCCTTCAAATTCGTCAAACGTGAGAGGTCTGTTATCATACGCCGACGGCAGTCGAAAACCGTATTTCACAAGTGTGTCTTTTCGCGATTTGTCGCCGTGATACATAGCTCTCACCTGTGAAACCGTAACGTGCGACTCGTCAATTATCATAAGGTAGTCTTTCGGAAAATAGTCAAGCAATGTATACGGTGCACTGCCTGCCGCTCTGCCGCTTGTATGTCTTGAGTAATTTTCGATACCTTGGCAAAAACCTATTTCCTGAAGCATTTCAATATCATAGCGCGTACGCTGTTCAATGCGCTGTGCCTCAATCAGCATATCATTCTCTTTGAAATATTTAATTCTGGCCTCAAGCTCCTTCTCAATAGCCGCAATTGCAATTTGCATCTTTTCTTTGGTTGTGACATAATGTGAGGCAGGAAAAACCACAATATGGTTTCTGTAACCGATAATTTCACCTGTGACAGCATTTATTTCTGATATTCTTTCTATTTCATCGCCGAAAAATTCAACTCTTATTGCGTTTTCTCCGTTGTTTGACGGAAAAATTTCAACAACATCGCCGCGTACACGAAATTTATTTCTCACAAAATTTATGTCATTGCGTTCATACTGTATTTCAACCAGTCTTTTCAAAATCTCATCTCTGTCTTTTTCCATTCCGACTCTGAGCGAGAGCATAAGATTTTTATAATCGTCCGGATCACCCAGTCCGTAAATACACGAAACACTGGCTACAATTATAACGTCATCACGTTCAAAAAGAGCCGATGTCGCACTGTGGCGCAGTTTATCTATTTCATCGTTAATCGAGGCGTCTTTTTCTATAAATGTATCGGTTTGAGGTATATACGCCTCAGGCTGATAATAATCGTAATAGCTGACAAAAAATTCGACAGCGTTATTGGGAAAAAATTCTTTAAACTCACTGCACAGCTGTGCCGCAAGAGTTTTGTTATGTGCCAGTACAAGTGTCGGCTTATTCACCTGTGCAATCACATTCGCCATAGTAAAGGTCTTTCCTGAACCCGTAACACCGAGCAGCGTCTGCGCTTTATCGCCGCGCATAATACCTTCTACAAGTCCTTGTATCGCCTTAGGCTGATCCCCTTGCGGAGTATATTGTGAAACCAACTCAAAGCTCCCCATAAAATGCACATCCTTTCCGTCTGACAATATGCCTATATTAGTATAGCACATACAAACAAAAAAATCAATAGGAAACAGCGAATAAATGTTTGTGCACAATAAAACGCACCTTGCGGTATGCACTTTCACAGCAAATACCACAAGATGCGCACCTTACAGACTATTCAAAGTATATTTTGTCTGATTATTCAATTGTTACTGTGCCGGCAAACGGCGTAAGCTGTGTCGGTGACATTGCAAATACTTTTATCTTGGCAATACGGCCGATATCCGTGTTTGGTATAGTTTCGGTCATTGTAAGATTAACAATATCGCTTGAAGAATCCGGCAAGCCCTGAGTTGCAGTACCGACTCTTACCAAAGCTCCGGTTTCGTCGTACATCGCAACAGCAAAGAATATATTATCCGAATATGTTGTTTCAAGCTTTGCGGCTGTCAGCTTTACCGTTTTTGCGGTTGCGGCATTGTTCAGGGTCAATGTATTCGAGGTTCTGTCCGCATCAAGCACTGTATCGAACTCACATTTAGGAACAAATCCCGACAAATCCGCTTTATATCCTGTAATATCAACAGTCGGATACTCCGTTTTTGTAGATTTATCCACAATTCTGTTTCTGATGATACCCTCTGTAATATTCCCCCAATCATTATTGGTAAAATCAAGGACATAATCCGCCGAGTCAGTCGATGTAGCCTCAACACTCTTTGTGTTGCCCTTTATAACACAATCGTTTACCTTAGTACCGCTTGAATCTTTATTTAAAATACCCGTTTTGGTACTGTTTGTAACGGTTGAATTTGTTATAACGTTATCAGCCGCCGTAACGGAAATCGCAGTTGCGTTTTTATTAAATTCACAGCCGGTAACCGTATTTTCCGGTGATACCAAACTCAAGCCTATATCATTCGACACAAAACGGCTGTTATTAATTACAAATCCTTTTGCACTCTTGGTCGAGAATTTAAGACCTTCCCGGTTGTCGTGAATGTACAAGCCGCTCAAATCAGTATCAAAACGCTGTTTTTCCGCAGAAACCACAACTCCGCTGCTTGAACCGCCGATTTCCGCATTTTCAAGCGAAACACTGTCAGTTCCGAAAGTTGTCGGGTTCAGTGTCAAACCACCCCACCTATCTGCCGAGCTGCCTAAAAACTTAATCGTCTTATCTTCACTTCCAACCGCATTCAGCGAACCGGATACATTAATCGACACGTTAGTTCCGAGTCTTACCGTAACTCCCGGTTCGATTTCCAATGTACCGCCCGATGCAACGGTAAGATTGCTGTTAATTATATAAGGTGAGTCCTTAGCTGTCCACAGTTTATTTTCACCCCTTGCTATTTGCTTGTATGTAACGGTCGTACCGGCACTGTCTTCGGTTGCTTCGGTAGGAATAGAGTAAAGCATTATAAATACACTTGAGCTTGCTTTACCGTCTTTTGTATATGTTCTTGCTTTTATGTATGTCGATTTGTCAATCGAAATCGAGCCTGTATACAGCTGTGCTGTTGTAGTTGCGTTGGTCAGAGTTGCCGGCGGCTCTGTGCCGTCTGTCGTGTAGTAAATGTCATGACTCTTGATACTCGACGACAAAGTTACATCAACCTCTGTCGATGTCTGCACACCCGGTGCCGGTACTGCCGTTATTTCAGGGTCTGCAAAGTTGTAATAATAGCATACCAATGATTGTTCTTCATCGGCTGTTTCTTTTAGAGTGACAACAGTAAGACGGTCGTTTGTCATTTCAAAAGGACTTGTATATTTTGTACCTTTATCCGTCGTAGGGGTTGTACCGGCATATTTGGTAAAGGTCTGATAATAACCGGCGGTTGTATTTGTCAGCGTTATAGTCAAGTCCCTGTTATATTTTCCCGACGGGCAGTCGTTTATAAAGGTAGGTCCTGCATTCAGATTGTATGCGGCTACTATCGGGAAGTTTTTATCGTAGTTTTTGTCAAACGCAAGGTTGTGTATGGCGGTATACGGTATATTGTCTTGAGTTACCGCAACAAACTGGCACGTACCGGTGGCAACATAAGAAAACTTCATATTATCAAAATATCCGAATATGTCCATCATTTTATCGCCATTACTGAAATTAAGGTTGGATACTACACCGTCAACCTTTTTGTCCGCTGCGTTATAGTAGTATACCGCACCGTAATTATTGTAGTCAGCATTGCTTTCGGCGCTGTTTTCGGCATTGCTTCCGGCGTGTAACAAATTACCGTTATAGTCGATTGCTAAAATGTAATCGGAACCTGCCGCAATCTGAATAACATTTTTCCAGTTGTTTGTTGCATTTGTAAATTTTTCAACATTATTGCCCGCAACCACTACCGTTCCGTCCCTTTTCAGTCCTACGGCAATTGCGTTACCGGCGGAAATATCAACAATATCCGTCCAAGTGCCTACATTATTTTCTCCGAAACCCGAA
Source organism: uncultured Lachnospiraceae bacterium (assembly GCA_964422725.1). GTDB lineage: Bacteria > Bacillota > Clostridia > UBA1381 > UBA1381 > CAKSNH01. The sequence goes on from CAYRCC010000016.1 coordinate 27,790, forward strand.
CCGCTTGTTGCAACAACCGTTCCGTCATTTCTTAAAGCCAATGAGTACAGATTATTTGCATCAATTTTTACTATTCTCTTTCTGTCCTTAATTTCCTGGGAGTCGTCCTCACTGTAATTCCATACATCAACGTCACATTGGAGGTTTTCGTTAAGTCCCGTTGCGACAACCGTTCCGTCCTTTTTCAGACCGACTGTATGGTAATATCCCGCGGCAACCGCAACAATATCAGTCCACGACGACGTGTCGCACTGTCCCTCGTCGTTGTTTCCGGTGGACACAACAGTACCGTCAAGCTTTAGACCTACTGCGTGCATTGCACCCACCGCAACATCGGAAATCATTCGCCAGTTTCCTACACAGTTCCAATCATAATCGTCTTTAAACGCTGATGCAATAAAGCTCGCCTGTGTGCTTGATGCATTACTCGCAGAGCTGTGCTTGAAGTTATTGTTTCCGCAGACTATCTTGCTCAATATCTCTGATATTTTCATAGTCTTTCCGGCATTTACACCTGTTTTCACCTTGTACGAATCGGAATTATTCGCATTGTAAGAACCTTCTACGGTACCGTCTGTCTTAAGTGCAAGTGTGAGATTGTTTCCGGAAACAACCTTAATTGTGTTTCTGCGCGGCAACATATAGCCCTTACCTTTTTCTTCATCTTCCTTAAGCGAGTACGCCGGCTCGTAAGCGGTTTTTGGATATTTATTAGGCATCTCGTTAAGAAATACATAATTAAATTCGGTTGTGTCGACTTCTGCCTCCGAATTTTGCATTTTTGCATACGTCGCTATTTTTATATCATTATTAAAGGTTTTTGTTTCGCCGTTATACTGAACATATTGGTCGTTTTCTTTGGCGGCATCTTTCCAATAAATATCGTAATTTTCGATTTCTTCGTAATCATTCGTACTTTTATTACCGAAATATGTGGCAAACTTAAATGAAATGCTGTCAAAGATCGGATTTACTACTCCCGGTTCTATAAATTCGATAGGATCTGTAACGTTTCCGGCATCGTCACATTTAACAGCCACTATATCAGGAAGAAATCCGCCCTCCTGACAGCTTTTTTCTTCCGCGGTGATATGTAAAATATTAGACGGATAAGCTTTTGTTGAATCTCTTTTGTCTATCTTTACCAAAACCGCGTTAAAAGTCGTTTCTTTTGTGATTTTGATAGGATTGTCCGCGTTGTACAGATTTTCCTTGGGATTTTCGGCATCATACGGATTTTTTGTAAAATCCTCTTCTGATGATTCGATATAGTAAATTTTATAATCGTAATTTTCAACCGTACTGTTGTAGCTGTCTGACAAATAAGCGTAACAACCTAATCCCTCGCCCAAATCCTCGTATTTGTACTCAATGTTTGGAACTTTCACTTTTTCAAGGCTCTCGTTATTCAAAACAGACAAATATTTATCTCTCGACTTTGAAGTTTGCACAATGCTACCGTCATTTTTTACGGCAATAATATAGTCATGTCCTGCGTATACGCGTTTGATATCGGTCCAACCGGCAACAGTGTTGATAACATCTTCGCTGTCCTTGAACGGACTTGCTGTGGTAGTCATTAAAACTTTACCGTCCGCCGTTACTCCGACGACATAACCGATACTCGAATTTGACCATACATCTATATCGACAATATTTTTCCAAGTTGTTGTTGCATACGGAAAATCATTTGAACAGTCAGTGTACACAACGGTACCGTCTGATTTTAAACCGACGGTTGTCATGGAACACGAACAAACATCAACCATATTTTCCCACCCCGCAACGGTTTGACAAAAAGTTTTAAACGTTTCGGACTCGACGTCTGCCGTTGTTAAAACTTTTCCCTCCTCGGTAACGCCCAAAACGACATTTTTTGAACCGAAAGTACTGCCCGAAATTCTCGCAACATTCTTCCAATCTTCAAAATTATGGCTTTCGTCCGTAGACACAACAGTACCGTCCGACTTAAGACCGACCATAAATTTATCCTCGGCATAAATATCCACAATGTCCGGCCACTTAATCTTACTGTTGATACCGGTTATTGTGGTTAGCGGCTGTGTAACAATCACCTCGCCGTCGGATTTGAAACCGGCAATATATGTAGCCGACGGCGGCACGGTAATATCAACCAATTCCTTATTCTTAAAATTTGTCTCAAAGTGATCTAACGAATATGCGTTTGAGAGTGCGCCGGCGTCGTTTGAAGTGGTCGAATATGTGGAAATTGTACCGTCACTTTTCAATAATGCCACATAGCGTTCGTTCACGCCGACATCAAAGTTGCTCCATACCACCCTTTCTTTCGGAGTTTTCGGCAGTTCGAGCTGAAAATCATCGGAACTGTCCGTTTCCGCCATAATCCGTGCCGGCATAAATGAACACAAAATACACAGTGCACATAATGCCGAAATAATTTTCTTGCATTTCTGCATTGGATATACCCCCTAAAATAATAATTTACCGAATTTTTCAAAATTCGGACTTCGTATTAATTATACACCTATAATATTAGTTTGTCCAGTAAAATTTATGAAAAATTGTTTGTTTTTTTAAAACACGCAAAAACAAGGTGTAAAGTTAAACACTTTACACCTTGAACTGCAGACATATCAGTTTTTCACAAGTACCAATACATCATAACCGTTAATTGTAATTTTTCCTGAATATTCCGTTAATGTAATTGTATCTTTAAAGTTACCCGTACATTCAAATTCAATACTCTCGCCGGCGTAATTCATAAGAAATATGTAATTGCCGCGAACAGCAAGCTCAATACTCTCAGGCAAATTCATCAGTTCGCCCAAATTCATAGGCGGCTCGATATTTTCAAGGTCAATAAACGTTTTTGCGGTGTCCTCGGCGAAAGCCGCGCCAAAATAATACACTTTTCCTTTTCCGATATGTTTAACCGACAGCGCGGTTTTACCCTTATAGTAATTATTCTCAAAAACAGCCTTTTCCTCGCCGTCTGTAATCTTCAAAATATCATTAAAGCACGGCGCACTTACACGCTTGCCGTCTATGCTGACAAACTGTTTTTCGTCATACGGCGACAAAAACGTAAATTCCTCAACCTCGGCACCGCAAAGCTCTGCCGCATATCCCGGCATGGGCATAGTATAGCAAATACCGTCGAGATTTTTGTACCCCGTACGGCAACCCATAATAACCGTACCGCCCTGATGTGCGTATTCTTTTAAAAGTTCCGCGCGTTTTTCCGTCAAAACGGTCGGATGCGGATATACAACCGTTTTGTATTTTAACAGCTTGCTAAGTTCGGTATTATCATCAATATATACCATATCATACGGTATGTGCTTTTTCTGGAATGCTCTGAACCAGCCGTCATAACTTATTCTGTCAGCCTCCGAATGCCATACATCTGCCTCTGCATCCCACTCGTTGTCGTAATCCTTAATAAGTGCCGCCTCTGCCGTATATTCCTTACCGCAGACACCCTGAATTTTTTGTATATCACTGTAGGTTTTTTCGAGTTCAGCGGTTCGCCTGTTCGGCTTGTTGCAGTAATCGTGCAGTCCATGCCAATACATTTCGTTTCCGAAAGTACACGTTCTCCAACGGAAATAACTTACATAATCAGCACCGTGCGCAATAGCCTGTAATGTCCATAAACGCACCTGCCCCGGCTTTGGTGCGGGCTGTTCCATTCTGAAGTTCCAGCCCGACGGACCTGACTGTTGTTCCATAATGCCGAATATAGGCGATATTGCTCTGGTTCTTGTAAGATTGTACGAGCTGTTACGGTCACGCATACCGTTTTGCCGAGATACGTCAATTGTGCGCTCGTATGCGAAATTCGGGTAATTATCATATGTAATGAAATCAAGCACTTCTCCGACTAACTTTTGATAATCTATATGTCCGAATAAGCCGTTTGTTGTTATATATGCTTTGGTGTGTCTGCGGATTATATCTGCTTGCATTTTGAAAAAACTTATTACTGTGTCTGAAATAAAACGTTTTTCCAAAAGTCCGATATGCGGATTACCCATTCTTTCCGCGTTTGTGCGGCGCGGAAGATATATCTCTTCCCATGCCGTATATGTTTGATTCCAAAACTGTGCACCGATGCGCCTGTTAAGCTCGTCGAGCGTTTTGAATTTGTTTTTCAGATATTCGCGGAACGCTTTATGATCGCTTTCCGAGTAATACAAATCACATTCGCAGTTTATTTCGTTATCCAACTGCCACGCAACTATATTGTCATATTTACTGTAATGCTCTGCCAGTTTTTCCGTAATCCGCGACACAAAGAAACGGTATTTTTCCGAGTTAAGATTGCAGTGTCGGCGCAGACCGTGGTGAATAAGGTTTCCGTCAAGGTCGGCGTTTAGAATTTCGGGGTACTTTTCACTCATCCATGCCGGCGGTGTTGCCGACGGTGTGCAGAATATTACTTTCATATTTTCTTCGACAGTCATATCCATAAACTCATCGAAAAACTCGAATGTAAATTCGCCTTCGTGCGGTTCAAATTTATTCCAAGCAAATTCCGCAATACGCACAGTTTCTATTCCGTATTGTTTCATTCTTTTCAAATCATCGCGCCACATACCCTTTTCCCAGTGTTCCGGATAGTAGCATACACCAAGCGTAACGTGATTAATACAAAGACTTTTATTCATATGATAACTCCCTTTCGGTATTACTATATTAACATTATAGCATTTGATGTACGCCCCGTCAATCCGAGAATATTAATATTTATATGACAATATTAATATTTACATTCTGCGCTGTATATGTTAAAATGGTATACGGAGAGTGATTGTATTGAAAAAAATGTTTTTCCCGATTACAACCGAATTTGATGCGCAGCTGCCGTACTACTTATCCGGAGTAGGCTGTCAGTACGAGCAGGAAAATATTGTCCGCCCGACGGGTTTTCCGAATTATCAATGGATACAATGCCGCAGCGGCAGCGGTGAGCTTACGCTGAACGGCAGTAAATACATCATAGAAAAAGGGTGCGGTATGTTTCTTTTCCCCAACGAACCGCACGAATACCATTCGGTAAACGGCAAATGGGAGGTTGACTGGATTATATTCCGCGGCAAATATATTGATTCCTTTGTCCGCGAAACACTGAAAATGACCGGTTCGCAAGTATACTATATTACCGCGCCGCATATTTTATCCGCAAAACTTGAAGAGATTTACAAAACCGGATTGTCTGACAACCGCACAAAAAATCTGATATGTTCATCTCTTGTCTACGCCGTACTGATAGACATTCTGCGTTTGACTTCACTCAAGCAAAACACATCTATCGTAAACAAATTTAATAAAATCACGCCAATTTTGAACTATATAGAAAATAACTACGCAAGCCGTATTTCACTGTCAGATATTGCCGATATTGCCGGTATCACTCCGCAGTATCTGTGCTCGGCATTTAAAAAATACACCTCGCAAACATTATTTGAATATATCAATATGGTAAGAATACGAAAAAGCAAAGAATATTTGTTGATGAGCAAGGATATGCAGATAAAGGAAATAGCACACAATGTCGGTTTCGGCGACATAAGCTATTTCTGTACCACATTCAGAAAATTGGAAAATATGAGTCCTACCGAATTTCGCGTACTGCATAGTTGACAAAAAGCAAATAATTCCGATAAAAAAGAAATATTATGAAAAAACTCCCGAAACACAGCTTGATTTTGCCGTATTTCGGGAGTTTTTTGTCTTTGAAGGACTGTTTGTGCAAAATGATATTAAAAAATTATTTTGCACAAACCTCTTACAAAACATTCTGATTTATCGATTACTTCTGTGAATCGAGATATGCTTTTCTGCCGTTTTCGTAAAGATTGTTACCCTCGCTGTCGATAATAACGACAAGCGGCATATCTTCAACATACAGCTTTCTGAGTGCTTCCGCGCCGAGATCTTCATATGCAATCAGCTCTGCACTCTTAATGCATTTAGCCAGCAATGCTCCGGCACCGCCTATAGCACCGAAATATACTCCGCTGTACTTTTTCATTGCATCAACGACCTCGGGAAGTCTTGCACCTTTACCAATCATTCCCCTTGCGCCGACCGACATCATAGTAGGTGCATAAGCATCCATTCGACCGCTTGTTGTAGGTCCTGCCGAACCGATTACCTGTCCCGGCTTTGCCGGTGTAGGACCGACATAATAAATTGTTGCATCTTTCGGGTCAAACGGGAGTTCTTCACCTTTTGCAAGACTTTCGCACATTCTTTTATGACCGGCATCACGCGAAGTATATATAGTACCTGTCAAATATACAGTATCTCCCGAACGGAGTGTTTTTGCCAATTCCTCTGTCAAAGGCAGTGTAATATGCTTTTCCATTATATCACCTCCGATTTGTGACGTGTCACGTGGCAATTGATGTTAATCGCACATGGCATACCGGCGATATGCGTCGGCAATGTTTCAATATTCAATCCGATTGCGGTAGACTTTCCGCCGAATCCCTGCGGACCGATACCGAGCGCGTTGACTTTTTCGAGCATTTCCTTTTCGAGGTCAGCGTAAAACGGATCGGGATTTGAAGTGTCGATAGGGCGCATCAAAGCTTTCTTTGCAAGATACGCTGCCTTGTCGAACGTTCCGCCTATTCCCACGCCAATCATCATCGGCGGACAAGGATTAGGACCTGCCGTTTCGACTGTTTCAATTATGAAATCCTTTATACCCTGAAGTCCGGCGGACGGCTTAAACATACGTATGGCACTCATATTTTCACTGCCGAAACCCTTAGGGCCAACCGTTATTTTTATGTTTTCACCCGGTACGATTTCTGTATAAATCATTGCCGGTGTGTTGTCGCCGGTGTTGCCGCGGCGAACAGGGTCTTTCACTACCGATTTTCTTAAATATCCCTTGTCATATCCTCGGCGCACGCCCTCGTTTACCGCATCCGTCAAATCACCGCCGACCATATGTACATCTTGACCGATTTCAAGGAATACACACGCCATACCGGTATCCTGACAGATAGGTACGTTTTCATTAGTGGCAATTTCAAAATTTGTAATAATATTATCAAGAACGCCCTTTGCAATATCCCAATCCTCACAGGCACGACAATTTTTTATTGCGTCCTGTACATCTTTCGGAAGATGCTGATTCGCCTCAATACAAAGCCTTTCCACTACATCTGTAATCTGACTTACATTAATTTCACGCATTAAATATCTACCTCCTTGTTGATTTCATTTAGAACAGAATAATTAAAAACTGCGATACCAATACAACCGAGATAAGCGCAATAGGATAAGTCGACGCATAAGCCGCTGCGATATCCTCGGTTCCGGCTGTATTTATAAGAGTTCCGAGCGCCGGTGTGCTGGTCATACCGCCGGTAATTGAACCGAGGTTGTTCAAAAGACTCAGCTTCAATATGTATTTGGCAAACAAAAATCCTAAAATCATCGGAATTGTTGTCATTATCACGCCGTACACAAAATACATCGGGTCAAAGTTTGCCGCAAATTCCGCACCGCCCGGAATACCCGCGCCGGCAAGAAACAGCACCAAACCGAGTTCACGAAACAGCTGCAAAGTTTCTTTTGTCGGCATAATACTGAGTTTTCCTATTCTTCCGAAGTGACCGAAAATAAGCGAAGCAAGCAGACAGCCGCCGGTTGTGGTCAACGAAAAGCAAGTACCGTCGAGTCCGTCAGATGACAGCGGTATTTTTATTTTTCCTATAACAATACCGACAACCGCCGCCAACGCAAACGCCGCAAAACCGTGACCGTCAAGCTCCAAAAGTCTGCCTGTATATTTTTTCTTTGCCGAAACTTCCTGACCGCCCGAAATCTTCGCTCTTTCAACTGCCATATCAGCCTTCAAAAGCTTAGGCACAACCTGAACAAACAAAACAACACCGATAACTCCGAATATATATGCAATACCGTATCCTACCGACACCAGACTTGTATATTCGGCGGCAACAGTTGCCTTAGCCGCCGAAAACGCCGGTGTAGACGTAAGTGCGCCCGACAAAAGTCCGACAATCATAGCCGTAAAGCCGTCAGACGTTTCTATAGATGAACCGTAACCGATACTTCTGCCTATCATTATGCAAAGAACGGCCGCAAGACCGCCCGAAACTATTACTACAAGTCCGAGCAAAACATACGATTTGAAATTTTTTTTCATATTTCCGAAAAACTTCGGACCTGCGATAAAGCCTACGGAGGTTACAAAGAAAATGAGTCCGAAATTTTCTATAATCTCCAATGCTTTTTCAACAAAATTAACTGTTTCCGCCTCTCCTTTAATCACGAGCTGACTTTCAAGCGGCGCATAGCAAAATGCTCCGAACAGCAGTGCTATGACAAACACACCCGCGTCACCCAGGCTTACACCCTTTATTGTAATACGTCCGAACGCATATCCGATAAAGAGAACCGTAAACAGGCAGAACATCAAAAATGTAATTCCCGTAACCGGAATAACTCCACCAAACAACGACATTAAAATCTCCTCCTACAATATATAACAAAATTTAACCCTAAAATTTTGTATAGCGCATTAAATACCAACAGTATTTATGTGTTGGTTAGACCGGTCAACAAAATGCTGACCGGTCTTTTAAAAAAATTAATTCATTCTCGTTACGCCCTCAGGACGGTAATCCGGCAACAGCTTAGGCGATACAACCTCCGGCTTAATACCTGCCTCATCAAGCATCTTGGAATAATCATCAACGTGCGAAAGTGTAAGAGCTTTAAGTTCTACCTCTTTGCACTTAGCGCCTGCCTGCTGACCGGCATTACGTCCGAACACAATAATGTCGAGAAGTGAATTACCCATAAGTCGGTTTCTGCCGTGGATTCCGCCCACAGCTTCACCTGCCACATACAGATTTTCAACATCTGACATACCGTTTGCCGAAATTTTAATACCGCCGTTTTGATAATGCAGTGTCGGATAAATTACGATAGGTACTTTTCTCATATCAATTCCGCACCTTAAATACATTCTGAGCATACCCGGAAGTCTTTTTTCAAGCGTACCCTCACCGTGAATCATATCAATCATCGGAGTGTCTAGCCATATACCTTCGGCAACCGGTGTCGGAACACCCTTGCCTCTTTCCTTACACTCCCTTATAATTCCAGATGCCGCAACGTCACGCGTTTCGAGCGGGTGCATAAATACCTCGCCCTCGCGGTTTACGAACATCGCACCCATTGAACGAACCTTCTCCGTAACGAGTGCACCGTAAATCTGTGCCGGAAATGCAACTCCCGTCGGGTGATACTGAATTGTATCCTGATAAAGTAGCGACGCACCGGCACGATATGCCAAAACAAGACCGTCAGCCGTAGCACCGTAGTGATTTGACGTAGGAAAACCCTGGTAGTGCATACGACCCGCACCGCCGGTTGCGATAATTACGGTTTTCGCTCTTGCAACCATAATTTCTTTTGTTTCCATATTCATAAGCACCGCACCTGCCGCTTTGCCGTCGGTGTCTTTGATGATTTCTATTGCCGCCGTAAAATCAACGACCGGAATGTTTCTGTTATAAACTTCGTCACGAAGTACCCTCATTATTTCGGCACCGGAGTAATCCGCCGCCGCATGCATTCTCTTTCGTGACGTACCGCCGCCGTGAGTGGTAATCATTCTGCCGTTTTCGTCTTTATCGAAAAGAACGCCGAGTTTATCAAGCCAATTAACCGCAATAGGACCGTCACAAACGAGTTTTTCGACCAATTCAGGGACATTCGCAAAATGTCCGCCGCCCATTACGTCGAGGTAATGCTGAGCCGGCGAGTCGTTTTCCTTATCTGCCGCCTGAATACCGCCCTCTGCCATCATAGTATTGGCATCGCCGATACGGAGCTTAGTAACAATCATTACGTCGGCACCCGCTTCGTTAGCCTCAATTGCCGCCGATGCACCCGCACCGCCGCCGCCTATAACCAAAACGTCAACATCATAGTCAGGATTTGAAAGGTCTATATTCATTCCTTTGATTCTGCTCTCGCCCTGAAGTGTTTCCACCAACTCTTTCGGAGCTTTCTGACCTTTATTCGGTCCTACTTTAATTTCCTCAAAGCTGTCAAGGTTGTAATCAGGGTGAAATGCCTCCAAGAGTGCGGTTTTTTCATCGGCAGTCATACGTTTAGGCTCAAAACCTATACGAGCCGCTCTGCCGGCCTCAACCTTCTTGACAGATTCCATCATTTCGGGTGTATATGGTAAACTCATATCTGTATCCTCCTTACTTCTCAATTTCTCTGGTATTATATAACTCTTTCAGTTCTTCGAGCGGCTTTGCCATAATTGCCTCAATCATAGCCTTGCAGTCACCGTTTTCGATTTCCTGAACTCTCTTTGTCAAATGCTCCGCCTCAGGCTTAATGTATTTACCTGTAAGACGTCTTGCAAGGAGAGCAACCTGAGGGTGAGAAATACCTGCCGGACAGCGTGATGAACATACACCGCACATTACGCAGTCAAACGATGCCTCGGCGCATTTTTCAAATTCACCGCGCTGTGCATACGCTATGTACTGCATTACGTCAAGGTCCTGAGTACAGGCTTTTGTACAGGCGTTACAGCCTATACATTGATAAATCTCCGGATACAGCTGCATCATAACCTGTTGCGTAGGCTTTATCTCGGTTATATCGTAAACCTTTTTTTCAAGCGGGAAAAACGGCAGTGTCGCAACACACATACCATCTTCTACCTTTGTCGAACAGGCAAGACAGCCTGTAAGTTCGTTTTTGCCCTTTATTCTGTATATTGTTGCGCAAGCACCGCAGAAACCGTTTCTGCAGCCGCATCCGCGAACAAGCTGGTAGCCGGAATATTCAAACGCTTCCATAATTGTAAGGTTAGCAGGAACTTCATACTGCTTACCATATAAATATACTTTAACCATATTTTCCATTTCAAGTATCAGTCCTTTCTTGCTATTATCCGCAGTATTAATATTCAGCCGGTATTTCATCAAGCTCGTCACAGCGGAACACAGGTCCGTCCTTGCAGACATATTTTGAACCGATGTTACAGCGGCCGCACTTACCGATACCGCACTTCATTCTGAGCTCAAGCGTTGTATAAATCTGGTCTTTCGTAAATCCGATTTCCTTTAACCCCTCAAGTACAAACTTAATCATAATCGGCGGACCGCACACCAAACCAACCTTATTCGTATCAAACCCGATTTCCTTGAGGTATGACGGAACAAATCCGACGTGACCGTCCCACCCCTCTTGCTCGCGGTCGATTGTCAGATACACATTAACGTCTTTCGCGTTCATCCATACTTGCTGAATTTCTTTGAGCTGTACCAAATCGTCAGCCGAACGCGAACCGTAAAGTATATCCACCGTTCCGTAATCGTCGCGGTTATCAAGCACGTAATTTATTACCGAGCGCAGCGGTGCAAGACCTATACCGCCGGCTATAAACAAAAGATTTTTTCCTTTCAGTGCGGTTTCGACAGGGAAATTGTTTCCGTAAGGACCGCGCACCGTAATTTCATCGCCAACCTGTAAGCTATGCAGATAATCCGTCAGCACACCGCATTTTTTAATGCTGAATTCCTGATACTCTTTGTTTGTAGGCGATGATGTGATTGAGAACATTGCCTCACCGACACCCGGCGCGGACACCATAGCACACTGCCCAGGCATATGCTCAAACAACTTGCCGCCCTCCGGCGCGTTTACTCTGAAAGTTTTTACATCAGGAGTTTCCTGACGGATATCAGTAATAATACCAACCTGAGGGATCAGTGTATCCTTTGTGTAATTCTCGTGACAGTTACATTCACACATTATTTATTACCTCCCTCTTGAAACGCTTTTATAACTTTAACTATATTTAATGATGACGGGCATTTCTCAACACATCTTCCGCAGCCCACGCAAGAATACATTCCGTCATTATTTGCCGGGAAATAAACCAATTTATGCATAAACCGCTGACGGAATCTCTGCATTTGACTGGTACGGTTGTTTCCGTGCGCCATCATTGTGAAATCCGAATACATACACGAATCCCAGCAGCGATACCGCTGTATACCGTGTCCCGTATCATAATCCTTTATATCGTAGCATTGGCACGTAGGACATACAAAAGTGCACGTACCGCACGCAAGGCAAGGCTTATAAAGTTCTTCCCAAATCGGCGAATCGAATTTTTCCTGAAGTACATCACCGTTCCAGCCGTCAAGTGACAAGTCGGAATACGGCAGTTTTTCAACAATTCTGCGCGTGTTTGCTTTTTCGTTCTCCACTGCCGCGTCATCGCCTTCGACAAACAGCTCTTTTACTGTTTCGGTCAGAGCGCTGCCTTTTTCCGTAACGCTTTTCCAATATACGGCATCGTCTGTGAGGTATATAACAACATCACCTGTAGGCTCGGTACAGTCAATACCGAATGCATTGCAGAAACATGTTTCTTCCGGAAATCTGCACGCAAGCGCAACTATCGTACCGTGTGCACGGCGTGCGGCATAGAAGGTGTCAACAGGCTCTGCCAGAAACACCTTGTCAAGCACTTCAACACCTCTGACATCACACGCTTTCATACCGAACACAACAAAATTCTGCTTTTTCAGTTCTTCCGGTTCAATCGAAAGCTTTTTGCCGTTTCTTACGCACGTATACAAGGTTTCACTCTGAGGGAAAAATACATCTTTCGGTGATTTTACCGTCTTTAATGTGTCCAAATCCACCTTTGTATCCTCGTCCCAAACGGTATAATTAACCTGACCTGCGTTTTCGGCAGGTATATATAAATCCTGATTATCCGCAATTGTCCGGAATAATGCGGACAGATTGTTTCTTTCTATCTTGTACATACATTATCCCCTTTCTGTAACAACGCTCGGTTCTACATCGCCGAATGTAAAATCCGTAAGCGGACCTTTGGTTTGCGAATCCGCACCCGCCTGATATTCACCGTAAAATTCGTTGATATCCTTAATGAATTTGCGGTTGAACAAATGGAGCGGTATTCCCTGAGGACATACTCTGCTGCACTCTCCGCAGTCGGTACATCTTCCGGCAACGTGAAACGCGCGGATAATATGGAACATTTTCTCCTCGAAAGAATCAACGTTTGCTTTCTGTGCGCTGTCAAATTTATTGTTGTCGAACACACATTTTCTGCAGCTACACGCCGGACATACGTTTCTGCACGCATTACAGCGTATACATTTGCTGAGTTCGTTTTTGAAGAAATCAAATTTTTCTTTCGGACTCATAGCCTCGATTTTTGCAATTTCCGCAAATTTATCAGCATCAACCGTATCTCGCGATTCACCGATAACCTCATCGTAAATCATATGCTCTTTACCCTTGCAAACGTGACATCTTTCAAGCATTGCCTCATTGTACGAACAGCTTTTTTCGCCGTACAACGTATTTATCGCAAGAGTGTCGCAGTTATCTGACATTTCGGCACCCGAAATACTCTCTATTCCTTTTATTCCCATAGCCTTGATTTTATCAATATCCAATTTGCCTTTACAGCCTACACCTATAATATACGCCTTTTCGCGCTCAACTCTGTGTTCCTTGATAAGCTGATTAAAGCTGTATGTATCACAAGGCTTCAGAAACACAAGTGTTTTCCCCTCTGCTTTTGAGGCTTCAATCATATATTTACTGAGGTTTGCACCGCAAAAACCATTGTATGTAAATTTTTTCAGTTCGTTTTCATTTTCAAAGTAAGCCGGTTCAGGGTTATACGGCAAATCGCCCGTTTTCCAACCGAGAACGCGCGCTACCGTACCGTCAGCCAAAAGTTCTTTGGCGCGGCTGATTAGTTCTTGCATCTCAAATCCCCCAATCTTACGTTTTCACCGAGCGAGTATATTTTCTCGACAAACTCGTTCATAGTAGTCGAGAACTTAACGCCCTCTGCCGCCGACACCCATTCAACGCGTGTACGGCCGTTCTCTATTCCGAGATACTCAAGCATTGAGAACAGCAGTGTCATTCTTCGTCTTGCGTAATAGTTGCCGGTGCTGTAATGGCAATCTCCCGGGTGGCAACCGCACATTATAACGCCGTCTGCACCTTTTTCAAATGCACGAAGTATAAACATAGGATTTACACGGCACGAACACGGTACACGTATTATTTTCACATCAGCCGGATATGACAAACGACTGCTGCCGGCAAGGTCTGCACCGGCATAACTGCACCAGTTACAGCAAAATGCCACTATTTTAGGCTTAAATCCGTTATTTGATTCTATCGACATATCGCATCCACCTCCGCTATAATTTGTCTGTTTGAAAATCCCTGCAAGTCCATAGCACCGGACGGACACACAACCGTACAAGCACCACAGCCCTGACAAAGTGCGCTGTTTACATTTGCAATCCTTCTGTCCTCTCTGATGCCGTGGTCATTAACCTGTTTAACCTCGTATGTTATAGCACCGTACGGACACACGTTTGCACAGTTTGAACAGCCGTTGCACAACAACTCATCAGGCTTTGCCGTACAAGGATTTGTCAAAAGCTTATCCTTGGCAAGCAGTCCGATTGCCTTCACTGCCGCCGCACCTGCCTGTGCAACGGTTTCAGGAATGTCCTTAGGTCCTTGGCATACACCCGACAGGAATATACCGGCTGTAGGCGATTCTACAGGACGAAGTTTTGCGTGTGCTTCTGTAAGGAAATTGTTTGTATCTATACTTGCCGTAAGCATTGTGGCTATTTTTCTTACGTCAGCCGACGGCTCTATTGCAGTTGCCAAAACAACCATATCTGCCTCTTTCAGTATTTGTTTGTTATCCAACAAGTCAGAACCCTGTACCAGCAATTTTCCGTTCGGCTGCGGTGCAACCTTACCTACCTGACCTTTTATATAGTTCACGCCGTACTGCTCTACGGCACGTCTGTAAAATTCGTCAAAATTCTTGCCCGGGGTACGCACATCAATATAGAATACCGTAACGTTCACATCAGGATATTTATCCCTGATAAGCATTGCGTGCTTAGCGGTATACATACAGCAAATCTTTGAACAATAACCCTTTCCGCGCGCATCGTCACAACGACTGCCGACACACTGAATAAACACTATTTCGTGCGGATGCTTACCGTCCGAAAGACGTTCGAGATGTCCCTTTGTCGGACCTGCCGCATTCATAATTCTTTCAAGCTCAAGCGATGTGATTACGTCCTTGCTTTGGTTATATGCGTATTCATCGTAATTATCCAGTTTAATCGTATCAAATCCCGTTGCCACTATAATTGCGCCGTACTTTTGCGTAACAATTTCGTCCTGCTGAGTATAGTCGATTGCTCCCGCCTGACAAACCTTTTCGCAAAGACCGCATTTTCCGGTTTTAAACTTTATGCAAGCCTCTCTGTCGATTACCGGCACATTAGGTATTGCCTGTGCAAACGGTGTATAGATAGCACTTCGGGTATTGAGTCCTCTGTTAAACTCACTGGGAGTCTTTCTCGACGGACACTTTTCCTGACACGCACCGCAGCCTGTACATTTATTCATATCAACACTTCTCGCCTTTTTACGGATATCAACCGTAAAATCACCGACAAATCCGGTTACCTTTTCCACTTCACTGTAAGTGTAGATATTGATTTTTTCGTGTGCCGATGCCTCAACCATTTTTGGTGTAAGAATACAAGCCGAACAGTCAAGAGTCGGGAATGTTTTGTCAAGCTGCGACATTCTGCCGCCGATACTCGGAGTTTTCTCCACAATATCGACTTCATATCCCGCATCGGCTATATCAATCGCCGTCTGTATACCGGCAATACCGCCGCCGATAACCAACGCTCTTTTTGTGACTCTGCTCTCCCCCGGCTGTAAAGGTGCGTTAAGATTTACCTTTGCCACTGCCGCTCTTGCAAGTATAACAGCTTTTTCGGTTGCTTCCTCGATATCCTTGTGTATCCATGAGCAATGCTCTCTTATGTTGGCTATTTCAACCATATACGGGTTAAGACCGGCTTTTTCAGCCGCTTTTCTGAAAGTCTGCTCATGCATACGCGGTGAACACGAACAAACCACGATTCCGGTAAGCCCCTTTTCCTTGATTGCCGCGGCAATTTTAGCCTGACCCGCCTCAGAACACATATACTGGTAATCTTCCGCGTGAACCACACCGGGTTCTGCCGAGATAACCTCAACAACTTTTTTTACGTCTACCGTAGCTGCAATATTACTGCCGCAATGACAGACGAAAACACCTATTTTCTGCACAACAATCACCTCCTGTATCTTCTGAATGCACTGACTAACAGCTGCTGCGGCACATCGTCGTCAATCAGCTCCGGAATTTCTTCGGCTTTCAAATAGTCCCGACCTTTTTGACGTACCACTACCTGTCTTGCCGCATCAATCAGCTTGCCCGGCTTTACTCCGCGCGGACAACGTTCAACGCAAGCAAAGCACGACAAGCATTTCCAAAGTGACTTTGAATTTGTCAATGCTTCAATATCGTTATTGATTACATATGAAACAAACTGGTGCGGCTTGATATCCATGTCATTAAAAGACGGGCACGTTGCCGAGCATTTGCCGCACTTCATACATTTAAGCGGATTAACGCCGCTAATCTGCATAATTTTTTCAGCCTGATTTTTTACACCGCTCATTCCGATACCTCCTCTTTTACGCCGAGAGCCTCAGCCAACAATTCGGTAAAATAGTATACCGGAATATCCGAGCTCTTGTTCAAATTGTACATACACAGCGGACAGGCGGTAATAAGCATTTGAGCACCGAAACCTTTCGCGCTTTCCGCAATAGTATCGCACATATTCTTTGCCATTTGTTTTTCCTTGAGCGAGATATATCCTCCGCAACATTCGTTGCGATACGGATATACAACCGGTTCTGCACCGATTGCGCGGATAAAGTTCTCCATAATTGTAGGATTTTCCGCATTATCAAACTGAAGTATACCGCTCGGACGGAGCAACAGACAGCCGTAATAAGCACCTATTTTTCTGCCCGTAAGCGGATTCACCGTCTTTTCCTTTATTTTATCAAAACCGACACGGTCACGGAGAACCTCCAAATAATGCAAAACATTCGTTTCACCGTTATACGGTTCGTCCGGATTCATATAATTATTTGCTTTTGTACGAATATCTTCAACATTTTTCATATCATCGTTTACCCTTTTGAGTACGTGATGACAAGCAGAACACAGCGTAATCAAATCCTGACTCTTGGTTTTTGCTTCATTCAAAGCGCGTACCGACGAAAGCTTTGAGGCAATTTCGTCTGAACCCAACGGATACACACCGCCGCAGCACTGCCAATTTTCTATTTCTTCCAATTCAAATCCCAAAGCCAACGCACACGCTCTTGCATACTTATCAAGCTGTGTTGCCTTGGTTTTAAGAGTACATCCCGGATAGTAACTGTACTTCATAACTGACATAATCCTTTCTGTAACATTTTCTGCCAAATCTTGTTATAACTCAATCTGTGCAATAACATCTTTAAGCGACTTTGCGCTCTTTTGCAGCTTTGCGACCTCCTCGTCGGTAAGGCGCATCGGCAGTTTGCCTGCAATTCCGTTAGGACCTACCAAGGTCAGCGTACTAAGACAGACATCTTCTATACCATATTCGCCGTGCATCATAGATGAAATTGTCGCAACTGATTCCGAAGAAGATGTAAGTATCGAGCAAAGCTCACAGACAGCTGTTGCAACGGCGTAGAATGTTGCGCCTTTGTTCGCAATGATTTTGCCGCCAGACTTTTGTACATATGTAAGCATTTCGTCTTTATCAAGCGGTGCAACCTTTCTTCCGAGTTTTTCGGCGCATTTATAGTAATCATCAAGGCTTATACTTGCAACATCGGCAGCCGACCACGGAATAAACGAGCTGTCGCCGTGTTCACCGAACACATATGCGTGTATATTTTTTTGTGCAACCTGCAAAAGCTCGGAAAGTCCGTATTTCAAACGTGCTGTATCAAGTATTGTACCGGAGCCTATAACCTGATTTTCGGGAAGCCCTGAAATTTTTGTAAACACATACGTCATAACGTCAACAGGATTGCTGACAATAATGTAAAGTGCATCGGGAGCGACCTCTACAATTTTCGGCGTAATACTCTTGAGTATGTTTACATTGGTTTGTGTAAGCTCAAGGCGCGTCTGTCCCGGCTTACGCGCAATGCCGGAGGTGATTATTACAATATCGGAGTCCTTTGCGTCCTCATATTCTCCGGCAATAACCGAAATAGGATTACGGAAACACGTACCCTGAATAATGTCAAGTACCTCCCCTTCAACCTTTTCCTTGTTCACATCAATCAGAACAAGCTCAGATGCAATATCATCTTTGGATAAAGTATAGGCTATGGTAGCACCAACACTGCCGGCACCTATGATTGTGATTTTGCGCTGCATAATGACATCTCCTTCTATTTTGTTTTTTTTTTAACAATCTTTTTTATTACTATATATAAATCTATTCTAACATATTGACAATTTCATAACAAGTGTTTTTTGAAAAAAAATTATAAAAATTTTATTTTTTTCCGAATAATCTGTACTATTTTGATTTATTTTGTATTAATGGTATTTATTGCTATAAGTAACGGTATTAAAACCACCGCACAAATTCCGGCGTTCCGTTTTCGGCATACTATAATTAATCTATGAAATTAATTTTAAAAAAATGTTTTAAAAAATAACTAAATTGCAATATCAAATAGGACATTTTCAAAAATTTCAGCAGAAATGCTGT